>CAVBLW010000037.1:0-117887 GCA_963596085.1 Bacteroidaceae bacterium | reverse complement strand
GAAGTGAACTACATCTCCATCTTGCATAATATAATCTTTTCCTTCACTGCGTAATTTTCCCGCTTCCTTGATGGCACTTTCACTTTCTAATTCATCAATGGCTTCAAATGAATAAACTTCTGCACGAATGAAACCTCTTTGAAAGTCTGTATGAATTACACCCGCACATTCGGGTGCACTCATTCCTTTCGTGAATGTCCATGCACGGCATTCATCCTCACCAGCCGTCAAGAAGGTTTGAAGATTTAAAACTGCATAAGCCTTTTGAATCAAAGCATCTAAACCTGAATGTGGTAAACCAAGATCCGCTAAGAACTCATCTTTTTCCTCGCTTGTCATTCCGGATAGATCTTCTTCTATTTTGGCACACAATGGAACGACTTGTGCATGTTCACTTTCAGCATAAGAAAGGACACTTTGATAATAAGCATTGGCCGATGGATCCATGATACCTTCTTCGTCCATATTTGCGACATAAATCACTGGTTTTGTCGTTAAGAGATTATAATTTTTTAAGAATAAAGCTTGTTCTTCATTCACTTCTAGACTACGTGCTGCTTTTCCTTCTTCAAGAACTTCTTTTAATTCTTTTAAAAGCTTCGTTTCTTCTTGTGCTTCTTTATCTTTTGTTGTCATCGCTTTTCGTTCAATTTTGGATAAACGATTTTCTACAGTTTGTAAATCCGCCATCACTAGTTCAAGATTAATGATTTCAATATCACGTAAAGGATCAATACTATTTTCAACATGTGTAATATTGTTGTCATCAAAACAACGAACCACATGACAAATGGCATCCGTTAATCGAATATTTGATAAGAATTGATTTCCCAATCCTTCTCCTTTACTTGCTCCCTTTACAAGACCTGCAATATCTGTGAATTCAAAAGTTGTATAGATTGTCTTTTTGGGATGAAATAATTCAACCAAACGATCAACACGATGATCTGGCACTTCAACTACACCAACGTTTGGATTAATGGTCGCAAATGGATAATTTGCGGCTTCTACTTGCGAATTGGTAATCGCATTAAATAAAGTCGATTTTCCGACATTTGGTAATCCTACAATTCCTGCTGTTAATGGCATATTCTCACATTCCTTCCAATTCATTTGCCTTTTGAACAATTCGTTTTAAACGTTTTTCAAATTTTGAGCGAGGCAATAATACACTATTCCCACATCCTTGGCACTTCACACGAATATCTGCACCCATTCGAATGATTTTCCATTCCTTTGACTTATGACAGGGATGTTCCTTTTTCATTTCAATAATATCACCTAAATCATATTCCATTTCATTCATAGTCTTATCCTCTTTCATGGCATTGATAAGCTGTTAAGGTATTTTGTAGCAACATACAAACAGTCATTGGTCCAACACCTTTTGGAACTGGTGTAATGGCCTTCGTTTTTTCTTTTACAGCTTCAAAATCAACATCCCCACAAAGTTTACCATTGGCCATACGATTGATTCCGACATCGATTACGACAGCACCTTCTTTTACCCAATTTTCTTTTACAAGTTTTTCTTTACCCATTGCGACAACTAAGATATCCGCTTGTGAACATACTTCTTCGATATTTGGCGTCTTTGAATGAACAATCGTAACCGTCGCATTTTGATTTTGAAGTAAAAGAGCCACTGGTTTTCCTACTAAATTACTGCGTCCACATACAACAGCTTTTTTCCCTGATAAATCTTTATAACCAATGGATTGCAACATATACATTACACCCATTGGTGTACAAGGAACAAAGCCTTTTCTTCCTGTTAACAAATTTCCGGCATTGATTGGATGTAATCCATCCACATCCTTGCTTGGATCAATTGCCATAATGACCGAATCCGCATCCAAATGTTTTGGCAATGGAAGTTGAACCAGAATGCCATCAATCCCTTTGTCTGCATTTAATTCTTTTACTTTTGCAAGCAATTCTTCTTGACTTGTATTTCCATCCATCACAATTGTTTTATTTTCCATACCTACAGAAACACACGCATTCGCTTTCGAACGAACATAAGATTGACTTGCAGGATTATCACCTACTAAAACAACCGCTAAAACAGGAAGACGTTTTCCAGCTTCTTTTATTGCATCGACCTTCGAACGAATATCATTTTTTACTTCTTCAGCTAATTCATTTCCCCAAATAATTTTCATTTAAAACAACTCCTCACTATCTAAACAAATGGTAATCGGACCATCATTTAATAATTCGATTTTCATATCAGCGCCAAAAATTCCTTTTTCAACATGAATTCCTTCTTCTTCTAAAAGATGATTGAATTCATCATACAAAGGCTTAGAAATATCTGGCTTTGCAGCTTCAATAAAACTTGGACGATTCCCTTTCTTACAATTTGCATATAAGGTAAATTGTGAAATCGATAAGATATCACCACCAACTTGCAACAAAGATAAATTCATTTTATCATTTTCATCAATAAATATTCGAAGATTTAAGATTTTATGAATCATTTTTTTTAAAACTTCTTGTGAATCTTCTTTTTTAAAACCAACAAATAATAAAAGGCCTGTTTGAATAGCGCCTGTAACTTGATCATCGACTTTACAAGAAGCATATTTTACCTTTTGAATGACAACTCTCATACTTCCTCCAACAAACAAACACAAAGAGCAACCATGCCTTCTTCCTTCCCTACAAAGCCCATCTTTTCTCCACGAGTAGCCTTAATCGAAATGGCATCAAGTGAGCAATGTAAGCAAGAAGCAACATTCTCGCGCATTTTCAAAATATGTGGTGCCATTTTTGGCTTTTCAGCTAAAATCGTTGCATCAATATTTCCAATCTTATATTTTTTTTCTTTCATTAATTCATAAACATGTTCGAGTAAAAGCATACTGCTAATCCCTTTATATTTTGGATCGGTATCTGGAAAATGTTTTCCCAAATCACCCAAAGCTAAAGCGCCTAAAATACTTTCAGCAATTGCATGAAGCAAGACATCCGCATCGGAGTGTCCAAGTAAACCTTGTTCATGGTCAATTTGAACACCACCTAAAATTAAAGGACGTCCTTTTTGAAGTTGATGAATATCTATTGCTTGTCCAATACGAATCATAATAAATCCTTTCTACAAATCGCCTTCTTAAACATATCTACTATATTAACACAAAAATTCAAAAAAAAAGCTTGGAATATCCAAGCTCTATTTACAATTCTTAACCGTTTACACGGATATAATATTGAGTTCCACTAGGGACATCAATACCACTTGTAGCTACATTTGGTCCATAGTTCCATCCACCATTTACAACGGTATTATTTCCTACGTAAACAGCAATATGATCTGGAACAACAACACCATCAGAACCAGCGTTTCCATCATTTTGATAATAAACCAAATCACCAGCAATTAATTGAGAACGATCTGTGAAGACAGTTCCAATATTCATATAACCACTTGGCCAATACGTTCCGATTTGTTGTCCACCAGCTGCATTAACTGCATCCGTTGCAACATCTGTACACCATTTATGTTGTCCAACTTGTGCTAAAGCTGCATCAGCAATTCTTTGTTGGTAACTTGTATCTGTACTTGGAGCTACTGTATTTGAATCTACAGTACCTGTATTTTGATCAACTGTATTTGTGTTTTGATCAACAGATGGTTGTGTATCTTGAGATGGTGTTACAACATCTTCAGAAGGAGTTACGACGTCTTGAGAAGGCGTTACAACATCTTGAGATGGTGTTACTACTTCTTGACTAGGAAGTGTGTTCACAACTTCCGTTGTTTCACTTGTTTCTGTATCTAATGAAACAACACTGGCTTCTTCAGAAACTGCTTTAACTTCTGTATTTACAACTTCTGTTTCAACATTTGATAATGTAACAGCTTTTGTTTCTTCTTCACCGCTTAAACGCACTGTTTCAGAATCAACTGCAGCACTCGCAGATTCTTTTACAACATCTTTTGTGACGTCTGCAAGACTTGTTGAAACAACTGTTGCACTCGCATTTCTAGAAACTGTTTTATCAACGTTTCCATTTTCATCAAAATAATAAGATTTACTACCTACTTTTGTCCAACCCTTAGCAACTTTATGATCTTCTTTGACATATTTATCACCATGCCAACCTGGTTGAGATTCCATTGCATACAAAGTTCCTACGACTGGTAATGCCGATGCCACACATAAAATGGCAGCTACTTTTTTTCCGTTATTTTCTACAAAATTCATACTTCAACCCCCTATCGGTCTAAATTGTACAAACCTAGATTATCATAGTTTTCCTTTTATTGCAAGGTTCATTCCTTCTCATTTGTCCGAGATTCATGAACAAAAAAAGACTTACTCAAAAGAGCAAGTCGATTCAAACATCTATTTTGTTTTTTCAATGATTTCAATGAAGCTATCTTCTTTCAAAGAAGCACCACCGATTAATGCACCATCGATATCTGGTTGTGCCATATATTCAACAATGTTTCCTGGCTTAACACTTCCACCATATTGAATACGTACTTTTTCAGCTGCATCGTCACCAAATAATTCACGAACTGTTTCACGAACTGTTTTACAGCAATCTTCAGCGATTTCAACCGATGCTGATTTTCCAGTTCCAATTGCCCAAATTGGTTCATAAGCAATAACCATGTTTCCAACAGCTTCTGCTTCTAATCCTGCAAGTGATCCTGTTAATTCATTTTTAATAACTTCAGCTGATTTACCAGCATCATATTCTTCTTCTGTTTCACCAATACATAAAATAGGTGTAATTCCTGCAGCAATTAAACGTTTTGCTTTTTTGTTTACCGTTTCATCTGTATCACCAAACATTTGACGACGTTCAGAGTGACCAATGATACACCATTTCAAACCTAATTCTTCTAACATAGGTACACTTACTTCACCCGTAAAAGCACCTGCATCTTCAAAATGACAGTTTTCTGCAGCTACGATCAAATTACTTGCATGATCTAAAGCTGTACGTAAATCTGTAAATGGAGCTCCAATTCCATAAGTTGCATTTTCACTTGCTGCAACTGCATCTACTTTTTCAAAGAATGCTTTTGTTTCAGCATTGTTTTTATTCATTTTCCAGTTTCCAACAATAATTGGTTTTCTTGCCATAATCTTATTTTCTCCTCTAATTAATCTTTGTCGCTGATAATAGCGATTCCTGGTAATGTTTTACCTTCCATATATTCTAATGATGCTCCACCACCAGTAGAAACATGTGAGAATTTTTCTGCATATCCTAATTGTTTTGCAGCAGCAGCACTATCTCCACCACCGATTACAGTGATTGCTTCTGGTAATTCAGAAATTGCTTTACATACAGCTTCTGTACCAACCGCAAATTTCTTCATTTCGAATACACCCATAGGTCCATTCCATACAACTGTTTTAGCACCTTCTAATGTTTTCTTGAATAATTCGATTGATTCAGGACCGATATCTAATCCCATCCATCCATCAGGAATTTGTCCAGATTTACATACTTGTGTATTTGCTTCTTCGCTAAATGCATCAGCAGCTACGTTATCGCAAGGTAAAACTAATTTGTCACCAGCTTTTTCTAAGTATTCTTTTGCTAAATCTAATTTATCATCTTCAACTAAAGAAGTACCAATTGAACCACCATTTGCTTTCATGAAAGTATAAGCCATACCTCCACCGATGATTACTTTGTCTGCTTTTTTCAATAAATTATCAATTACATCAATTTTACTTGAAACTTTTGAACCACCAATAATTGCTACAAATGGATGTGCCGGTTCATCAACAGCTTTTCCTAACATAGTTACTTCTTTTTCAACTAAGAAGCCTAATCCGTTTTCTTTGATATTTGAAGGGATTCCTACAGTAGAAGCATGTGCACGGTGAACTGAACCAAATGCATCTTCTACGAAAACATCCCCTAAGCTAGCCCAATAAGCACCTAACTCAGGATCATTTTTACTTTCACCTTTTTCATAACGAGTATTTTGTACTAAGACAATTTCACCATCATTTAATGCAGCAACTGCATCTTCTAATTCTTGTCCACGTGTAGCTGGGCAGAATGTTACTTTTGTTTCAGGTAATAATTCTTGAAGACGAACTGCAACACATTCTAAGTTGTTTTTTGCTTTATCTTCTTCTGTTTTAACTTTTCCTAAGTGAGAGAATAAAACTACTTTTGCTTTATTTTCTACTAAATATTTAATGGTAGGCAAAGCCATTACAATTCGATTATCATCCGTGATAACTCCATCTTGACGTGGCACGTTGAAATCACAACGTACTAATACTTTTTTACTAGCAACGTCTAGATCTTTTACAGTTCTTTTTGTCATTTAATTTCCTCCTACTGTATATAAACGCAATAAAATTATAGCACTACCTTTTTTAATTGCCTAGTTAGAACTTTCACAAAAAAACAAAAAATGAATAGCGCTTGCTATTCATTGTCTAATTAAGCGGATACACCAATAAATATCCATTAAAGTAATAACAAGTAAAAAGCCATCAATTATGTAATGAATACAGGCTTGATGATGACCTATCCATGCATATCCAATAATTTCAAATAAAATAATGCCCGCAATAAAAATATTAAGAAAAATCAATCCCCTATAAAACTTCATTTGCCCCTTAAATCCCTTTCTTTCTATTTATGATAATTTCGATGATTTAATATCATATATCCCCGATAAATCTGTTCAAGCACTAAAACCCTGGTCATCAAATGTGTAAAAGTAAGGTCCGATAATTTCCATCGTACATCGGCACGTTTTAATAAAGCTTGACTTGGCCCCAAAGAGCCGGCAATCACAAAAACAAGATGTTGGGATGAAATTTGCCAAACATTCAATTGTTTGGCAAATTCTTCACTATTCATCATCTTTCCATGTAAATCTAAAAGAATGACAAAATCCTCATTCTTTAATTTATCTAATACCCGTTGTCCCTCTTTTTCCTTGATTCGTTCCACTTCCTGATCACGATCCATATGTTGGTTCGCTTCATCTTTTACTTCGATGACTTCCAATTTAGAAAAAGCTGAAATACGTTTTGTATATTCCTTTTCGAGGGTTTGAAGCGCTTTATCTTTATTTTTTCCAATCGATATTAAGCGAATCAAATTTGTGCCTCAGCTGGAAATTGGTGCGTTAATGCAACAACATCTTTACGAATGCTTTTCGCATATTCTTCATCATCATGATTTAATACATCAATGATCCATTGAGTTACTTTTTCAAATTCAGCTTCTTTAAAGCCACGACTTGTCATAGCAGCTGCTCCAATACGTAAACCAGATGTCACAAAAGGTTTTTCTGTTTCATAAGGAATCGTATTTTTATTCACCGTAATTCCGGCTAAATCTAAAAGTTCTTCCCCACGTTTTCCAGTCATACCTTTTGAACCTTTTAAATCAACTAAAACTAAATGATTGTCAGAACCACCAGATACTAAACGATAACCGTTTTCTTTAAATCCTTTAACCATAACTTGCACATTCTTTAAAGTTTGTTCCATATATTCTTTAAAAGCTGGTTGACTTGCTTCATATAAACAAACACCCTTAGCAGCAATCACGTGTTCTAACGGTCCACCTTGCATACCTGGGAAAACAGCGGAATTAATTTTCTTTATAAATTCTTCTTTACAGAAAATCATGCCACCACGAGGCCCACGTAAAGTCTTATGTGTTGTTGTTGTCACAAAATCTGCATATGGAATTGGTGATGGATGTAGACCGGTTGCAACCAATCCAGCAATATGCGCCATATCAATCATTAAATAAGCCCCACATTTATCCGCAATTTCACGATATCGTTTGAAATCAATGGTACGAGGATAAGCACTTGCACCACCAACAATTAATTTCGGTTTCACTTCTAAAGCAATGCGTTCTAATTCATCGTAATCAATCAATTCGGTTTCTTTGTTTACATCATAAGAATAAAATTTATAAAGTTTTCCTGAAAAATTGACGGGTGAACCATGTGTTAAATGTCCACCTGAAGTTAAATTCATACCTAAAACCGTATCTCCTGGTTGTAAAACTGAATTATAAACAGCCATATTCGCTTGAGCACCAGAATGTGGTTGAACATTCACACATTCCGCACCAAATAAAGCACAGGCTCTTTTTTTCGTTAATTCTTCTGCTTCATCCACAAATTGACATCCTCCATAATAGCGATGTCCTGGTAATCCTTCTGCATATTTGTTAGTTAAAACACTTCCTTGTGCTTCACGTACTTCTCTTGAAACAAAGTTTTCACTTGCGATTAACTCAACATTATCCAATTGACGCGATTCTTCCTTTTCAATAATCGAAAACATTTCTGTATCTCTCATATCATCATCCTCCAATATAGGAACATTATACAAAAAAAATATGCATTTCGCTCTACTTTTTACACTTTTTTCAATCTACAATACAATCCTTCCATTCCTCTAAAAAAAGAGCAAAACAAGTTGCTCTTCATTGATAATGATTCTTTTTTATCCCAATTAGAATAGGGTCATTTGATTTTCATCATCTAAACCTTCTAATGCCCCCATTTGATTCATTACATCCAATAGCGATTTGGATAATTGTGTTCTTTTTAAAAGATCTTCTTTAGATAAAAAAGGTCGTTCTTCTCTTGCTTTCACAATGGATTTTCCAACGTTTGCACCGAGCCCATCTAAAGATGTAAAAGGCGGAATAATGCTTTTTTCATCCTCTGGATCATAAATAAAATTACATGCATCACTTCGATTAATACTCATATTTGAGAAATGATACCCTCGACAATGCATTTCTAAAGCTAATTCTAAGGTTGAATAGGTATCCTT
Organism: Bacteroidaceae bacterium; assembly: GCA_963596085.1. Taxonomy (GTDB): domain Bacteria; phylum Bacillota_I; class Bacilli_A; order Erysipelotrichales; family Erysipelotrichaceae; genus Absicoccus. The sequence continues at coordinate 109,083 of CAVBLW010000037.1, read as the reverse complement.
ATCCTTTTTACTTACTTCGCTCGATGCTTCTTTTTCTTTCCGTTTAATTTCGGTCATCCTTTGACGGATTGCTTGTTCTCCTGCAATCATGGTTTGAATATCATAGGCATCACAACGAATACTAAAAAACATACAATAATAAGCTAAAGGAATATGAACTTTAAACCATGCAATACGCACAGCCATCATAACATAGGCTACCGCATGGGCTTTCGGGAACATGTATTTGATCTTCAAACAAGAATCAATAAACCAATCTGGAACATTGCACTTTTTCATTTCCACGATCCATTCATCCTTTAAGCCTTTTCCTTTTCGGACGAATTCCATGATTTGAAAAGCCAATTTTGGTTTCATTCCATAACCCATTAACTCAACCATAATGTCATCACGACAACCAATAACTTCACTCAATCGACAAGTGCCCGCATCAATTAAAGCTTCCGCATTTCCTAACCAAACATCGGTTCCATGACTCAAACCGGAAATCGTAACTAACTCAGAAAAAGTCGTTGGTCTTGTTTTCTCTAAAATACCACGAACAAAAGGGGTTCCAAATTCAGGAATACCAGCTGCTCCCGTTGGTTCATCATAACGAGTTGAATCCACATGTAGCGTTTCGGTTGAACTAAAAATAGCCATGGTATCCTTATCGTTCATTGGCAAAGTTGTAACATCTAAACCCGTAATATTTTCTAACATTTTCATAGCGGTTGGATCCACATGACCTAAAATATCAAATTTCAAAATATTGTCATGAATTTGATGGAAATCAAAGTGGGTTGTCATCCAAGTTGCATGAGGATCATTGGCTGGATATTGAACCGGGGTAAAATCATGGATATCCATACCTTCTGGAACTACCAATATACCAGCTGGATGTTGTCCAGTTGTTCGTTTAACGCCTTCACAACTTTTAGCTAAATCGTTACGCTTCGCTTCATTAAAAGGTTGACATTCCATTTCCTCTTCGAAGCCTTTAATATAACCATATGCCGTCTTTTCAGCAACTGTACCAACAGTCCCTGCACGAAAAGCATGATCTGCGCCAAATACCTCTTTACAATAATTATGTGCCGTTGGTTGATAATCTCCTGAAAAATTCAAATCAATATCTGGAACCTTATCCCCTTCAAAACCCAAGAAAGTTTCAAATGGAATATCCTGGCCATCCCCTTTCATCTTTTCATGACAAACAGGGCATTCCTTATCTTCCAAATCAAAACCAGAGCTGACACTTCCTTCTTCTAAAAATTCATAATGATGACAATGTGGACAATAATAGTGTGGAATCAAAGGATTTACTTCGGTAATTCCTGACATTGTAGCCGCAAAGGAAGACCCAACACTTCCTCGACTTCCTACGATATACCCATCGTCATTGCTTTTCTTAACCAATAAGTGGGAAATATAATAAACCACATAGAACCCATGTCCAATAATACTATCTAATTCACGTTTTAATCGTTTTTCAACGATTTCAGGCAATTGTTCCCCATACATTTTATGCGCTGTCTCATAACAGATTTCCCGTAATTTCTGATCCGATCCTTCAATTTCCGGTGGATACAATTTATCATGAATGGGGAATAATTCTTCACATTGCTCCTTTAATTTTTTCGGATTTTCAATCACAAATTCATAGGCTCGATCTCCTAGCCAATCCAATTCATTGAGCATTTCATCGCTTGTCCGTAAATGTTGATTTGGAGCTGAAGTCGCCTTTCTTTTTTGCGCATTATAGATATATAGTGGATGCCGTGCACCACCGATTGCTTTCGCATTGATATAAACATCACGTATACGCTTATCATGTGGATCCACATAATGCGCATCACTACTTGCGATAATCAATTTATTTTGTGCATCCGCTTCCTCAATAATAAATAATAAAACCTTCTTTAAATCCTCTAAAGAATGAAGTGCATTTCGATCCAACAAATTCTTATAACAAGATAAAGGTTGGATTTCAACATAATCATAAAAACTTAAAGCTTTTGCTAAATCTTGTTTACTTCGTGTATGTGCCAAGTCAAAGATTTCCCCATTTTGGCAACTCGTTCCAAATAAGAGATTGCCATGGGTATGATATTTTTTTAAAACCGATTTTGGTATCCGTGGATGAGCCAAAATATTATTGGAATTCGAATTCTTATTATAAGCCAAATACTTTGTATGGGACATGGTCACCAATTCAAACAACTCTTTCAATCCTGCTTTATTTTTCGCAAAAACGGTAATATGCTTCGGATGCTTCTTATAGATTTGATCCTTACTTGGTAAATTGGCAATGGTATCTAAGTTTGCATCTTGACCTAACTCATTCATCATATGACAAAAACAACGGCTTAAGACTTCTGCATCATAATCCGCACGATGGGCACCTTCCCCATCATACATTACATTATAATGACGACAGACGGCCCCTAATCGATAGCCCTTCATATCCATTAAAAGCTGGGATAATGGTAATGTATCAATCATCGGATTGCTTATTTCTTCTTTTCCACAAGCTCGACAAGCTGCATTCATAAAGCCTAAGTCAAAGGTTCCATTATGCGCAACTAGGATGGCATCTCCAATCCATTCAAGCAATTCATCCAAAACATCACGAATCGGCTTCGCATTTTCAACATCTTTTTGCGTAATATGCGTCAAGTTGGAAATTTCTGCTGGAATTGGCATTTCCGGATTAATAAACATTTGTTTTCGGTCCACAACTTCACGATTAACCATTTTCACCGCACCAAATTCGATGATTTTATCTAAACGTTGAGATAAACCCGTTGTTTCCAAGTCAAAAGAAACAATCGTTGCATTTTCTAAAGAGCGATGATCATTGTTCCATACCGTATAAAATTTTTCATCCACCATATTCATTTCACAGCCATAGAGCATTTGAAATTTTCGATCCGGATGACTCTTTAAAAGCCCTTCAATTTTATGTTGCGCAAAAGGAAAAGCTTGCACAACATCATGATCACAAACCCCAATTGCTTCCATATTCCAATCAAAGGCCTGTTGAATATAATCTTCGATATCTGCAACCCCATCCATTTCCGAAAAATTGGAATGCACATGCCATTCGATTCGTTTCTCACTTGCCTTATCTTCTCGTTTCTTTTCACTAACAACTTCAAGTTTAGAAATCATAAAAGAATCACATTTCGAATAAGCATCATAGACAACTTCACCTGTCAATTGAACCGTTTGTCCTTTTTTCAGTGCATTGATTTCATCAATCGTACAACGCTTTCCTTCAAAACGTTTGGCAACAATGGCATCTTGATAATCACTAATATAAATTTGTTGCAAAGTCTTTTTAGATTTCAACAAGCGATTTTCAAGCGAAAAGACATGTCCTTCAATCATTACATGATTCATACCAACTTGAAGTTCACCAATTCGATAGGACGTAACCTCTTGTTTGCTATAAGAATAAGTATTATTTTTCTTTTCAACAACCGGCTTTTCTTTGATTGGCTGCGCAATTTCCTTGGTTTCAATTTCTTCATCATCTTGATCCAATCGACAAATAAAGTTCATCGCTATACCATAAAATGCCAAGCTTTCCTCCAATAAAGAAAGGGATGCTTCCATACTTGCAAGCTTTTCCGAATCGGTTGTTGAAAAACAAACGGATTGATTGGACAAAAAAGGATGACTATAACGAAAACTTTGTAAAGAGCGATTCATTTGAACAACTTCATTAACATAGCTATCTAAATCCGCCATGGAAATTTGTCCATGATCGGCTTGTATTTTCAATTCAATATCCGCATGTAAATTGATTTTTAATTCATGACAAATTTTTTGATACATTTCAAAAGACAAAACGCAATCATTTTGAATAGAAAGCTCTAAACGATTGCTACGCTTATGATAAGTTGGAATTTCTAAAAAAGAAGCATTTTTTAAGGCTTCTAAACATGGAAGTGAAAGACAACTTTCTAAAACTTCAACTACTTTTTCCATTTCGTCTACCTACTTAGCCATTTTTTCAAAAGCATCCTTTGCCGCTTTTTGTTCCGCTTTTTTCTTGGTCGTACTCACTCCAGTTCCCAGTAAGATATCATCTAAATAAACACCCATTGTAAAGGTTGGTGCATTGCTTGGACCAACTTCATTTAACATTTTATATTGAATTGTTTTGCGGCTATCAGCTTGAATCACTTCTTGTAGATGTGTTTTATAATCCGTTACATCTTCGCTTTTGGCTTCGGTAAAGACTGGCTTCATCACTTTTGTTAAAATTTCATCACAAAGGGCATAGCCTTGATCCAAATAGATTGCCCCAATGCATGCTTCAAATTGATCTGCCATAATACTTCGACGATGACGTCCACCTGTTTTCATTTCACCAACTCCAAGCTTTAAATATTCATACCAACCCAATTGTTCATTTAATTTAGCCAAAGTTGCCTCACATACCGTTTGTGCACGAAGGGTTGTCATTTGTCCTTCACGTAGTTTTGGTTCCATATGCATCAATTGATCTGCGCTCCAAACTTGTAATACAGCATCGCCCATAAATTCGAGACGTTCATTGTTATCTAAATGAAAATCATGATGTTCATTTGCATAGGAAGAATGCGTGCAAGCCTCTTCATATAATGCTTCATTTTTATAAGGATACCCATTTTCATTCATCCAATCGATTAATGTTGCCATTCTATTCACTTTCCTTCCATTCTTCCCATACACATTGAGGGACCATTGATGAAAAATCGAGTTGATATTTCATCATTTCTTTTACATTTGAACTTGAATAATACATGTATTCTGCTTTTGTAAAAAAACAAATGGTGTCTAATTCTGGATCGATTTTTTGATTCATATAATCCATATTTTGTTCATATTGAAAATCAATGCCATTACGCACACCACGAACTAAGTATTTTGCTCCCACTTTATGGGCTGCATCAACCGTTAATCCTTCTTGAATTTGACAATCTACATTTTCTAAATCCTTACAGCTTTCCTTGAGCCATTGACAACGTCTTTCAGCCGAAAAATAAGTTTTCTTTTCGGTATTCGGTGTCACAAAAACAACCAGCGAATCAAAGCATTGACTTGCTCTTTTTATGACATCAAGATGTCCAAGGGTCACTGGATCAAATGTTCCACAAAATATTGCTTTTGTCATAGAACCTCCCTTCGATAATAAGTAATCTTCGTATTTCGGTAATCTTTTTCTTTATATTTTACCAACTGTCCAATTTGATCGGGCCATACTTGCGAACTTAAACTTTCCACAACAACGATTCCTTGTTTACAAACAAGATTATAGGCATCCAATTGATTTAAGAGCTTTTCATTTTCTTGTTTTTGGTAAGGAGGATCCACATAAATTAAATCGAAAGGTTCTTTCAAATTAGGTAAAAGAGAGAAAATATCCTTTTGATACACTTTGCAACGCTTTTGAACACCTAATGTTTTGATATTCTCTTTGATTATGGCAATCGCTAAACGACTTTGATCGACTAAAACAGCTTGTTCCATACCTCGGCTCAATGCTTCTAAAGCCATATTCCCCGTACCACTGTAACAATCTAAAAAGCGACCGCCATCAAAAGAATTTCCTAAACTAGAAAAAATAGCCCCTTTAATTTTATCTGAAGTTGGGCGCGTTGCATCCCCTTTTACACTTTTAATTGGACGCGATCCAAATTCACCTGCAACAATTCGCATCTTATACCATCTCCTTATTTCGAATCCGTCGAATACAGCTTTGAGCAACTCCAATGGATAAACAAATCGCAAATAGACTTGAACCTCCATTGGAAATAAATAATAAAGGAACGCCTGTAAAAGGAATTAAACAAGCAACACCTCCGACATTCAATACAAAATGCATTGAAATATAGGTTGCAATACCTACTAAAATGATCTTATAAGCTAGTTCATTGGTTCGAAATGCATAATGAAACAATCGAAAAATAATCACAAAATAAAAAAATACAATCCAAGCTAAACCAAAAACACCGCATTCTTCAACAATGACTGCAAGAATATAATCATTTTCAGCTTGCGTTAAATATCCAAATTTACGCATAGAATTCCCAATTCCTCTTCCAAAAAAATTTGAGGATCCAATTCCATATAAAGAGTTTGCTGGCTGATACCCTTCATTATAAATATCAAGAAACGGATTCTTCATATTTTGAATACGTGTCGCAACATGCGATAAGAAAGGAATTTTAGCCAATGCATTGGTTCCAATATCACTCAAACCAAAAAAAACAACACACGCTACCAAAATCAAAAAACCATAAATAATCAATTTTCGTTGTCCCTTTCGCATCGAAGGATAATCAGGAATCAATAAACAAACCAAATAGGTTACTAGCAAGATCGACATCGTTCCCAAATCCTTTTGAGCAAGAAGCTCAATCACAAATATCATTATAAAGTGACGAGATGACGCAAACATTTTTGAAGGATTTTTTTCGAGTTTCTTTTTCTTCTTCGTACGATAAATCGAATTTGCAACACTTAAAATGATAAAAATCTTTAAAAATTCAGCCGGTTGAATGGTAAAACCAAAGGGTAAACGAATCCATGCATGACTTCCTCCACTCGCCTCAAAGGCAAAGGGTAAGACCATCGCAAAAGCCAACGCAAAGCCAATTGGCTTATAAAAAAAGGAAAACCTTCGGAATGTAAAGAGTTTGGATCCAAGCCAAATCAAAGCAAAACTAAGAATCCAATAAATAATTTGTTTGAAAACATTATATAGCATAACCATAGCTGTTGTTGATGTTTCTCCAACTTCCGTCGATAAAACCATTAAGGTCCCAAAAGCCATTAGAGCAATAATTGAAATGGTGATTGCACTATCGCCATCAATGATTTTGCGTATGCGTTTTAAGAAAGTCGTACTTTGCATTGAATTCTCCTTACAATCATGCTCCATTCTAACATATTTTTTAAATAAACTCATTTTAGAAGAATCTCAGTTTATTTTTTTTGATTTTTTTTATAGAATAGTAACGGTGATAACATATGAAAATTAAAGTAGACGACATTATCCTTGATACAGATCCAAGAATTCGTCAAAAGAGTGAAGATGTAAAACTTCCTTTATCCAATGAAGACAAAGAATTACTTGAAGCTATGTTGAAATACGTCCAAGATTCACAAGATGAAGAGATTGCTGAAGAAGAAGGACTTCAACCTGCTGTTGGGATTGCTGCAATTCAATTAGGTATTCCTAAAAAACTAATTGCGGTTGTCATTCCGGAAGAAGATGGTCTTCGCCAAGTGGCACTCGCAAATCCTAAAATTATATCCGAATCGGTACAAAATGCGTATTTAGATGGTGGAGAAGGCTGTTTATCTGTAAAGGATGAACATCCAGGTCATGTCTGGCGTCATGCTCGAATTAAAGTTCGTGCTTACGATTTAATCACGGATCAAAATTTAGTTCTAAGTGCAAGCGGTTATTTTGCGATTTGTTTACAACATGAAATTGACCATTTATCTGGCACTTTATTCTATGATCGGATTGACGAGAATGACCCATGGAAATCAGATGAAGAAGCTATTGTAATTTAGCTTCTTTTTTTTCCTAGAAAGCAAGATATGTTATATTATAATAAGAGAACTTTATAAATTTTCAAACAATCATCCTAATCATTCAAAAAAAAGAAAGGGGCTTTTATGCCAAAATTAACGGAATATAATATAGAAGACACAAGAAACCGAAAGACTTATCATGTTGAAAAAAATGATACGTTGATCTATGCCTTAGGTGGTTTAGGTGAAGTTGGAAAAAACATGTACTGTTTTGAACACGACAATGAAATCTTAATTGTCGATTGTGGTGTTTTATTTCCTGATGATGATTTATTAGGTGTAGATTATGTCATTCCTGACTATCATCATTTGATTCGCATGAATAAAAAACATAAAACCTTAATCATAACCCATGGCCATGAAGATCACATTGGAGGAATTCCTTTCCTTTTAAAACAAGTTAATATTGATGCAATATATGCACCTCGCTTTGCGAAGGCTTTGATTCAAAAGAAATTAAGCGAACATCGCGGTCTTGAGCGAACAAAAATTATTGAAATTAATGATGAATCCAATATTCAAACCAAATACTTCCAAGTTGGTTTCTTTAATACGATTCACTCCATTCCTGATTCTTTGGGAATTTTAATCAATACACCAAATGGTCGAATTGTTGAAACTGGCGATTTCAAATTTGACTTCACACCCGTTGGAACAAATGCCGATTATCAAAAAATGGCTTTTATTGGTGCAAGCGAACCGGATCTTTTAATGAGCGATTCAACCAACTCAGGTGTGGAAGAGATGTCCATCAGTGAACGTGTCGTTGGTAAAGAGGTTTTAGAAATTATGCAAAACCATCCCAATAATCGTTTAATTGTCGCAACCTTTGCATCCAATGTTTATCGTGTTGCCCAAATTATGGAAGCAGCTGTCCATTGCCATCGAAAAGTCATCGTCTTTGGTCGTAGTATGGAAAATGTCGTTGATATTGGACGGAAGATGGGAACCATCAAAATCAAAAATTCCCAACTCTTAAAACCAGAAGACCTTGCAACAACACCAGACGAAAAGGTTTGTATCATTTGTACGGGCTCACAAGGAGAACCTTTAGCCGCTCTTTCTCGTATTTCAAAGGGTACACATCGTCACATTCATCTAAAGCCAGGAGATACCATTATTTTCTCAAGCAGTCCAATTCCAGGAAATGAAGAAAGTGTCAATCGAGTTGTTGATAATTTATTTAGAGCTGGTGCTATCGTATTAAATAAATCGATTTTAAATAATCTTCATACAACAGGACATGCTAGTCAAAAAGAACAAAAATTAATGATTCAATTGATTAAACCAAAATATTTTATGCCGGTTCATGGTGAGTACAAGATGTTAGTCCACCATCAACAAACCGCAATTGATACAGGAATCCCACCAGAAAACACATTTATTTGTGCCAATGGAGATATCTTAATCTTAAGAGATCACAAAGTCTTACCAAGCAATTGGCGTTTCCAAGGGGATGATATTTATGTCGACGGAAATGATGTTTCCGGTTTATCAACTGCCGTTTTAAAAGATCGCCGTATTTTAGCTGAAAATGGACTTGTTGCGGTTGTGATTGCGATTGATTCTAAAACAAATACCTTATTATCACAACCTGTTATTGTTTCAAGAGGCTTTGTCTTTATTAAAGACTCACAAGGTTTAATGCGAGAAGCAAGCTTTATTGTTGGAAAATCCTTACAAGAAGCAATGAAAGAAAAAACAACCTTCTCTGAATTAAAGAACTGTGTTCGATCAACACTTGAACCTTTCTTATTTAAAAAGACGCATCGTTCACCAATTGTGATTCCAGTTATCATCAATTCGAAACAAACGATGGAGGAATTACAACGTAAACGAAAAATGCGGCATGCCAAAACAAAAAAAGAAGGAAAAGAAAGCTAATCTTCCATTGGCTTTCTTTTTTTTATGATAAAATGGCTTTTGAGGTGAAATTGTGCGTAAAACAAAATTACGATTCAGTATTTTTTTAAGCCTTTTACTTGTCTTTTTAATTATTTTTGATGCTGGCTTTTTTTATGGAATGCATGTATCTATTCATCAATTAGACGTAAACTATCTCAACTTAAAAAGTACTTTGATTCCAGAAAATTTAAATGATAAAACCATTGTTTATTTTAGTGATCTTCAATATGGAAAATTTGAAAATAAAGAACGAACTAAAAAGGTTTTCAATGAAATTAAAGCATTGAATCCAGATCTTTTAATTTTTGGAGGCGACTTATTTGATACAGATACTTCATTAAATACCAAAAATGTTGAATTTATTCAAAATTGTCTTTCTTCCATTGAAGCACCTTTAGGTAAATATGCCGTATGGGGCGAGAAGGATCTTTTGGATGATTCTCGTAAAGATTCTATTGCTGAAATCTATAAAAATGCCCAGATTGAAGTTTTAGATAACAAACAAGTATCAATTGCGAATCAAAGCAAAACAAGTATTTATTTAATTGGTATTACTTCTTCAAAAGGAATCAAAGAGGCTACAAGTCATTGTTCAAATAAAACCTATAATCTTTTAGTGAGTCATAAACCCGATTGTCTCGTGAGTGAACAACTTGTTTCCTGCTCCATTTCTTATGCCTTTGCAGGACATGCACATGCTACACAAATCAATTATCCAATTCTTGGGGCTTATCGTAAAGAAAAAGGATCGATGAAATTAAATGTAAATACAAAGAAAAGATTATCTTTTCCTTATACCTTATCAAATGGTGTTGGTACAACTCATGTGGATGTTCGCTATCGTTCAAAACCAGAAATTCATTACATCACCTTGAAAAGCAAAAAATAATCTATATAATTAAAACGTGCAGGGGCGCCATTGGCTGAGATGCATTTTATGCAGTCCCTTAGTACCTGATCTAGGTAATTCTAGCGTAGGGAGCCGTTATAGACTTCGTACGCCTTCAAATGGAGGTGTTTTTTTATGAAGAATTCGAATTTATCCGTAAAAGATCTTGTAACCATGGCCTTTTATTTGGCCTTATTCATGGTATTTGATGCCTTTATCAATACCCTACCTTTCTTACAAATGCCACAAGGTGGTTCTTTAGGTGTTTCTACAGTTGTTCTATTGATTGCAAGCTACCATTTGGGATGGAAAAAAGGCTTTGTGGTTTCTATTCTCAGTGTTCTTCTTCAATTTGTGACTGGAAGAATGTACATTCTAGGCTTTATCCAATTTTGTTTAGATTATTTAATTGCTTTTAGTATCTATGGAATTGCTTGTGTATTCCCTAATTATAAAATGTTTTATAGTGGCGTTCTAATTACCAATATCATTCGTTTTATTTCAAGTACAATTAGTGGCGTTGTCTTCTATCAAACAACCTTACCAGCAAGTATGATTTATCAAGCTTGGTATATGGTACCGACAACGATTTTAGGATTGATCTTAGTTCCCGTTCTTTACAAGGCTTTGGAACCAAGATTAAATAAAAAAGAAGCATAAAAGAAAAGCTAAAATTCATTTTGAATTTTAGCTTTTTTTAATCGAATGAGCTAAGAGAACCTTATCAACTCTTATCAAAAGACTTATACAAGTACAATAATTATTTCAAGAATGGTTGCAATGACTTTTACCGATTCATCCACATCTTTTGCTGTTGCTTCCGCAGAAAGATTACGGGAACGTGGTTTATATACAGCATAGAGCTTAATATTTGGATTATCCTTTGTTACTTTAATTTTTTCCCCTGGTTTATATTCAGGTTCGGTTCCATTTGGATCTGTTGTCCATCCACAGAATGCAAAATCGATTCGTTTCGGAGCAAACAACTTATGTAAATTGCCACGATACTTAGCATACGTAAATTCTTTTCGATCAAATTCACTGCGAAGACGCTCCACAAAATAACATCTATTTTTAAATACTACTCTGGATAGTTTTACATTTAACCCTTTATCCAATTTACTTTCCATTGTATCTTTTGTATAAGACATCTTTTCTAATACGCGTGGAGTGAATTTTCTCTCTTTAAAGTAATTTTGATACATTTCTGTATTGTTGTAGTATGTAATTGAATAGGTCATCTTTTCATCTTCTTTATAGACCGCATAAACGGTTACTTCTGGGTTCTTATCATAAACAGTTACGCCATCTTTACGATTATAATCAACAGTCTTCGAATCTTTTTCCTTAGCCCATCCTAGGAAAATATAACCTTTTTTACTTGGATTCTTTGAAGGAGAAATAACCATTTTTGAGGCTTCCTCTATGATATTGTCTCTACGTTTCTCGATTGCTTTTTTGATAATATCTGGCAAATTATTTTGATTAAGATATGTAAATGGAACTTTGTCCTTATTTTGCTTAATATACCAATTTTGTTGTGTTTCTTCTTTGCTTACAGTTTCGATTTCTTTTCCATCTTCATCACAGAAATGAACGGTATATTTCATCAATTGTGCCTTGTATACTGCGTAAACAGTTACATCACGATTGTCATCTTTAAGTTCAACATAACCTTTATCATATTCAGCTATTGTGGCTTGTTTTTGTGTTGACCAACCAAGGAATTGATATCCATCTTTGGATGGTTCTTTACTTGGAGAAATACGAACCTCTTTGTTTTCATCTTGATTCGTTTCATTTTGATCTTCACTTGTACTTTCTTTTTGATCATCAATGACTTTTGTCTGCGTTTCAATCTCTGTCCCATCTGTATCACAGAAATGAACCGTATATTTTGTTCCCTTTTCTTTATAAACCGCATAAACAGTAACTTTGGGATTCTCTTGACTTACTTCAACATAACCTTGATCAAATTCAGCTGTTTTGCTTCCTTTTGTCGTTGACCAACCAAGGAATTCATAGCCTTCTTTTGATGGCATTTGACTTGGACGAACCTTACGTGTTGTGACTTGATCGGTATGGATGTCATCACGCATAAGTGATTTGGTTTCAATTTCTTTTCCATCTGCATCACAAAAACGAACCGTTGCCTTAAAATTTAAAGCATAAACGGCATAAACTGAAATTTCTGGATTTGATGCATCTAATGTGATGCCATCCTTTCCTAAATCTGCTTTTGAACTGTATTGTTCACTTGCCCATCCAATAAACGTATAATTGTTCTTACTTGGCACTTTTGTAGCTTGAATTGTAATCGAAGAATCTTCACTTTCTTTTGTGACGGTTTCAATTTCTGTTCCATTTTCATCTAAGAAATGAACGGAATAACGATTCATTTCTTCCTTTGAAATTTTTTGATAAACCGCATAAACAGTTACTTTGGGATTGTCTTGACTCACTTCAACATAGCCTTGATCAAATTCAGCCGTTTTGCTTCCTTTTGTCATTGACCAACCAAGGAATTCATAGCCTTCTTTTGATGGCATTTGACTTGGACGAACCTTACGTGTTGTGACTTGATCGGTATGGATGTCATCACGCATAAGTGATTTGGTTTCAATTTCTTTTCCATCTGCATCACAAAAACGAACCGTTGCCTTAAAATTTAAAGCATAAACGGCATAAACTGAAATTTCTGGATTTGATGCATCTAATGTGATGCCATCCTTTCCTAAATCTGCTTTTGAACTGTATTGTTCACTTGCCCATCCAATAAACGTATAATTGTTCTTACTTGGCACTTTTGTAGCTTGAATTGTAATCGAAGAATCTTCACTTTCTTTTGTGACGGTTTCAATTTCTGTTCCATTTTCATCTAAGAAATGAATGGAATAGGCCTTCATTTCTTTCTTTGGATTTTCTTGATTTACTTCAACATTGTCATTTGTACTTTCTTCTTTGTTTTCAAGCCCTTCATTTGTATTCTCTTCTTGCACTTGATTGTTTGTTTGTTCTTGCGTTTGTTCATCTTGTACTTCATCTGCAAAAATGGATATCGTATTTGGAATCATCATTGTTAATGTTAAAGGAATAATAAACATTGATCTTTTTATTCTTTTTTTCATAATCATTTATCCTCTCTGTCCTCTTGTGAATCACTTTACATTAACAGTTATATATCGATAAACATTAAATGTCAATAATTTATTATCGTTTCTCGTTTATTTTTATATTTTCGGCATATATTTTTTATCGTATTTAAAAACAAAAAAAAGACCGATAATCGGTCCCATCACTTACTTATTTAAATTTTTTACTATTCATCAACCAAACAACGGCTGCAACACAACCTACGACCGTCAAGAATATTGGAAACCATGCATAAGGAACAGGTAATTCCACATTCATTCCATAAAAAGCATAGATAATATTTGGAATGGATAAAACAACCGTTACAATCGCAAGCATCTTCATGACATTGTTCATATTATTTGAAATCACACTATTATAGGTTTCACGCATCTGTGACAAAATATTTGAATAGATATTACACATTTCATTGGCCTGGTTAATTTCGATTACAACGTCTTCCCATAAATCTTCATCTTCTTCATACAATTTAATTTGTTTACCGCGATGAATTTTTTGAAGCGTTGTTTCATCCGATTTTAAAGAAGTAGAAAAGTAAACCAAAGATTTCTCTAAAGCCAACAAACGAAGCAAACCTTCATTATCTAAGCTTTGTTGAAGACGCGCTTCTGTTTGTGTTGATAAGCGATCAATTTGACGCAAACACATCAAAAAGCGTTGGGAAATCAAAAGCAACAAAGATAATAATAATCGTGTTTTTAAACGTGTATCTAAACCTTTAATCTTTCCTCTTTTCAAAGCATCAATGCCCCAACTTTCGTAAAGAGAAATTGTTACAATATAACCATGCATGATTACAACACCCATTGGACAGGTAAAATATTCACTATGATCCCCATCTACTTCTGGATAATCGACTATCACTAAGGTTTGTCCTAAATCATCATCAAAATCCAAGTGAGAAGATTCCTCCTCATCCAAAGAAGACTTAACAAATTCTGGTAATACGCCAATATGATTCGTCAAGAAATCGCGTTCTTCTTTGCTTGGAGCAACCGCATTAATCCAACAACCGGTTTCTGGTTCGCTCAGTTGGACTGTACCGTTTTCATTTGTTTTAAAATATTCCAACATACGATTTCTCCTCCCTTGAAAAAAGGCAAGGATACCCTTGCCCAAATATACTCAAATCATAAGCCATGTTCTGTATATGCAGCCATTTATCTATATCTTTCGATATCCAGCCTTCCTTTCAATTCATTCCGGCTGACTCCCCTACCAAATTTGGGTTTCTCGCTTGTGGGGTTTACCCGTTCCACTCCGCTGTTTCCAGCAAGACTCGTCTCTGTGGCACTTTCAAACTCGCTTCCATAGTTGCCCTTAGGATTAAAGTTGCCGTCAAATTAATGCCTAGACTTATTTATTCATCTAGCACAAACACTACAATCATCGCAGATTGTGCGAGCATGGACTTTCCTCTAGCTTTTAAGCCAGCGACTGCGTTTTGAATATATTAATTAATCTTCTTTTTCTTTTGATTGGTTTTGATTATTAGATTGTTGAGCATTGTTGTTGTATTTACGTTTATTTTTAGGTCGATAAGATTGACCCTTATTTTGATTGTTATGGAATACAGCTTGCTCCAATCTTGAAATACGTTTTAAAATATCGACTTGATCACTATTGTTGGCATTTACCATTCCACTACGCATTGTTTCTTGTAGTTTACGATTATCGGCATTTAATTCAACAATTTTTGCTTGTAATTCATTTATTTTTTGTTCATAACGAGTAATTGCTTGACTCAATTCCTCTACTTTTTCGTCATATTCCTGGTAGTCTTCAATTACCTGGTCTAAAAATGCATCAACTTCAGCTGGTGCATATCCTTTTAAATCGACATGAAATTCTTTAGAATAAACATCTTGCGCTGTTAAATTCATATTTTTTGCCATAATAATAATTTCCCCCAATACTATTTCTCATTATGCCGTTTTTACCTCAAAAAATCAACCAGAAGTTTGAATGTTCTACGCTTTTCAAGTATAATTGATTCGATGAGTGCAATCAAATATCCAAATGGAATGAAACAAAGCGATACAAGCGCAACAAGAAATATCCATAGTGGTCGAGGCATGCGTCTAGAAAGTGATGTCAATGAGTCCAATGCTTATTATCGCGCCAATGACATTGCTCTAATTTATAAGAAACCGACGCCAATCCAAGTTGTACGTGTTGATTATCCAAGTCGTAATCGTGCAAAGATTGTTGAAGCGTATTATCGAACGCCTTCAACAACGGATTATAATGGCCTTTATCGTGGTCGATATATTGATTTTGAAGCAAAAGAAACCAAAAATAAATCGCGTTTCCCTTTATTCATGATCCATCCTCATCAAGTAGAACATTTAAAAAAAGTGCATCTACAAGGAGGGATTGGTTTTTTCATTATACGATTTACGCTTTATAATGAAACATATTTGATTGATTCAGAAATATTAATTAATGAAATGTATGCAACGGATCGACAATCCATTCCTTATGCTTGGTTTCAAAGCAATGGTGTGCTAATTCAAGAAGGCTTTAATCCACGTTTAGCTTACTTGAAAGCCGTTGATTCGATTTATTTCTAGGAGGAAAGTCTAATGCCCAATTTCTTAGATAAAGCAAAGAATTCGCTTGCCAAAAGCGAGAATAAACAAAAAAAAGCATCCTCGCAAGGCCCCAAGAAAAAGAAAAGACGATTAGATATTTGGAACAAACTTGCTGTCTTAGTTTTAACTTGTTTTTTAGTTGGCTGTATTTCCGTATTTTTTGTCTTAGTAAATATTATTAATGACCCTGAAGGAATGCGCTTTTCGCAAGATGGTCTTCAAACAATGTCAAATTCACGAATCTATGACACAAATGGAAATTTGGTCTATGAATTTGGCCAAGAAATTCGTGATGATGTCAAATACAAGGATTTACCACAATCTGTAATTGATGCTTTCTTGTCCATTGAGGATTCTCGTTTCTTTGATCATAATGGTTTCGACTTACCTCGTTTCTTATCGGCTGCAATTACCGATTTAAAAAGTGGAAGTTTTGATCAAGGTGGATCCACTTTAACAATGCAAATGATTGATAACTCATTTACGAAGAATCAAGAGCAAAAATTATTAAAAGAAAATGGTTCCATTTCAAAATATGAACAAGTAAAATTAAAAGTTCAAGAAATTTACTTATCTTTAGTTGCAGAACAAAGTGTCAGCAAGGAACAAATTTTTGAATATTATGTCAACCGAATCTGGTTTGGATCAGGCAACTCAACACGTGGAATTCAAAAGGCCTGCCAATATTATTTTGGAAAAAATGTCCAAGATGTTAATTTAGAAGAAGCTGCTTTTTTAGCCGGATGTATCAATGCGCCAGGACAATACAATCCATTAGCCAATGAAAGTGATACTACAGTCGATCACTTAACGGCTGGTCAAAATCGTCGAAATACAACCTTGGATTTAATGTTACAACATGGATATATTACTCAGACCGAACATGATTTAGCGGTTAATACGAAATTATCGTATTCCTTGAATCCACAAACACAAACAGCAGATTCTGAAGATCCAAATGAAGCCTATATTGATATGGTTATTGATGAAGTCAAAGAATTGACAGGACAAGATCCAGGGGTTATTCCAATGGATATTTATACTTCATTAAATACAAGTGTTCAAAATGAAGCCGATAAGATTTGTAAAGGTGAAACAATTGCTTTCCCTAATGAAGCCTTCGATGTTGGATTTAGTGTTATTGATAATTCAACAGGTGAAATTATCGCAATTGGACCAGGACGAACCTATCATACCGATTCAACAAAAATCAATAATGCAAATGACCGGAAACAGCCAGGATCTTCGATGAAACCATTATTGGCTTATTGCTCTACATTCGATATTCTCGGATGGTCAACCGAACATACCGTAAATGATAAGAAAAAGGATTATTGGAAGAGTGGCACTTATTTAAATAACTCGGATGGAACTTACTCAGGAAATATTTCCTTAGCGCAAGCTCTTGGGGTATCAAAAAATACCACTGCCGCACAAGCAATGTTAGATTTGATTGATGCGAAAGGATATAATTATTGGCGTGAATTCTGTTTGAAACTTGGTTATGATGAAGATGTCGCAGCTGATTTCAATGAACAATATTCGATTGGTGGTGGAAGTATGTATGCCACACCAATTCAACAAGCCAGTGCTTATTCGATTTTTGCCAATAAAGGAAACCGTGTAGATGCCCATATGGTTCGAACTGCGATTCGTCGTACAGATAATAAAGAATTCAAAACCAATGCCACAACAACCAATGTTATTAGTGAAGATGCTGCCTTTATGATGAGCTTCTTACTATATAAAGTTGTTCATGGTGGATATGTAAACTTTAACGATATCTTGAAGAGTTCTTATCCGGTTTATGGTAAATCTGGTACATCCGACTGGGGTACAGATGGTTTACAATATGGTATTCCTCAAAGTGCGATTAAAGATGAATGGTCTGTTGGTTATACGAGTCAATTTACGATTGCGACCTGGTCTGGATATACTTCCGTCTATCAGCAACAAGGCTACTATATTCCAGTCAGTGCTATCAGCAATTACACACAAGCCTTCAAAATAACGCATTATATGTTAGATTATTGCCAAACGTATGGAACGTATACGGATATTGCCGCTACTTCCGGTGTATCAAAATATGGTAGTGGTTATATTGAAACACAATATTTATCAAAAGGTGATTCAAGTACAACTTCATCTGATAAGAGTTCAAGCTCTTCTTCAAGCGACGATGATGACACAAGTACGAACTCATCCACTCAATCATCTACCTATAATCAAAGTGGTTCGGGTGAAACCGATGATGATGTTAATACCGATGATTACAATACGCAAGATGGTAGTACATATCAAAACTTTTCTGGAATCATTGGCTATTCGAGAAAAACGCTCTACAATTTATTTTCTTGGTTATAAGATAAAAGGATCCCAAATTGGGATCCTTTTTTTGATCAACTTTTACACAAAAAAAGCTTGTGAATAAAAAGATTTCACAAGCTTTCCTTTCAATCAAACTATGATGCAGTTGTTACATTCGAACAGTCATAATCACAAATATGGTGACAAACACCTGAACATACTTCAAGACAGTCTCCACTACAACCACCACTAGTTCTAATAATATCCTCACATGTAAAAGACACAATTTCTAAGGTTGGTTTTTCAAATTTTTCTTTCATTGTCTCTTCCCCCTTTCAGATGAACAAGACCTTGTGTATTCTTGTCTATATTATATTGAACATCCCAATTAAAAACAATATAATATAAGAAAATAACTTGTTTAAATACAAAAATAACTTAAAGGAGCTCTTATGTCTATTTCAGATCTTACGCAATTATCGATTGATATCTTATCACAATATTATGAAAATAACTTAGAACCATTTTTTTCATATTGTCATGAAGATATTTTATGGGTTGGCCCTGCCAACAATCAAATCATTCGTAGTAAAAAGAAATTACTTGATGCTTTTCATAATGAAAATAACTTCCTTCGCTTTAAGCTTTATAATCTAAGTGCAACGCCTGTTCGTATTTCTTCAACATGTTGCGAAGTTCTCCTTTCCTTTATTGTCGATACTTTTTGGCCTAATGGAGAATCTAATCGTGTATCTCAACGAATTTCATTGACTTGGCAAACAAAAAAAGAGAATTGTAAAATACAGGTCTGTCATATCTCGAATGCGATTGATTATGATACACGTGATACAATCTATCCGCTCCATTACCTAGAAAAGAATACTGAAATGCCTCTTTATGAAGGAACTTCGGCCAAGCTCATTTTTAAAGGAATAAATCATTCCATTCTTTATATTCTGCCAGAACGGATTCTTTATATTGAAAGTATCAACCAACATAGCTTCATCCATCTACCCGAAAGCACTTTTGAATGCTGTGAAAGACTATCCTCGATCGCAAATCGTTTAAATCAAGGATTTATACGCATTCATGCAAGCTATATTGTGAATCCCCATTATGTGCAATCCATTCAAAGATTTAACTTAAAATTAGATAATGGAACATCTTTGCCTATTCCAGAAAAGAAATATACAAAAATTAAAAGTGAAATTTCCACTTATTTAAAAAAGATTTGATTGAACTAATCAAATCTTTTTCGATTCCAAATTCGTTTGATCCATGAAGATTTCTCTTCTTTGATTACAACTTCTTTGCGTGTATATGCATCTTGATAATCATAAGCTTCATCCATAGATTCTACTGCTTCATAGGTTCCATCGGCTTGCATGATTCGTGTTTTCACATTGTCTTTCCATTGATCTTCAAAATAATTCATTACTTGTTCTTTACAATCCGGATCAATAATTGGACAGGCAACTTCTACTCTTTTTTCTGTATTACGAGTCATAAAATCAGCACTTGAAATATAAATTTTACATTTTTTTCTTGGTCCAAACCAATAGATTCTAGAATGTTCTAAAAAGCGTCCGACAATCGAATGAACTTCAATATTTTCACTTATACCTGGAATACCTGGTAGAATACAACAGATACCACGAACAATCATATGGATTTTCACACCGGCTTGACTGGCTTCTTTAAGACGTTGCATAATTTCAACATCGGTCATTGAATTCATTTTAAGTGCAATAAAAGCCTCTTCCTTTTGTTTTGCCCGTTCAATTTGTTCATCAATTTGATTTAATACGCAACGTTTTAATTGATTTGGTGAAACCCATAAATAAGAATATTTTCCATTGACATCGGATATGGCCATATTTTGAAAGAAATGTTGTGCATCCATTCCTATTCCATCTCGTGCCGTTATATAAGAAATATCCGTATACATCCGACTTGTTTTTTCATTATAATTTCCAGTTCCAATTTGCGTAATCGTTTTCATCCCTTTGTGTGTTTTTAATACAATTTGGAGCACTTTTGAATGCACTTTATATTGCTCAAATCCATAAATAACTGTACATCCAGCTTCTTCTAGTTCTTGTGCTGCTGTAATATTATGCTGCTCATCAAAACGTGCTCGAAGCTCCATTAAAACAGTAACTTCAATCCCATTTTCACTCGCTCTTTGTAAAGCACGAACAATTCGACTATGACTTGCGAGTCGATAAATCGTAATTTTAATCGATACAACCTGTTTCGATGCACTTGCTTCATCCAATAGCTTCAAAAAAATTTGAATATCTTCAAATGGATAAAATAAGACAATATCTTTTTGTAGGATTTGCGGAATCAATTTTTGATTCGGATTGATATTTTGACAAACATTCGCTTTATAGTCTTTATACAACAAAGGTTGACGAAGATTTTTAGGAACATGATCAATCAAATCAAAAACGTGCTTCATTTCCAATGGCGTATCGGCTTCAAAGATTTGATTGGATTGAAGCTCTAATTTCTTCATTAAATAATCCTTGCTCTCTTTATCTAAATGCTTGTAATACTCCAATCGAATAGGGGCCAAACGTCTTCTTTTCTTAAGAATCTTCGTCATATAGCTACGATAATCATCATCTTCATCCAATTCTTTTGCATTTAAATTGATATCTGCATTTCTTGTGATGCGAATGATGGTCTTTGATAAAACTTCACGATTTGTAAAAATTCGATTAACCATATGATAAATCAAATGTTCTAAAAGAATATAAGACCCTTGCATCTCAGGTACATAAATAATTCTTTCTAAATAAGCAGGGACAGGAACCAATCCAAAGCTTTCTTTTTCCTTCTCTTTCAATCGTACAAAGATATATTGGGCTTTGTTTTCCAAATGAGGAAATGGATGTTCAAGTCCTAAAATCATTGCGGATAACATTGGAGCAACTTGTCCTTCAAAATAGCTTTCCATCCATTTGATTTGTTTCTTATTTAAACTCTTCTTTGATAAACGAGCCATATGTAGAGATTCAAGGGTTTGATTGATATTGTTCATCACTTCATCTTTTTTTACATACAAATGAGCCACTTCGCTAAAGATAGCATTTAATTCTTGGCTTGGCGTCATCTTACTTCGATGATCTTTATGATTCGGTTCAACTAAACTTAAATCATAAAGTGAACCACAACGAACCATAAAAAATTCATCTAAATTACTTACAAAGATTGATACAAATTTTAATCTTTCTAATAATGGTGTTCTTGGATCTGCAGCTTCTTCTAAAACACGTTCATTAAAACGTAACCATGAAAGCTCTCGATCTTGCATAAATGTCGTCATATTTTTAAAACCCTTTCCATCAAATACCCTTCACGAATTCCATAAATCGAAACTTGAACTTCTTTTGCATCTGTTAGACGAATTAGCGTATCAATTATCAATAACCCCGTAAATAAAGTATGCACTCGATCCGCTTTTACTTTTAAAAATAGAGAAGCCACCTCTTTTGTTTCCATTTGAAGCAAGTCATTATACAATTCATGAATCAAACAACGATTAAATACATAACAATCTTCTTCTATTCGATTAAAATGAATCAAAAGCTTACGAATGGCTCGCATGCTTCCTCCCGTTACCGTAAGATAATCACTTTTCTTTTGATAAACTTTTCTATATTCCGTTTCTATAACTTCCATTATTTTTTGCGCTTCTTTTTTCGTTGGTATGATTTGTTCCACATAATTTTGAAACAAATTTAAAGAACCTACCGGAAGACTGACGATATCCTTTACATCGTTTCCCCGAAACGATAAAATTTCCGTACTTCCTCCACCTGTATCCACATATAAGCCTTTATTCCCTTTCAAATTGGATCTAGCCCCTTTAAAAGAAAGTCTTCCTTCTTCTTTGCCTGAAAGTAAATCGATATCAATTTTACATTTCTTTTGAATATATTGAATCACTTCATCTGTATTTTCAATATTTCTAAGAGAAGCTGTCGCAAAAACATAAAAACCTTCTAAGTGGATCATTTTCGCTACATCTTTAAAATCATTTAAAGTTTCTTTTAAAACTCGAATCCCTTCTTTACTTAATTTCTTTTTCTTGATATATGAAACAAGCCCTACAGTTTCTTTTTTTGACATAAGCAGACAAAAAGTCTTATTTTCAATCTTATAAATATTCATTCGTATCGTATTTGAACCAACATCTACGATTCCTATCATCTTAATTTCCTTCTTTCCAATATGAAGAGTATAACGACAAAGTGTATGGAAACTGTAAAATCACCGTAAAAAAAAGGATAATGTTAAACATTATCCTAAAGAAACGATGATATCTTGGACATCTTTTCGCTTTGGAGCACTTGGATCATTGTTGGCAATTCCTAATGAAATAACTGCCGTAATGATTTGACTTGCAGGAATTTGACAATTGCTTCGTAAAACTTGTTCATCTCGAATTCCCATTACTAAGGAACCAAAACCTAATTCATAAGCCTTTAAAAGTAAATTTTGACAAGCCAATCCATTATCAAAGAAGCCCCATCCGTCACCAACTTCATTATCTGGTGAACCATTTCGCATAAATCCAGCACGTCCTCTTTCAAAGCTCATAACAATTAAAGCGACTGCATTCTCCGTATTAGCAGCATTTCTTTCTGGTAAAGCTTCACGAACCTTATTCATACTTTCTTCACTTGTCGCAATATAATAGCGTGGAGTTTGTGAATTTTTCCAAGAAGGTGCCATATTCGCTGCTTCTATGATTTGATGAATTTGATCTTCAGTAATCGTGCCTTCTTTAAAAAAGCGGATACTTCTTCTTTTATACATTGCTTCTTTTACTTCCATATCTGTACCTCCGTAGTAAGCTTTAACTAATTATATCATCTTTCGAAACAAAAAAACGACAAAAACATCATTGATCCGCCAGACATTAGATCAATAACATTTATTGTCGTTTTTTCTATATGCTCTGTTATTTTATCAAATTCATTTTCAAATTTTTAATAGAAAATAAAAAAACATCTTGTATTAAACAAGATGTTCCTTATTACTAGTCACCTGTATGCATAACATAGTTTACTTTACTTGTAGCACCTTCTGGTTTACCCGCAAAGTTATCATTTTCTTCTGTCAATTCTTTAATGGCATTGAATACATCGGTTAAAGTTGCGACTTCTGATTCAGTTAAATTTGCCATTTCTTGTAATGGTTGCATTGCTTGTGAGTTAAATTGTGATTGTCCAGAATACAATTGTTGTGCACCATCATTTAATTGTGTAAAGGCACTATCTAATTGTTCTAGACCATCAGCCATTGAATTTACCGTTGAACTTTGTTCAGCTAATTGAGAAGTACCATCACTAATTTGGCTTGCGCCTGTATTTAAAGCTAAACTATTTGATGATAATTTCTTACTTCCTTCAATGACTTGATCAATTCCTGCTTTTGAAGAACTTTGAAGTTGACTTAAACCAGCATTTAATTTTTGTACACCGCCTAATAAGCTTGTTGATCCTTCATACAATTGACTTGATGCACTCTTAAGCTTTGTCATCATTTCTTTATAATTTGTCGATGTATCAATTTCTTTAATCATTTCAGACATTGCTTCTACTTGTTTTAATGAAGTATCAACATCAGTTTTTAATTCACCCATTGTTTTTTCAGCTGCACTTAATTTTGATTGCATGCTTGTTAAAGAACTTCCTAATTTCTTTAAAGTTCCTTGAATTTCTTGTGCATCTTTAACAACAGCACTTGAATCCAATTCGCTCATTGTTTTTAAATCATCCACTGAAATATGAGAAATCGTCGAAGCCGTTGGAATGACTGGTGCATTTCCTAAATTGCTAATTGCTTGATCAATCGCTGATTTTTGATCATCCGGTGCTGTATCTCTTGCTTGCTCTAAAGAAGATAAGGCCATATTATATGCGCTATCGATACTATTTTGTGCGTTTCGTATAGACGTATTAATCGATTCATTAACAGTGTCAATTTGGCTATTGATGCTATCTACTTTTGATTGAAGCTCCGTATTTTTACTAGAAATTTCACTATTTTTAGAGCTTATTTCTTTATTTAAACTTTGTACATCACTAGCAAGTTGTGTAATTTGATTTGATAAGGTTTGGTCTTTTTCTAAAGCTTCAAGCGTTTTTTGAGCTTCTTCTAGACTAGATGCCAATCCTTCTAATTTTGTCGTATCCGTATCCAAAGTTTTTGACATACCCTCAAGCGTTGTTTTTGCTTGCGCTAATTTTGCTTCTAAATCATCCAATTGATCTTCATCAATACTATCGGTTTGACTCTTTAATTGTGCTAAACCTTGATTTAATTGAGTAGCTCCAGCCAATAAGCTTGTTTGTCCACCAGAAACACCAGCTTGTACTTGATCAATTCCATCATTAATTCCAGTTAATTTTTCACTACCAGCAGCTAATAAATCAACTCCATCCGTATAAGTTTTAACACCTTGAGCCATGGTTTGAGCACCACTATTTAATTGAGTGAATGCGCTAGCAAGCGTACGAACACTACCAGATGCACTTGTAAGAGGAGAAGCTTGGGTTTTTAATTGAGTTGTTCCTTCATACAATTGTTTTGCACCATCTTCTAATTGATCTGCAGCATCTACAATTTCATTAACACTGCTTGCTAAATCAGGAATATTACCAACTTCAAGTAAATCATTTAAATCAAAGTCACTTGACATTCCAATCATCAAAGTTCCTGCATCAAAATCTTCAACATCTGCTTCAATGACACAATCATCGCTGGCTTGGATTTTTTCAGTCAATTGAGATAAGCCAGCTGAATCCAAGGTATCCGCTAATCCTGGTACAGAAGCAAAAGCTAAAATTTGTTTTGAACCATCGTTAATAATTTTTCCAGTTGAACAAGAAACATTGGAATAGTTTCCATTTTCTAGTTGTAAAATACCACCAGCTAAATAACCTGGATGTACACGTACACCCGATGAAGTTACACTTGAAATTGTGTTGTTAAAATGAACATTAATCTTCATATGTCCACTTTTACCTTTCATTTCACTCGCTGTATATTCTTGTCCATCCATATAATAAGTAATGGCTACTTGTACAGGTAATTCTTGAGTTGAATCGCCTTGATAATAGACATCATTTCCACTGGCATTCCATGTATAGGTATTTCCACTCTTTTGGATCTTATCATTGGTTTTAATATTTTCTACATTGGTTAAATTTAATTCTTCTTGAATGTTATGAATTCCATTTCCATCATGTAACCAACTCGAAACAATGGTATTAGAAACACTACCATCATCATTTAAGGTTGCATAAACAGTTTCTGTTTTTGAAATATCTTCTGGATTCGATACTTCACTCGTTTGAGCAAATACAGGTGCACTGAATAAGCTCATTGTCATCGTAGCACTTAAAATACAAGCGCCAATTGCTTTAATTGTTTGAGGATTCACTCCTTGTTTATTCATCTTCATTGGTGATCATTCCTTTCTCTACAGTTGCGACAGGCCATCCTTTTGTCGTTTTTTCAATAAATTTGTGGAATACCAAGAGCAATGTTGGTAATACAACTAAGATACATACCACACTGACTAAGGCACCACGTGCTAATAAAATACAAATACTCTTTAATAAGTCCATTTTTGCAATAAAACTTACACCAATACAAGCAGCAAAGAAAGATAAACCACTTGTCATAATTGATGTACTGGTATTTTTAATCGCTGAACCAATCGCATGTTTTGCATGCTTTCCTTTTTCTAATTCTTCTCTAAAACGTGAAGTTAATAAGATTGCATAATCGACAGTTGCTCCCAATTGAATCGTTCCGATAACAATTGGTGCAATAAATGGTAATACGGTTCCAGTAAAATATGGAATACCCATATTAATATTGATTGCAAATTCAATGGTTGCAACAAGAATCAATGGAATCGCAAAGGACTTAAAGGTAATCGCAATAATCACAAAGATTAATAGAATTGATACGGCATTTACCATCTTGAAATCGGTTTGGCAAGTATGAATCAAATCTTCAGTTAACTTACCTTCTCCACCAATGACCGCTTTCTTGTCATATTTATGAATGATTTTATCCATTTGATCCAATTGATCATTTAATTCATCTTTTGCTGCTCCATAGTCACTGTTCACAACAATTAAACGGCGACCATTTTGATTTAAAATTTCTTTAATAGCACTTGGTTCAAAGCTTGAAGGAATCGTTGGCCCAACGGCTGTTTCATAAGATAAAACATTGTGAATTCCATCTAATTCTTCAATTGAATCACACATCTCTTGAATATCTTTAATTGAAACTTCATTACTAACTAGAACAAAGTGTGTAGTATTCATTTTAAATTTTGATTTCAATTGATTTGTACCTTGTACACTATTGAATGATTGTGGCATATTCGAAATCAAATCATAATAAACACTCGCATTATTGTTTGCATAAAGCATTGGAATAAAAGCAATCGCAAAAACAATTAAAATTGCTTTATGATGATTAATAATTTTTGCTGGTATTTTCTTTAAAGGACGAATCAATACTTTATGTTTCTTCTTTTCAATTTGTTTATCAAAAATCATTAATAAACTCGGAAGAATAAAGATTGTACTTAATACGCCTAGAACAACCCCTTTGGCCATAACCAAACCAATATCTTTTCCTAAAGTTAAAGACATTGCACATAAAGCCATAAATCCAGCAATTGTAGTAATTGAACTTGAAGAAATTGATACAAAAGTTTGTTGGATTGCTAAAGACATTGCCTCTTCATTTTCATGACCACGCATTTTTTCTTCTTGGTATCGATGCAACAAGAAGATCGAATAATCCATTGTAACTGCTAATTGTAAGACCATTGCCAATGCTTGCGTAATATAAGAAATTTGTCCAAAAATAACGTTTGTACCAAAGTTATAAGCAATTGGGAAAGCAATCCCAAGCATAAAGACAAAAGGAGCAAAATTACTTTCCAATCCAAACCATAAGACAATTAAAACCAAGATAATGGCAATCACACTAAAGACTGGCATATCGGAATTAATCATATCTTTGGTATCTTCACTCAATGCAGACATACCTGCTAAGAAACATTTCTTTCCAGCAACCTTTTTGATATTAGAAATTGCTGTCATGGTTCGATCTGATGCTGTACCTTCTTTAAAGGTAATGATCATCATCGTTGAACCATCATCCGAATATAACATACTGCGTACACTTTCAGGTAATGCTTGTTTCGGAATGGTGATTGGCAAGACATCATCACGCCAATATACTTTTTCAACACCGTCAATCTTTTTGACATCCTTTTTAAGTTTAGCAACATCTTTATCTTTCATTCCATTAACGACTAAGAAATCTACACTCGAAAGGTTAAAATCATCACCTAAGATTTCTTGGGCTTTCATGGATTCAGCGCTTTCTGGTAAATAAGATAGCAAATCATAGTTGATTCCCGTTCCTATATAACCAAAAAAACTGGGGATTAATAATAGAATCGCTAAAATAAGGATTTTATTACGGTATTTAACGATAAAATTTGATATTTTTTCCATACATCCTCACCTCAACGTAAATGAGTATAGTTCCATACTGACTGATAGTCAATTATTTTGTGGCCATTTTAGACAATTTACGTGAAATAACTAAAAAAATTGACCACTAGTCTAATTTTGTTTATAATACGCATGAAAAGAGGTGGAGCAAATGAAATCAAAAATTATTGAAAATAAAAAAATAAAAGAAAATAAATTATTGAGCGCCGCCTTTGAATTATTCACAAATAATGATTTTCATACAGTAACAATCAGTGATATCGCAAAAAAAGCGGAAGTTGCCAAAGGTACTTTTTATCTCTACTTTAAAGATAAATACCAAATTCGTGATATTTTAATTTCAAGAGAAAGCCGGCGTATTTTTTTAAATGCCCAAAAAAAATTAGAAGAAAACGACATCCGCAATTTTGAAGATGCCATTATTTATTTAATAAACCAAATTTTAATCGATCTTGAATCCAATAAAATGATCTTATCTTTTATCAAGAAGAACCTATCCTGGGGAATCTTTTCCGATTATGTACGAAAGAGCTATGAAAATGATGAATTGCATATTCGTAAGAACTTTTCTGAAATGGCAAAACAATGTGGATATCATTATGAAAATAGCGATGTCGTTTTATTTATGATTCTTGATTTTGTTGGAAGCTCTTGTTATGGAAGTATCATCAATAACGATCCTTTACCAATCAATGAATTTAAGGTCTATTTGTTCGATGCCATTCGAGCTATTTTGCGTTCTCAAAGCAAAGAATAAAAAAAAATAAATTTTTTTAAAAAAACACTTGCATCGTCCCTAATCTCATGCTATTATTATTGAGCGTTAAGGGTAACGCAAACGCCTCAATAGCTCAGTTGGTAGAGCATCCGGCTGTTAACCGGCAGGTCACAAGTTCGAGTCTTGTTTGAGGCGCCATTTTTATAAATAACACTCTGTTAAGAGTGTTTTTTTATTTTTACGCTTAAATAACAATCCTATATCAATCTCAAACTTTATATTAATATATTAATTTATTATCGTTTTATGATAATTTATTATTTACTTTCATTCAATTCCATGTTATAAAATAATTGAAGAGAATGAGGTGAAAAATCATGAAACGGAAACTCGTAATTTATTTAACAGGTATTCTTGCATTAGCAATTGGCTCCAATTTATTTTTAAATGCTGCTTTAGGTGTTGCCCCATCTTGTTCCTTAGCTTTAACATTCACCTTCCTACTTCCAGGAAGTTATGCGTTTTATAATTTTATCGTGAATGCATTCTGTGTCGTAATTGAATGTATCTTATTAAAAAGATTTTCCAAAGCCGAAGCCGTTCAGCTTCTAATTACATTTATTTATGCCTATGCCATTAAATTTACTGGATTATTCCTAACCGGTATTCACCCGACATCTTTAGCGGAACAAATACTTCTTGCGATGTTTGCCTGCTTTGTGATGGCACTTGGTGTTAACTTAACCGTTCAATCCCATGTAACGGTTATGCCTTATGAAGGCTTTATGAAAGCTTTATCTGAAAAAACAAAAATTACATTCGGCACCCTTCGTGTTATTGTTGACATTGCCATTACGCTTACATCCATTCTATTATCACTTTGTTTATTACATTCTGTTCAATCTGTAGGATTAGGAACGATTATTGCATCTTGTTTAACTGGTTTTATTGTAAATTTAGATGCTAAACTTTTAAATAAACGAATTGAACGATTTATTGTTAAACCACAACAAGCCTTAAATATTCAATGAAATGAAAAATCCCATCAATCGAAGATGGGATTTCTTATTATTCAACACGAGACATCGCTTCTTGATAATCTTTTTGTTCTGTAAAGACTTCGTTTTTATAAGGATTCTTTTTATTCGCAAATGACTTTTTAAGAATATAGCCAAAAGCTACTACATTAATTGCAATTGAAAGAACAGAAATAAAACCTTGCATACTTGCGGTACCTAAAATCGGA
Organism: Bacteroidaceae bacterium; assembly: GCA_963596085.1. Classification (GTDB taxonomy): domain Bacteria; phylum Bacillota_I; class Bacilli_A; order Erysipelotrichales; family Erysipelotrichaceae; genus Absicoccus. The sequence goes on along the minus strand of CAVBLW010000037.1, from coordinate 79,121 downwards.
TGACTTCCTGCAGCGGTTGCAGCTGCAATCGTTCCTTTTTCATAAAGAACTGGAACAACCGAAAAGACGGAGCCATCTTGGAACATTGGAAATACTTGTGCAAACATACACCAAATTGCTAAAGTATTCGCACGGTTCTGTATCCAACCACCTTTGTTCCATAAGAAGTTCGCAAAAGTTGGAGCTAAAAGTAAAGCCATACCACAATACCATGCATGGGTTGGTAAATTTAAATAAGTATATTGGAAGTTCCAAACATCATAAGCAAGAATATATACCCAAGTCATATCTGGCCATAACATATCTTTTTTATTTTTTGAAGTATAAATGTGCCACCAACCTGTCATACAGAAAATATTGATCAAACCGGCTATACCATTTAATACATTCCACCAACCGCCATAAAGCCAAACACCTTCAGATGAATACCACCATCCACCAGATAAGGATCCAGCACGAATCGCACTTTCGAAATCAGAAGCAACCGCAATTAAAATATTAATAGCTACAATCACAAATGGAAAAGCTTTAAACCAATGAGCCTTACCTAACTTTCCCCATTTGTATTTAATGATCATAAAGCCAATACAACCCGTTGCAGCTGCATATAGTTTGGCATAATGGAACCATGAATTCATATGGACATAAGTATCATTATGTATTGCCCATTCTGAACCTTTCGCCACACCTACATAGATTGATACAAAATAAATACTTAAAACAGCTAATAAAAGCCCAAATATGCCAATGCCACCCCATTTTGTACGAGCTATTTCATTGGCAAGAATTAGACCAACAAAAACAAAAAGCCAACCTAAAAGTTGCCATCCTGCATTCGGTCCATAGATTTGAAATAACATATAAACCTCCTATATTTCCTCTATCCATATCATATGCCTTTGTGAAATGTTTATCAATCACAAAAAAAGGAAGTTCAACAATTAAATTGCTAAACTTCCAAAAGAGAAAGGCAAATTATTAATTTTCAGAACTTAAGTATTTCCATACAAAAGCTGAAAGACATGCACCAATCAATGGTCCTACTATAAACACCCATAAACAAGAAAGTGCTGTAGCATTTCCACTCATTGCACTTACAATTGCCGGTCCAATACTACGCGCCGGATTAACACTTGTTCCAGTTAGGCCAATACCTAAAATATGCACAAGCACTAACGTGAAACCAATCACTAGACCCGCAAAAGATCCATGTTTAAATTTTTCACTTGTCACGCCTAAAATTGTTAATACGAAAATAAAAGTCAAAACGATTTCAACAAGTAAACCAGCACCAGTACTACCATTTACACCAGCTAATCCATTACTTCCAAATCCGCCAGTTAAATCTACAACATTCCCCAAAGAAAAAATTGTCTTTAATAAAAAGGATCCAAATAAAGCGCCTAAACATTGAGAAACGATATATCCCAAAAAATCTTTAGATTCCATTCCACCATTTAAATAAACACCTAAAGAGACAGCTGGATTAATATGACATCCAGATATGTTACCAATGGAATAAGCCATTGCTACAATCGTCAAACCAAAGGCAAATGCTGTTAATAAATATCCACAACCTTCACTCGCTTTACAGCCTACAAGCATGGCTGTTCCACAGCCAATTGTAACTAGAGTTGCAGTCCCAATAAATTCTGCTACATATTTCTTCATTTTTTATTTCCCTCTTTTCCCTTCTTAACTTTCATACAATTTTCAATCATTCCCTAAAAACAAAATACTGTTTATTCTTATTGACTAGGATGTTATTTATGAGAGGAACATGCTCTTCTATAGAATAAAGTAATAAACAGTATTAAAAAGTAAACAATGATAAAATCAATGTTTCTACATAGCAGATTATATCTATTTTTCTTTCGAATAAACATGTACTTTTTTCAAAAAAAAAGAACAGTTAACTTGGTAAATGTTCTCTTATTTCTTTTCGACTATTAATATTAAATTTATTAAAGATGCTTGTCATATGATATTTAACCGTTCGAATACTTATCCCTAAATAATCTGCAATTTCTTGATTCGTCCAATCTCGATCTGCTAAACTCGCTATAGTAAATTCAATACTTGTCAATAAATCAGCCGCTTCGGATTTTTCGCTTAAATCACGAACCTTCATCCAACCATGACCAAAATCATTGGTGATTTGCACAATTTTTTTATACAATTTCGGATGATCTTGTCGAACGCAAGTCTCAACAAGTCCTTTTAATAGGCCATGATATTCACCAATCGGCTCCAAAAAGCCATCAGCCTGTGCTAAAGTCCAAGCCTTCATAAAATAATCTTGTCCTTGTTCAATTTGTTTTAAACTAATGGCATCAACTGCAGCCACAATATATAAGTAAATAAATAAAATCGGATACGTATTTGAAGCAAATAATAGGGTTGTTTCAATCATTCCTAATGATTTTTGATACTTTCCCTCATTATAGGCTTCATGTGCTTTTAAATAGCTTGCAAAAATTTTCATTTGCTCTGGAAATTCATTAAAAACTTCCGGCTCAATCTGCACTTGTTTTACAGGTAAATCAAATAAAATACGTGCTGCTTCCACAATTAAAATCAAAGTTAAGTTCTTCTCTTTTGTACTATAAGCGTCTCCATTTAAAATTGTTTTTTGTATTTCTTCTACTCCAACAGCCGATAATCTAGATTTCCCTAAAGAAACGTTACCAAAAGTATACAAAATCCATGCATACATTCGAATCATTTCATCTGGACTCGAAAGATAAGGCTTTGCATAACTTGTCGCCCTGATTGGATCTGCTTTAAAATAATAATATTCAGCTAAGAGCAAATTTTTTAAATCTTGGTTTTGGATTGTATCAATCATACATTTACAACTTCCTGACTGGAAAGGTGTAATCATCAATTGCAATGGTAAAATTTTTTCTTCGTTCAATTTGCATCCCTCACTTATTTTCTATTTTAACAAAAAAAGCCGAAAGATCGGCTATTTCTATAAATTTAATTCTTTCTTGTGGAATACACGTAAACACAATACAAATGCAATTACGATATAGAATATAATTAAGATAAAGCTAAAGAAATCAAAGTTACTTGTTAAAATCTGTGCTTGGAACTTATTCAAAGAGGGTGACAACAAATATCCTGATAATTGTAAACTACGAATAATCTTTAAATTGAATAGAAAACTAAGAACGTTGTATCCTTGTTTCGTTGCGAAAATCAAGTAAACCAAACCACCCAATGCTGAATTCTGTAATAAAAGCGTTACAATAATCGCAAATCCAGCATAGGCTTGAATACTTAACCAAGTCATAAAAATCAAGATCAATAAATCGCCGATTTGATACGCTTGTAAAGGTGCACCAGTAATCGCACCTACAATCAATTGACTCGCTGTTAAGATTAATAAATCAACAATCGTCAAGAACGCTAAATCAAAATATTTTGTCAAGATAACATGTCGTCTACGAACACCCATTGCAATGGCTGTTTGCATCGTTTTAGCTTTTAAATCCGAAGCATAGACAAAAATAAATTCAATTAAGCCAAGCGCAACAACCAATACTGTTTTACAACCTTGAAGTGTATCCATAAATGTAACCGAATTCCATTTTTGATTTTTTGATGAATAAATCATAAGTGCATCCAAAGCAATAAAGAGTAAAAGCGTAATAATGATTCTTATCTTTCTAGAAAGGATTCGTTTACAATTTGCTTTCCAATAATTCTTCATACTTATTCCTCCTCACTTTTGGCATTTAACAAGCCGAAATAGTAGTCTTCTAAACTCATTGTTTCCATTTGTTCACCTAAAATTTGAACACCAGCTTGTGCTAAAATTGCCTTAGCTTTAGCTACATCATCCACTTGTAAACGAACGGATTTATGATCACTAATTAAATCATCACTGGTAATGGTCTTTAACATCTGTCCATCCTTCAACATTCCAAAAGTATGCGCCGTATGTTGAAGTTCACCTAAAATATGACTCGAAATAATAATCGTCATCCCATATTCCTCATTTAATTTTTGAACTAAAGTACGAATATCTGCAATCCCTTGTGGATCCAATCCATTGGTTGGTTCATCTAAAATTAAGATTTCTGGTGAACCCATAATCGCATTAGCAATACCTAAACGTTGTTTCATTCCCAATGAATAGTTTTTATAAGGGCCTTTGGCTTTTTCTAATTCAACGATCTTTAAAACCCGATCGATTTCTTTTTTATCTTTGATTCCTTTCATAATTCGGAAGTATTCGAGATTTTGTCTTGCATTCATATAAGGAAAGAAATTACTTCCAATTAGAAAACCAATTTTTTTACGACCTTCATCTAGGCTATCGCCCTCATCTCCAATGTGCATACTTCCTTTTTGATATGTTGATAAACCCAGCAATACTTTAAAAATCGTTGTTTTTCCGGCTCCATTCTTACCAACTAATCCAAAGATATCTCCTTTTTTAACATCTAAATTGACATTTTTTAAAACTTGATGTTTTCCATAACTTTTTTCTATATTCGCTAAATGTATGATTGATTGTTTCATAAGTTTCCCTTTCTACCAAACATTAATTCGCTTGTTCTTCGCTAAATACATTCCATCTCCTTTTTGAATATGGAAAGTATCATTGAATTCATCAAACTGTTGAACCGTAACATTCGTACGTAAGAAGGCTAATGGATGCGAATCTTCCATATATTGTTGTTCCTTACCATAGGTACATTTAATTCGCCAAACTCTGGCAAAACTATGGAAGTATTCTTCATAATCAAAGTTATCTTGTTTTTTTGCTAAGCCTAAAGTACATTTCATTCCACCCATATCGGCAATCGCTTCATCTTTAATTAAATCACCATAACTACCTAAAGTATCAGCTGCTTCAAGAGCATCATAATATTTGATTAATTGATCAGCACGTTGTTGGAAGTTTTCACGATCCTTGTCTGTCCACCAATTTTTCTTGTAGCCATCTTTATCATATTCTGATCCGGTTGTATCAAAACCATGACTAATTTCATGTCCGATAATCATTCCAATACCACCTAAATTATGTTCATAAGAACCATTTGAATCATAAATGGTTGATTCTGCAATAATAGCTGGAATGATATTAATCGAGTTATCACTTGGATTATAGAAAGCATTAACGGTTCTTAAATTCATTTGTGATGTATCAAATTGACTCTCATCGACAGCTTGATTCACCTTACTCGATAAATTGTCTTTATTGTAATTTTCGATTGAATAATATGCATCAACCAAACTACCATTGGCATCAAAGTTCAAAGTACTATAATCTTTTTGATTTTCGGCATATAATACACGACAAGTCATGTGATCTAATTTTTCAATCGCCTTTTTACGTGTCGTCTTCGATAACCAAGTTTCCTCTTGAATCATATTACGATAGTATGAAACCATATCTTGAACCATTTGTTCTAAAGCGGCTTTATCACTCGCATTGACATAACGAGCAACATAAACTTCATCTAAGACATCAGAAATCATAGCATTTTCAGCAGCTAAAGCTTCTTGTTCAATTTTATCTTGACCCTTAGCATCTTCATCAACTTGGCTTGTTTGCGTAATCGTATATTGGCGTTCTTGACTAATATCATAGGATTCACGATCTAAATATGGAAGTAAGTTATTGACTGTTTTCGCAATTAAGAAAGACTTCATCTTTTCTAAATTATTTTCATTATAAATCGTTCCCAACTTCTTCATATATTTTTCTTCATTTAAAGAGAACTTCTTAGAATCCGTTGCTTGATATGCCGAAACAATACCTTCAATTGGGAAATCACCACAGATTTCTTCAATCTGTTTTAAATCATATTTTTCATTTAAATAGGATTTTAAATAACTCTCTAAATCACTTTGTTCCATTTGGGTACTATGTGCGCCTGCTAATTTTGCTTCAAATTGATAGCTTTGTCTAATAATTTTCTTAATCTCTGATTTGGAATAGCCTAATTTTCCAAGCACATAATTCATTGCTTTTCGATTATTTGCTTTAAAATCATAAAAAGATGCACCAACATCTGAATAATATTCACTTGCACCCATCAACCAATTTTCAGTAGGTGCAATCCAAACGGAATTCTCTTTTCTTGAATAGTATGCTTTCGATACATCTAACGTAATAAACGAATCAATAGCACTTGGATTTGTATTCGTTAAATAATAGCTCAATTCATCCATAGATTGAATGTTTGCGATTTCTTCAATACTTTGTCGTGCAGGTTCTACACCTTTTTGATTTCTTGTATCCCAATCCATCAATAAGTTCGCTAAATCACTCGTTAAGGTCTGTACATGATCATATTTTTCCTGACTCATCGTACTTGGGATCACTTCATCATCGGATTTGTATAACATCTCAATGCTTCGTTTTTGAACAATTTGCATTGCATCATCAAAGGTACTTGCATCTTTACTTTGTGCATTTGCGAGGACCTTTGGTAAATCTGTTTTCAACAACCACTTCCGATTGGTTGCGGTATGGAAATCATCTTTTTCATTGACCTTTACACTTTCATCAATCGCTCCAACAATATCTGAGTCAATCCATTTTGAATGATTTGAAATGGTTTTTCCTGGTTTTACATCATTGCCCAATTCATAGAGCGAATCCATGGAACATCCAGTTAATAAACTCATTACGATTAGAATCGTGACTAAGATACTAAATTTCTTTTTCATTCTATTCACCTTTCTATTTAGCTTACAATATGAACACTGACAGATTTTGCTAAATCCTTAATATTTCGGGTTTGGATCCAAATCTTTCCATTCCCTCTAAATTCATTTACGATTCCTTCCCCAGTCATAAAACCAAAAGTTCCACTGGCTATTTTTAATGAATATTCCAGTGATCGGTCCCAAGCCACCACATGTTCATTATCAATAACCAGTGGTTGATCTTCTTTTACTTCTAATTCCATTAAATCCCCAAAGGCATTAACTAAAAGATCCCCTTGCCCTTCGGTTTCCATTACAAACAAACCACCAGTTCCTGAAAAGAGGGCTTTACCGACATTTTGTTTTTTGATAACATAAGAGACCTTTTCATCACTTGCTAAAAAAGCCCCGGAATTTAAACGATATTGTTGATTCGCATCAACTTTTAAACAGACAATTTTCCCTGGAATAGCTGGAGCAATTCCAATTCGAGCCTTGTCTTTTTCGCCTTTCGCATAGGTCATAAAAACACTTTCACCACTGGCTAAAGAACGCCCGGTTGCACGAATGAAGCCACCAATCCCTTGTGTCTTGCTGTTGGTTTTTCCTTCAATTTTAACATTTTGAAGGTAAACCATCGCTCCCCTTTCAATTTTCACTTGTTCATCTTTATTTAATTGTATTTGAATAATCGGATTATCTGAATCGCCAATCTTTTCATAGTTCATTGTAGTTTCCCTTTCTCTTTATCTGTATTTAGTATATCGCGAACAAAATGTTTGTCAATATATTTTTATCGTTTTGCGATAATTTTTTTACAAAAAAAAGATGGAAAGGGTTTCCATCTTCTAGTATATCATATAGGATTGAACATGTAATTTTTCTTTTACATAGTTTACGTGTTCTTTACTTGGTGGATTTATTCCTTCTAAAGGATAATCAAGACCCAATTGTTCCCACTTATATTTTCCTAAGGTATGGTATGGTAGAACATCGACACGTTGAATATTATTTAAAGATCGAATAAATCGATCCAAACGTTCCAATTCTTCATCTGAATCATTAATTGACGGAATGGTCACATGTCGAATCCATACAGGTTTCTTAATATCCGATAAATAACGTGCAAATTCTAAGATGTTTTGATTACTATGTTTTGTTAAAATTTTATGTTTTTCTTCATCAATCTGTTTCAAATCCAGTAAAACCAAATCACAGACCTTCATTAGTTCTTCTAATTTGGAATAAAAGGGTTCCTCTTTGGTAAAAGGTTGTCCACAAGTATCCAAGGTTGTATGAACGCCTTCTTTTTTAGCAAGAGTAAAGAGTTCAATCAAAAAATCAATTTGAAGCAAAGGCTCTCCACCACTGACTGTAATACCACCATTGGATTTCCAATAGGATTTATATCGTAAGGCTTTTTTTAATACTTCACTGGCCTGTACTTGTCCTTCTTGTAACTTCCATGTATCCGCATTATGACAAAATTGACAACGCATTTGACACCCTTGCATAAAAATGACATAACGAACACCAGGTCCATCAACAGAACCAAACGTTTCAATCGAATGGATTGCACCCAACATATAAATCCTCCTTCTGAAAAGAAGAGCCTAATTATAGGCTCTCATGACATGTACGACTAATTACATCTAATTGTTGTTCACGAGTTAAATCGATAAATTTAACAGCGTAACCAGAAACACGAATTGTGAAGTTTGCATATTCTTCTTTTTCTGGATGTTCCATTGCATCTTTTAATTTTTCAACACCAAATACATTGACATTCAAATGATGTGCACCTTGATCAAAGTATCCATCTAAGACATTGACTAAATTATCAACACGTTCTTGTTCACTATGTCCAAGTGCATCTGGATTAATTGTTTGTGTATTACTAATACCATCCAAAGCATATTCATAAGGTAATTTTGCAACAGAATTTAAAGAAGCTAATAAACCAGATTGTTCAGCACCATAAGATGGGTTAGCACCTGGTGATAAAGGTTCTCCAGCTTTTCTTCCATCTGGTAAAGCACCTGTTGCTTTTCCATATACGACATTAGAAGTAATTGTTAAGATTGAAGTTGTTGGTTCACTATCACGATATGTATGATGTTTTTCAATCTTCTTCATGAAGGTCTTTAATAACCAAACCGCAATATCATCAGCACGTTGGTCATCATTTCCATAACGAGGGAAGTCACCTTCTACTTCATAATCAATAACTAAACCATCTTCATCACGAATTGTTTTTACTTTGGCATATTTGATTGCACTTAATGAGTCAACAACGTGTGAGAATCCAGCAATACCTGTCGCAAACGTACGACGTACATTGGTATCAATTAAAGCCATTTGGCTTGCTTCATAATAATATTTATCATGCATATATTGAATCAAGTTCAAAACATTTACATATAAACCAGATAACCAATCCATCATCACATCATATTTATGCATTACTTCATCATAATCTAAATATTCACTTGAAATTGGTTGATATTCTGGTCCAACTTGTGTTTTTGATTTTTCATCAACACCACCATTAATTGCATATAATAAACATTTTGCTAAGTTTGCACGGGCACCAAAGAATTGCATTTCTTTACCAGTTTGTGTTGCACTAACACAGCAACATACGGCATAATCATCACCCCATACTGGACGCATAACATCATCATTTTCATATTGAATACTGCTTGTATCAATTGAAATTTTCGATGAATATTTCTTAAATGCTTCTGGTAAACGACTAGAATACAATACAGTTAAGTTTGGTTCTGGACTTGGTCCCATGTTTTCAAGTGTATGTAAGAAACGGAAACAAGTTTTTGTAACCATGCTTCTTCCATCCATGCCTAAACCAGCAACATCCAATGTAGCCCAAACTGGATCTCCAGAGAATAATTGGTTATAACTTGGAATACGAGCAAATTTAACCATACGGAATTTCATTGTCATATGGTCAACCATTTCTTGAATTTCACTTTCTGTATATACACCATTTTCTAAATCACGTTGGAAATAAATATCTAAGAAAGTTGAAATACGACCAACACTCATTGCAGCCCCGTTTTGTGTTTTAATGGCGGCTAAGTAGGCAAAATACAACCATTGACAAGCTTCTTTTGAATCTTTTGCTGGAACACTGATATCAAATCCATAATCAGCCGCCATCACTTTCATATCTTTTAAAGCTTTAATTTGATCTGCTAATTCTTCTCTTTGACGAATAACATCATCTGTCATCGTTCCATCGCCACAATATTCAAAATCTTTTTGTTTTTCTTCAATTAAATAATCAATACCATATAAAGCAACACGACGATAATCACCAACAATTCGTCCACGACCATAAGTATCTGGAAGTCCAGTAATAATTTTATTACGACGTGCTAAACGCATTTCTGGTGTATAAGCGCTAAATACAGCATCGTTGTGTGTCTTATGATATTTTGTGAAAATTTCATGGATTTTTTCACTTGGATGATATCCATAAGTTTCACATGCTTCTTCACTCATACGGATTCCACCATAAGGCATGAATGCACGTTTTAATGGTTTATCTGTTTGTAAACCAACAACTTTTTCTAAATCTTTATCTAAATAAGCTGCTTTGTAAGCTGTAATACTAGAAACAACTTCCGTTTCCATATCAAGAACACCGTTTTTTGCACGTTCTTCTTTTTGAAGCTTTTGAAGTTCACTCCATAATTGATTTGTCGCTTCTGTTGGTTCTGCTAAAAAGCTTTCGTCACCATCATATGGGGTATAGTTGTTCTGAATGAAATCACGAACATCAACTTCATCTTGCCATTTCTGTCCCTTAAATCCTTGCCATTGTTCTTTCATGTTTTCCTCCTTACATGTCAAAGATAGAAGTTAGCGATAGCTAACATCTCATGATATTAAAGTACACCATTTATGTTCTATCGTCAATCTTTTCACAATCGAAATATTGTATATTCAATATCGAAACCATTGATATTTTCGACCAAAGAAAAACCGACAATCTGAACAATTATCTGCCCAGACGGTCGGCGATCTATGACTCATACTCCATGTGGTTTCTTCCACTTCCGTCAGTTATATAAGTGCTTACATAGTAACAGAAGCATTCACAAGAATCAATAACGTTTTTTTTCATTTAGAAGAATTTCATCTTCTTTACTTGCTCTATAGCGTCTTCCTTTACCAACGAAAGGAGCCATAAAGATTAAAATTGGATAGATTTCTAAACGTCCAATCAACATTGCAATGGATAAGACAATTTTAGATAAATAACTAAAAGCATGAAAGCTACCAAAAGGTCCAACCATCGAAAAGCCTGGTCCAATATTGCTTAGACAAGCAAAACAAGCAGAAATGGTCGTTTCCATATCAAAGCCATCTAAAGAAATAATAAACATCACAAGCCCAGCAATTAAGATATAACATCCAAAAAAACTCATGATTTGATCTACAACTCGATTGTCAACTGCTTTTCCATCAAAACAAATTAAGTCTACGCGATTGGGATGAACGGTTTTTTGAATATCTGATTTTATTTTTCGTACAATAATCATCATACGACTAACCTTAACTCCACCACCTGTACTTCCAGCACAAGCACCTAAAACCATCAGCAGCAACAAAACCATTTTGGAAAAGGTCGGCCATAAATTAAAGTCACAAGAAGAATATCCTGTTGTCGTAATAATACTTGAGACTTGGAAAAAGGCTAATCGAAAGGCATGTAAGAAGCCATCTTGTACGCTTGGTAAAATATTAATGGCAATCATTAAACTTGAAAGTAAGACAACCCCAACATATGTTTTGACTTCTTCCATTCGGAAAGCTTCCTTCCAATCCCGAATCAAACAGAAAAAATAGAAGTTAAAGTTAATTCCAAACAAAGCCATGAAAATTCCAATAACCCATTCATAATAGGCATTTCCATATTGACCAATTCCTTTATTGGTAATACTAAAACCACCGGTACCAGCTGAACCAAAGGTATTACATAAAGAATCAAAGAGAGGCATCTTTCCAAAACATAAAAGAATAATTTCAATAATTGTCAAGCCCATATAAATTAAATACAAAATCATGGCACTTTGTCTTAAACGTGGAACCAATTTTCCAATGACAGGACCTGGAGATTCTGCTCTTAAAATATGCATCGATCGATCATTGGATTTTGGTAAGATAGCTAAGACAAAAACCAAAATTCCCATACCACCAATCCAATGCGTAAAACTGCGCCAAAATAACATACATTTCGGTAAGGATTCAACTTCCGTTAAAATACTTGAACCCGTTGTTGTAAAACCAGAAACGGTTTCAAAAAAAGCATCAATATAATCGGGAATCGCACCGGATAAAAAGAAAGGTAAAGCTCCTACTAAGGATAGAACCACCCAACATAAACCAACAGCCATCATTCCATCACGGGCAAAATACATAGCATGCTTAACCTTTAAGCGCGATAAAGGCAAGCCAACAAGAACACACGCAAGAATTACCCATACAAAAGATAAAATGTTTTCACGATATAATAGACCACAAATCAAAGGAAATACTAAAAGAACTGCTAAAACCAACAAAACATTTCCTATGACATTTCCAATAATAAACCAATTAAGTTTTCGAAATTCTCTTCTAAACCAATACATCGTTAATATCCCTCAACTTTGGAATCGCGCTGACAACCACAACCGTATCTCCTTCATGAATGATTGATTCTCCATTGGCTATGGTAATTCGACCATTGTGCATCACATATCCAATAATGATTCCTTTTTGAAATTTTAGATGTTTTAATGGAATCCCAATAAATTGACAGCTATTTCGAACACGGAATTCAAGTGCTTCAACTTTTCCATCCACTAATTTCATTAAAGATTCAACATTTGAACCTTGTGCATTTCCCATTGCACGTACATAACGACAGATGCGATTGGCTGTAGATAGTTTTGGGGTCACCGCATTGGCAATATCAAAACGTTCGAGTAAAAAATCTAAAGAAACACGATTGATTTTCGGCATGACTCTTTGCACATTTTTACTCGATGCAAAAATAGAAGCAATGACATTTTCTTCATCATTATCCGTCAAAGCCACAAAGGCATCCATACAATCAATATTTTCACTCATTAAAAATTCTTGATCGGTTCCATCCCCCCAAATGACATTGGCTTGTGGAAAGCGTAAAGCCAATTGACGACACTTATCTGCATCTTTTTCAATAATTTTAACGCGCACGCCCATTGGAAGAAGCATCGCTGTTAAATAATAAGTGATTCGACCGCCACCAATAATCATAATTTCACGACAATCATAATATTCACTAACCCCAGTTTGAATTAAAAACTTCTCTAGGTTTTGACTTGTCGCAATAACGGAGATGCGATCGCCTTCTTGAAGTACAAAATTTCCATTTGGAATCATGACTTCTTCCCCTCTTAAAACGGAACAAATCAAAATTTGTCCTTGATGTCGTGTAGCAATTTTACTAACCGGTTTATCAATCATTGAACTGCCCTCTTTTATTACAATTTCAGCAATTTCAACGCGACCTTTCGCAAAGGTTGAAACCCGTACATGATTCGAAAAATGGATTGATCGCACGATTTCACGAGCACAGGCTCTTTCTGGATTGACACTTAAACTCAATCCTAAATCTTCTTCAAGCATAGCCATTGAACTCATATATTCAGGATTGCGTACCCTTGCAATCGTATTTGAAACTCCCATTTTTTTAGCCAATAAACAAGAAATGATATTTACTTCATCGGTCCCTGTTACGGCAATCAATAAATCCGCCTCTTCCGTATTGGCTTCTTTTAATGTATCAACATTGGCACCGTTTCCTTCGATGGCTAAAACATCCAATTGATTGTTTACTCGCTCTAAAGCCGATGGACGATTATCAATTACGGCTACATCGTGCCCTTCTGCTTCTAATTGGGTTGCCAGTGCATAACCGACTTTTCCACCGCCTACAACTGTAATTCGCATATATTTCCTCCACGAAAAAAAGAATCAGATGATTCTAGATGTTTTTATTGTACCACTCTATATAAAAAATGAGTAGTCCCTGTACAAAAGACAAAAAGTAGGGAATTTCTTCCCTACATTTCATAAACATGAATTCGATTAATCGCTTTTTCTAAAGCTAAACTTGCACGTTTCATATTCGTATTGACATCTTTTTTATCAAGACGGTTTCTTGCTCTTTGATAAGCAGCCTTCGCTCTTTGAATGTCAATTTCATTTTTACCTTCGATTGCATCGGTTAAGATCAAACAATCATCTTGTTGAAACTTTAAAAATCCACCTGCCAAGGCATAAATCTTTTCATTCCCTGCAAGCAATGGACATGCCTCTAATGCAGCAAAAACCGGCGTATGATGGGGTAAAAGTGTCATTTCGCCTTCAACCGTTTTAAAATGGACACTGATTACGTCACTTTCTAAATAAATTCCTCTAGGTGTAACGACTTTGATGTGAATCATTTTATTCACCAGCCATTTCTTTGGCTTTTTCTACGGCTTGTTCAATGGTTCCAACCATCATGAAAGCTTGTTCTGGTAAATGATCGAATTCACCACTCAAAATTCTTTCAAAGCTTGTAACGGTATCTTCAAGCGAAACATATTGTCCTTTAATTCCTGAGAAGACTTCAGCTACATTAAATGGTTGGGATAAAAAGTTACGAACACGACGTGCACGATTGACGATTTTTTTATCTTCATCACTTAATTCATCCATACCTAAAATCGCAATAATATCTTGAAGTTCTTTATAACGTTGTAAGATATTTTGTACCCCACGTGCAACTTCATAATGACGGGATCCAACCACCAATGGATCCAAGATTCGACTACTTGATTCCAATGGATCAACGGCTGGATAGATACCCAATGCTGCAATACTACGATCCAATACAACACGTGCATCCAAATGCGTAAAAGCTGTTGCAGGTGCTGGATCGGTTAAGTCATCCGCTGGTACATAAACCGCTTGTACGGATGTAATTGATCCTTCTTTTGTTGAAGTAATTCGTTCTTGTAGTTGACCCATTTCTGTAGCTAGGGTTGGTTGATATCCAGCTGCACTTGGAATACGTCCAAGTAAGGCACTTACTTCAGAACCCGCTTGTGTAAAACGGAAAATGTTATCAATGAATAATAAAACATCTTGGTGTTCTTGATCACGGAAGTTTTCCGCAATTGTTAATCCGGTTAATCCCACACGCATACGTGCACCTGGTGATTCATTCATTTGTCCATAGACTAAAACCGTTTTATCAAGAACGCCACTTTCTTTCATTTCATTATACATGTCATTTCCTTCACGCGTTCTTTCCCCAACACCAACTACAACGGATTTTCCACCATGTTCGGTTGCAATGTTGTGAATTAACTCTTGAATTAAGACTGTTTTCCCAACACCAGCCCCTCCAAACAGACCGATTTTTCCACCTTTCATATAAGGGGTTAATAAATCAATGACTTTTATACCTGTTTCTAAGGGTTCGCTTTTTGTTGACTGTTCATCAAAAGCTGGTGCCTTTCGATGAATTGGATGGTATTCCACATCCTTTTCTAAGTCACCTAAGCCATCAATCGGACGACCTAAGACATTAAACATACGACCTAAAACTTTATTCCCAACTGGTGCCATGATTGGTTTTTTGGTATCAATGGCATCCATACCACGAACCAAACCATCTGTTGATCCCATAGAAATACAACGAACTTGATCCGCACCAATACCTTGGGCCACTTCTAAAATCAAAGACTCGCCTTCTGCACAAGGGACTTCGATCGCTGTCAACAAATCGGGTAAACAATCTTCAGAAAAAGCAACATCGACCACTGGTCCAATGATTTGCACAATTTTTCCAATATTTTGACCCATTCTTACCTCCTATTCCTAATCCATAGGTTTTATGATTTAAAATTAATTTCTTTTTTAAGATAATGCATTCGCTCCACCAACAATATCAATAATTTCGTTGGTAATAGCCGATTGTCGTGCTTGATTGTATGCAAGCAACAATTCATCGCGCAATTCATCTGCATTATCCGTAGCGGCTTCCATAGCCATACGGCGACTGGCTTGCTCACTTGTCTTACTTTCCAAATAACGGGCATAAACTAAGGATTTAATCGCCATTGGAAGAATGGTTTGAAGCATTTCTTCTTGGCTTGGTTCGTAATCTGTCATTTGAAATGATTTTGACACTGTTTCTTCCTTATTTTCCTTTTTAGAAACCGGTAAAATTGTTTCTAGAGTCGGAATATAAGTTAATGTATTTTTAAAATGTGTATATAAGACAACAATCTTAGAAAATTCGCCTTTCTCAAAAGCATCTAAAGCATTCGCAACAGAAGCGGATAAGGTTTCATATGCGGTATCATGATTTAAATCGATTAAGGCTTCTTTTAATTTGAAAGAACGAGTCTTAGCCCAAGTCGATCCTTTTGATCCAATCATAATCACTTCATCTTCTGCTTGAAGCTTTTCTTGAAGCAAGCGAAGAATATTCGCATTATATGAACCACATAGACCCATATCACTTGTAAATACAATATATAAACAAGGATAATCTTCTTGTGAAGATAAATAAATGGAAGATTCTGATGTGGATTGAATCGCAAACTCAAGACATTCTTCTAAACCATTGGCATATTCACGATTTTCTTCCATATGTCGTCTTTGTTTTGCAAGTTCCGTACTCGCAATCAATTGCATAACGCGCGTAATCTTTTCCGTAGATTCAACGGATCGAATACGATTTTTAATTGCTTGTCTACTTTCCGCCATTTTCGCTACCCTCAGATAACGCAAAAAGCTTTGCGTAAGCATCCATTGCCGTATTTATATCCGCTTCTAGGGCATCATCTATTCTTTTTTCTTGATCAATACGATCCATGATCAATGGATATTCACGGGCAACATATTGTAAAAGACCTTCTTGATAAGCTTGAATTTGATATACCTCAATTGTATCAAGATAGCCATGTTGCGCAGCATATAGAACCAAAACTTGTTCAGCAACTGACATTGGTGCATATTGTTTCTGTACCAATAAATGTTCTAAGCGTGCCCCATGATCTAAGATTTTCTTTGTACTTGGATCTAAATCCGACCCAAAACGAGCAAAAGCTTCCATTTCATGATATTGGGCTAAATCAAGCTTTAATGAGCCAGATACCTGTTTCATCGCTTTGATTTGTGCTGCACTTCCAACACGACTAACACTTAGACCACTATCTACAGCGGGACGAACACCACTATTAAACATATCGGTATTCAAGAAAATTTGCCCATCGGTAATCGAAATGACATTGGTCGGAATATAAGCTGAGATATCACCTGCTTGGGTTTCAATAATTGGCAATGCCGTCAAGGATCCATTTCCATAATCCTCATTTAAACGTGCTGCTCTTTCCAATAAACGTGAATGTAAATAGAAAACATCCCCTGGGAAAGCCTCACGTCCTGGAGGACGACGAAGAAGTAAAGACAATGTACGATATGCAACTGCATGCTTTGATAAATCATCATAAACAATTAAAACATCATCGCCATTTTCCATCCATTCTTCACCCATTGCACATCCAGCATAAGGAGCTAAATATTGTAATGGAGCCGAATCCGAAGCGGTTGCTACTACAACCGTTGTATATTTCATTGCACCAGCTTGTTTTAGCTTCTCAACAATTTGTGCAACTGTACTTGCTTTTTGTCCTATGGCAACATAGATACATTTCACACCTGTATCTTTTTGATTCAAAATCGTATCAATGGCAATCGCTGTCTTACCGGTTTGTCGATCCCCAATAATTAATTCACGTTGTCCTCGACCAATTGGGATCATAGAATCAATGACTTTTAAGCCCGTTTGTAAAGGAACGGAAACACTTTTTCGAGTAATAACACCAGGAGCAACACGTTCTGTTGGACGTGTTTTTTTTGTTTCAATAGAACCTTGTCCATCAATCGCTTGTCCAAGCGCATTCACAACACGTCCTAAAAGTTCATCACCAACTGGAACTTCCACAATATGTCCAGTTCGTTTCACTGAATCTCCTTCTTTAATATCGGGATTTTCTCCAAGTAATACAACCCCCACATTTTCTTCTTCTAAGTTCATGACCATGCCATAAACATCATGCGGAAAAAGCAAGAGTTCACTCATCATCGCATTACGAAGTCCATAAACCATGGCAATTCCATCGCCAATGCTGATGACGGTTCCACTTTCTGTCATTTCTAGATCTTGGTCGATATTTTGAATTTGGGCTTTGATCAATTTACTGATCTCTGCTGGATTTAAACTCATAGTATCACCTCTAGTTTTTCTTAATTTTTTCTTTCATCGAGTCTGCTTTTGAAAGAATTGTATTATCAAGAACAAACTCACTTGTTTTTATGCGTAATCCAGCAATCAAGGCTGGATTTACTTTTATATTCAATTGTATTGTTTTATTTAATTTTTTTGCCAAAACGGCTTTTAATTGATTTTCTTGGATTTCATCCAAAGCACTTGCACTTTCAACATCTACCCATTCAATTGCATTTTCATCATTGTATATTTTTAAATAAGCTTGATAAATTTCAGGAAGATAACTTACAACATCTTGCTTATTACAAACATAAAGAAAGCGAAGTAAAACATCTGGAATCGAATCGCTTAGAACTTGATCCATCATCTGTTTTTTTTCTTCTCTTTTTACTTTTGGATGACGTAAAAGCGCAACCCATTCTGGATTTTGCTCCCAAAGATCCGCTAAATCCTTTAGCGCCAATTTGATTTTTTCATCTTCTTTATTTTCACTTGCGATTTCAAATAAAGCTTGCGCATAAGGACGAATGTCTACCATTGTGATTCTCCTACTTCCGCAATGAAATCATCTACAAATTTTCTTTGTGTTTGATCATCCATTTCCTTATTAACAAGCTTTTTAGCTGCTTCAATTGCAACATCGCTGATGGCATTTTTCAATTGTGCTTCTGCTTTTAGACGATCTCTTTCAATATCTTCTTGTGCCTTTTCTTTCAAACGATTGGCTTCATTTTCTGCTTGAGCTAAGATTTCTTGTTTTTGCTCATTGGCACTTGATCGCGCTGTTTCAATTATTTGATGTGCATCTTGCCCAGCATGTTTCATCTTTTCATCATATTGACTTTTTAAATCGATTGCTTCTGCTTTAATCGCAACAGATGAATCAATGTTTTCTTGAATCAAAGCTTGTCTTTTCTCAATTAAAGCAATGATTTTATCCCAAAAGAAATGCTTCGCAAATAAAATGATTAAAGCGGTCGAAACAAGCACCATAATCATATCTTGAAGATTTATGCGCAGATAGTTGTCAATATTAAAACTAATATTCATAGCAACACTCCACAGCCTATGCTTTTAAGAAAATCAATAAAATAGCAATTACCAAGGCATAAATCCCGGTTGTTTCGGCTAAGGCAATACCTAAAACCATAGTCGATTGAATTTTAGATTGTGCATCTGGATTTCTTCCAACTGCTTCTGCACCACGACTTGCAGCAATTCCTTGTCCAATTCCTGGACCTAAACCAGCAATCATCGCAATTCCAGCTCCTAAACAAGCCATTCCTTTAACAAAATATTCATTCATATGATAGACCTCCTACTCTTGTTCTGGTACAATCTGTTGTCCTAAATAAAAAGAACCCAGTGTCCAGAATATATATGATTGAATTAAACCCGAAAATATATCAAAGTACATATGCAAAAATGGTGTCGCAACATATCCTAATATGCCCCATGGCATTGTTGCTTTCATTAATGTATAGACCAACATTGTGATAATAAATCCGGCAAGCATGTTTCCAAATAAACGCATAGTTAAAGAAATAACCGGCGCAATTTCACCAACAATATTAATTGGAAACATAATTGTGAATGGTTCACACCACTCCTTTAGACGTCCAACAATTCCAGCTCTTTTAATTGCTTGAAACTGTACCGTCAGAAAAATACATAAAGCCAGCGTCCCATTAAAGCTGACATTAGAAGTTGGATTTTGTAATCCAACTAAGCCAATTAAATTACTTGCTAACATCATAAAGATCATCGTGCCAAAGATATGCATATAATCAAAGGCTTTATTTTGAAGATTTCCTTCTGTAACATATAATGTTAAATTGACCATTTCTTCTGAAAGATAGACGATTCCAGTTGGTTTTTTTGTAGGATCCGCTTTTTCAATCTTTTTTCCGGCCCAATAGAAAAAGATTGCAAAAAGGATACACAAAGCAAACCAAACGAGAATTGATTGTTGGATTTCCAATTTAAATTGTCCTAAATGTAGGACTAAGCTACTTGCTTTTTCACCCATGAAAATCCTTCCTTTCCATTGAATATAGGAATATTGCCGATTTGTGGATTAAATAACCAACAAGGACTGCTACAATCGATATATCAAAATAAGCCAATAAAATAAAAATAATGGCATAAAAACTATATCGAAAAAGATATCCTTTCGTCCCTTTGGCTTTTCCATTTTCCATTGTAAGAGACTGTACCATAGAATAAATCATGCCATAGCCAATCATTCCTACCAATGAACCACACCATATTCCAATAAAAACCTTCCATCCTAATAATAGCATTATCGGCAAGGAAATCATAATAGTTAAAAAAAGGGTCCTGCCTAAAATTGCTCGACTCATTTGTTTTTTTTCACTCATTTTGTTCCAAAAATACGATCTCCTGCATCTCCAAGTCCTGGAACAATATATCCATTCTCATTCAAATGATCATCTAAAGAAGCCAAATAAATATTCACATCTGAATGTGCTTTTTCAACAGCTTTCACCCCTTCAGGCGTGCCAACTAAACAGACTAAACGAATGGCTTTTGCTCCTTGTTTTTTACACATATCAATGGCTGCAATACTAGAACCTCCGGTTGCTAACATAGGATCAACAATAATGACCTCCGCTTCATCAAAGTTTTTAGGATACTTTTCAAAATAAGTAACAGGTTGTAAGGTTTTCTCATCACGAAACATCCCAATATGTGCAACTTGAGCCGTTGGAATAAGATCCATAATACCATTTACCATTCCAAGTCCAGCTCTTAAAATCGGTACAATAACGACTTTTTTTGATAATTCATAACCCGTACAACGAGTAATTGGTGTTTGAATTTCAATTTCATTTAAAGGCAGATCACGTGCCATTTCATAAACCATTAGACTTCCAATTTCATCTAGATTTTGACGAAAATCTTTGGTCCCCGTATCCTTGTTTCGCATAATTGATAATTTATGTCGAATCAAAGGATGATCAATTACTTTTAGCATATTTATAATTCCTCCTCGTCCATTCTAAAACATGTAATATCGAATTTCAACAAGATGTAAGTGCTAACAAAAAAACGCCAAGAGATTTCTTGACGTTAATCCTCATGGTGAATTGTAAGGACTTCAAATTGTTTTGCAGCTCGAATTTTTATCGAATGCGTTGGTAAATCTTTTTTATGGAAAGTTTGATTTAAAGTATCCAAAGCAAGTTCTGGATGATTGGCTTCTTCCGATAAATGCGCTAAAACAATTTCTTTAGTTTTCGTATTAACAATTTGCGATAAGTTCGTAGAAGCATCCTCGTTATTCAAATGACCATTATCACTTAAAATCCTTTGTTTTAAAAACATTGGACGATTGGTCTTCAATAATTGTGCAATATCATGGTTACTTTCAAAGACATAATAATCGGCATTACATAAGAAATCTTTTTCATTATTGGGAATATAGCCTGTATCCGTAATATAAACCAATTTCTCTTTTCCACTTTCAATCACATATCCAACTGTTTTGGGTGCATCATGACTTAAACGAATCACTTGAATGTGAAATTGTCCCAAATCAAAAGTGGATAAAGGTTCAACCTTGGTATGATTGAGTTCTTGATCCAAATCACAATAAGAATAAATTGGTAGATGTTTCACATCGTTTAAACGTGAAATGTGATCTTTGTGTGCATGCGTAATTAATACCCCTTCGCAATCATCGATTGAAGCATTGACTTGCGAAAAAGCTTTTTTTAGATAACGTTGGGTCGAACCACAATCAATTAAAATTTGACTTTTCCCTTGTCGAATTAAACAAGCATTTCCTTTGGAACCAGAACACAAAAGATCAATTCGCATAGACATCGTCTCCTGTATTCGCATAATTGGTAAAACGTGAAATGCTCTTTTCAAAGGCTAGCTTGATTCCACCAATTCCACCATTACGATGCTTAGCTAAGGATAAATCAACCACTTCTGTCTCTTCTTGTTCTTCTTTATCCTTTTCATAATAGTTTGCACGATATAAAAACATAACAATATCCGCATCCTGTTCAATGGATCCCGATTCACGTAAATCGGATAATTGCGGTTCATGATCCGTTCTTTCTTCAACTTTACGGGATAATTGGGAAAGGGCAATCACTGGACAATTCATTTCTTTGGCAAGAATTTTCAAATTACGTGAAATATCCGATACCTCTTGTTGACGTGATTCTTGTCTTCCACCAGTGATTAATTGAAGATAATCAATCACAATCAAAGAAATAGAACCATGCTCACTTTGAAGTTTTCGACATTTTGAAAAAATTTGTGAAACGCGGATACTACTCGTATCATCAATATATATCGGACGTTCACTTAAACGTGTCGCCGAAGCATTCAATTTAGACATATCCGAATCCGTTAGCTTACCGGATCGCAACTTATCCGAATAAACGCGACTTTCACTACTCATGATACGTTTCATTAAGGAATCCGCAGGCATTTCTAGTGAGAATAAGCAGACACAACCTTCATTTCGCTTAGCAACTTGATTCACAAAATTTAAAGCAAGAGCCGATTTTCCCATTGCAGGTCGAGCAGCTAAGATAATCAAGTCCCCTCTTTGAAAACCATTGGTCATCCGATCCAAATCAGTAAAACCTGTTTGAATACCCGTAACACCTTTGTGTGAGCGTAACTCATTGAGTTCATTAATAACCCGTGTCGCAATTTCTTTACTTGATTCAAATTCTGTCCCTCTGCGATCGCGTGTTACTTCCATAATGGATCGTTCTGCATGGTCTAAGACAGTATCAATATCATTACTATTTTCAAAGCTTTCATTTGCAATTTTTTCAGAAACATCAATCAATCGTCTTAATTGTGCTTTATTTTTAATATCGGAGATATAACTTCCTACCACAGCTGGTGAAATAGCCGTATCAACTAAAGAAGTAATATAATCTGCACCACCAGCTTGATCCAATTGATCTCGATCCTTTAAACGAGTCATAACGGTAATTTGATCAATCGTTTGTCCTGCTTCATATAAATCCAACATGGTTTGAAATAAAGTCCGATGTTGGGGAAGATAGAATTCCTCCGGATGTAGATCCTGATCATTACAAGTCGTTATAACATCAGGCCAAATCATCATCGCCCCTAATACCGCACACTCTAATGCTTGACTGTTCGGTAATTCTCTAGGCATTATTACCCTTTCTGGCGAACTTTCACAATGATTTCGCCAATCACTTGATTACGATATAAATCAACCTTTACTCTTGTTGTTCCTAGAGACGAAATTGGAGATTCCAATAATATTTTGCGTTTATCTACTTGGATTCCCTTTTTTTGTAAAGCCGCTACAATGTTTTTCGTTGAAACGGAACCAAAAACATGACCTTCTTTTCCAGCGGATAGTGAAAATTCAACCGGTGTATTTTGAAGGGTTTCTTTAATTTTTTCCGCTTCTTTTTTTAATTCACTTTCATGCTCTGCACGCGCTTCTTGTTGTTTTTCTAAAACTTTCGAAGAGCCTGCAGTATATTGAACAGCTAAACCATTTTTAATTAAATAGTTTCGTGCATATCCGTCACTAACCTCTTTTACTTCATCTTTCTTTCCTAATTTTCTAACGTCTTTAAGCAAGATTACTTTCATGTTCTTCCTCCTCTAATATTTTTATTAATTCATTTTTTAATTCATTTGGCTCAATGTCATTTCGTTCTAAAGCAGCGGCTGTAAAGTGGCCACCACCTTTTAATCGTTCAACAATCTTTTGGACATTTTTTTGCCCATCACTACGAGCACTCATCGCCGTTGGTTTGTCTTTTTTATCCACCTTAGCAATCACAAAGCTAGCTTCACATCCCTTAATCAATAAAAGGGTTTGCGCCACTTTAGCTAGGGTCGTTTTTTCATAATAAGCACTATCAATACAAACAATTAAATATTTATTTAAGAACCATTGCGCATGTTTCGTAAGCGTTAATTCCGTTTCAAAATCCTGATAATCCACACAAAGGGCTTTTTCAGCTAAAGTTGCATTGGCTCCCCATGAGCGTAAAGTAGCAGCTGCTTCAAAAGTACGCGCATCCGAATGCATTTTAAATCGATTGGTATCCACTAAAATGCCAAGATACATAATAGTTGCTTCCGTTTCATAAATGGGTACATGATTCGGAATATTGCCGATCAATTCCACAATCAATTCACAAGCTGAACTTGCGGTACTTTCAACATAGGTTAACATCGCATCTTGAACAAAATCATCGCCACGACGATGATGATCAATAACGACAATGTTCTTACACTTATCTAAGAAAGACTTCGCGCTTGAAATCCTTGGAAGGCCATGATCAACCATAATGAGTAAATCTTCATCAAAATCCATCATTTCACTTGCTTCTTCTGGTGTCACAAGTTTATGACGATCTAAAACTTGTTGTTTATAATGCACCATTAACTCTTCTAATTGTCGATCCCGAGGTACTTCTCTTAAAACAATATAGGCAGTCTTTCCTATAGCCTTAGCCCAACTTGAAATACCTAAGGCAGCCCCCATACAATCAAAATCCGTATTGATATGACCGACAATAAAGATTTTGTCACTTTCCTTCATTTCACTTTGAATGGATTGGGCCATTGTATGTACCCGAACCTTTGAACGAGTTGAACCGCCTTCACTATTTCCACCCATATAATGAACTTGACCAGTCGCACTTCGAAAAGCAACTTGATCCCCACCACGGGATTGAGCCAATTCAATTAATTGATTAACCATATCATCCAATTCACCAAAATCATTGGTACCATAAGCAAATGCCATACTTAAAGTAATCGAAATATCCATTCGGTTCGCTTCATCCTTAATAAGTTGAAGAATTGGAAAATTTTCTTTTCTGATTTGATCAAAGGTTTTCTTATTGCTTAAAACTAAAATCCGATCGGTTCGTAAACGGCGAACCATCATATCATGTTCCCTTGCCCATTTGATTAATGGAGCTCTAAGCTTCATATTGATTTGCGCCATGATTTCTTCATTTTCGTAAGAAGCATATTCAATATAATTATCCAATTGTAATAAACCGACCACAAGTGCATTTTCTAAGTATTGCTGTGATAAAATTTGATAGGATGTCACATCTCTAACATATAAAACATTGGAATTTGAACGACGACTAATTTCATAATAAGAACCATTTTGTTCACCAATCACATAGTCAACTTCATCTTCAAATAGATTACGAATATCTCGAATCCAAGCAGTCAACTTCTGATTAATGATATCGATATTTCTTTCTTTAAAGAAATCCGAAGTCCATGTAACAACGTATTCATCATCATATGTCAACAAGCCGATATTCCCAAAACTCAAAGCACCTTTCGCATCTTTTCCTAAAAAGCGCGAAACATCAACTTCGGTTTTATAGCCTCGCTTCTTTGTTGAAAACCAAAAGCCTAAAAAAGAAAGAATAAAAAGAATGCTCACAAAGGTAATAACGAGAATTAATTTGATATCCTCTTGAGCGAGATACATATATACAATTAACGGAATAATTAAAAGAACCGCTAAAAAACAGAGCAATTCCCATTTTTGATAATCTTTCATAAATCTACACGACCTTTTTTTCGTAATTGGAATAAACAATCCGCTAGACCTGCGAGCACCCAGATCAATTGAACAAAAGGAATAAAGCTACCCATAATAGCAAAAAAAGTTCCTTTTCTTTGTTGACGATCAATACTTCTTTTCACGAAGTAAAGGGCCCCAAAAAAATCTAAGACCATTAAATCAATCATTGCGACTACTTGAAATAAGTCCTTCCAGTCCGAATTTAATGCAGTTTGTGCTATAAAACAGACCGGTAAAAGCACAAGTGAAAGCCATCCAACCCAACGAGGGGAAGGAAAATCAGAAACATTGCCTAAAGGACGCATTTCAATATGCATACGAATGTTAACCATTAAGGCAATCATATGGATACAAAAAGCTTGTAAAACACCTAATAAAAGCACAAAGATAAAAATAAGTACACGCAAATGAATTCCTGGCACAAAAGCTAAAATGCTTGAAAATTCGGAAGCAAGATTATAACCAAAGATACCTGCCCATAAATAAATAATCAAAGCCGAACAAAGAATGGATAAAATCGCACAAATCGTAAAATTGGTCGTATGTTTAAATCGCTTTTTTACGCCAATTCCATAAATATAACCAATTAAAATCGCCGTCCAACTATAAAACCAAGTGGTAAAACCACCAAATAAAAAGGTCATCAAAGCCATTGCAACTGAAACGATTCCACCCATATTTAAACCATAGATACTTGTATAAATTAAAGCAGGAAACGCAAAAATCCAATTCATCGTTGTTTCAATACTAAGTGCAGTCTGTTGATTCAAGAATAAAAGAAAGCCGTAAATCGCACAAACCATTGCACCTCTTGTAAGTTCTTTTGTTTTCATAGCATCTATTATAAACAAAATTCAAGTAAAAAAAAAGATGCTCTTAAAAGCATCTTCTTAGTCTACGACATAAGGCAATAAAGCCATTTGACGAGCACGCTTGATTGCTTTCGCAAGCATTCTTTGGTATTTTGCACGTGTACCAGTTACACGTCTAGGAATAATTTTTCCATTTGCATTAATAAAGCGTTTTAATAATTCAACATCTTTATAATCGATGTATTTGATTTTATTTTTCGTAAAGTAACAAACCTTTTTACGGCCCATACGTTGTTTTCTAAATGCCATCGTTCTTTTCCTTTCTAGAATGGTAAATCATCACTGACAATACTCATGTCCAGTGTATCATCATTTTCATTAAACGAAGATTCAAACGAATTATTTACAGGCTCATTGATTCCTGTTTGTGTATATGCTGGCTGTTGTGAATAACCTTGTGGCGCTTGATTAAATGAATTATTTTGCGCAAAGTTATTTGTGTTTGCTTGATACGATTGCGATTGTGATTTAGATTCTAAAAAAGTGAAATTTTCGCAAACAACTTCAGTAACATAAACACGCTGTCCTTGTTGATTATCATAAGAACGTGTTTGAATACGTCCATCAACACCAATTAATGACCCTTTATGTAAATATTGAGCCATAATTTCTGCATTTCTACCCCAAGCAACACAGTTAATAAAATCTGCTTCTGCTTGTCCTTCACGTTTAAACGCACGATCTACAGCTAAAGAAAAAGATGCAACGGATCTTCCACTTTGTGTACGACGTAATTCAATATCTCTAGTTAAACGACCTGTCAATATAACTCGATTAATCATATATTAACCTCTTTTTTCGTCTTCGGTTTTTACAACCATAATACGAATTACATTATTGCTGATACGAGCTAAACGTTGATATTCGGCAATACCTTCGTTGTTTGCAGTTGCATTAATTACAGCATAATGTCCTTTTTTCATGTGATTGATTTCATACGCAAAATCTTTTACACCCCAATCATCAAATGAATCGATTGATCCACCATTTTCAATGATTGTGTTGTTTAGACGATCTGTAACTTTTTGGAATTGTTCTTCGTCTAAAGATGCGTTGACAATGTACATGATTTCATATTTTTTCATGTGTACACCTCCCTTTGGTCATTGGTTTCTTTTGTCTAAGAAACAGAGAGCAAGCGCAAACTTGCTCTCTGATAGTATCATTTTCATAAATAAAAGTAAAGAGTTTTCTTATGCTTCATTGACCAATTTTCCCGTCATTGAATCAATCTCTAAAGCGAAAACCTGTAAGCGCTCTTTAGCTCGTAAAACCTCTTCATCAATCTCCTTTTGATTGGAATTGTATTTAGCAGCTAATCTTCGAACAATCTTTTCAGCCTCTTGTTCATCATTAATGAAGGAAACTTTACCAAATACAACTACGCTTTGAATCATCAAAGACCAATGATTTTCTTTTTGTACACCTGAATCCATCACACAATAAGATACTTTGTTTTGTTTTTGCAAACAATCAATTTTTGTACCAACCTTCGCACCATGGAAATAAAGTTTTCCATCTTCATAATAGTGATCCATTGGCAACGCATATGGATAGCCATCAATTTCTGACATTGCCAATACACCTCTTGGCTCTTTCTTTAAAATTTCAATACATTTTTCTTTTGAAATTTCTTGTTTAAATCTACGCATCTTTGGAAACATGTTTTTTCTCCTTTTCATGAATTTCATCGGCAATTTGTTTTAATTCTTTAAAGCTTTCACTCACATGACGTTCTGGGAAAGCTCGTGAAATATGACTGCTTCGATAAGTTTTGATTCGTTCCATATTTTGATGGAAACCTTCCAATCGTTCTTGTAAACTTTCTTGTGAATTAAGCCAAGTTTCAAATTCTTTACGTTTTTTGTCTTTTTGAATTTGAAGATATTCTCGTTTCTCATCCAATTCCTGCATTCTTTCTTCCAATCCATTAAGACGCTCTTGAAGGGCTTGTTCAAATTGTGCTTGGAACTCTTCAATATCCATACGCATACGATCAATAATTTGTTTTCGTCGAATTAATGAAATCAATGTAAAGATGAAATCAATTAAAAAGAAACAAGAAAAGACGGCTAAA
Source organism: Bacteroidaceae bacterium (assembly GCA_963596085.1). Classification (GTDB taxonomy): domain Bacteria; phylum Bacillota_I; class Bacilli_A; order Erysipelotrichales; family Erysipelotrichaceae; genus Absicoccus. The sequence continues at coordinate 50,553 of CAVBLW010000037.1, read as the reverse complement.
AAAAGAACTAAAGTTGAAAATGTCATTCTTTCAATGAAGTGTGAAACACTCGGATGAATGATATAAACCAAAACCAATAGAAGTAAACCAAATAAAGTAGAATTCAATAAGCATACACGTCCATTAATATTGTATTTATAACGACTATAATCCCACCATCGCATATGGAAGAGTTTTTCCATGGCCCAGCTGGTTATATATTCCAATACCGAACATAAAAAAGCCCCAAAAAAGAAAATAAGAATGGGATTGTTTTTAAAAGGCATTAAAGGATATAAAGCAATCAAAGAACCAAATCCATAGATTGGAATATAAGGCCCATAGAAGAATCCTCGGTTTACAAATTGTTTTCTAGGCACACTTACGTAAGTACTTTCACAAATCCAACCAAGAAAGGAATAAAAAACTAAGTAAAAATAAGCATACACAAGAGATTCAAACATTTTAAATCTCCTGTGCGTTTAAGCGTGCATTTGCCATCATTAAGCGAATACGATTTTCTTGGTTTACTTTTGAAGCACTTGGATCATAATCTATTGGTGCTATATTGGCTTGAGGGAATTCCTCTTTAATTTTTTTAGTCATTCCTTTGGCTACAATATGGTTTGGTAGACAACCGAAAGGCTGACACATAATAACATTGTTAACACCAGATTTTACTAAAGAAACAACTTCACTGGTCAATAGCCATCCTTCACCCATTTTCACGCCTGGATCAATAAATGCTTTCCCATCACGAATCACTTCTGAAAAATCATCGGGTGCCGTAAAGGTTCCGTCGGCAATAACGGCATCACGGAAGGTTTTTTGCATACGCATCACAACATCTTTGGCTAATTGATAAAGGTGATGACTTTTGGCATGCATATGATAATAACGATAATCAATCAAACCATTTTCAATGGAATACAAGGCAAAATCCATAACCCCGCTTAAAACCGGTTCAAAGCCTTCTTGAATCAAATAATCCTCTAAATGTCCATTGCCTAATGGCGAATATTTCATATAAATTTCGCCAACAATACCAACTTTGATTTTCTTTTCTTGTGTACGTGGAACTGCTTTTAGCTTTTCAAGCATAATATGATAAATCTTTTTTGATTTACGATACTGTCCATTTTCAAAACTTCCTAAGAGTTCATTGACAATTTCATCAATAACACGATCTGTATCTCCTTCATTGATTTCATAGGGTTTGACTTGATTTCTTAACCACATCAAAGCATCACCATATAAAGCTGCATAAATGATTCGTAAAATCAAAGGAAGTGTAAATTCAATCCCACTGTCTTTTTCAAGACCAGACATATTAGCACTAATTACTGGAATATAATCTAAACCTTCCTTTTCTAAAGCTTTACGCAATAAAGAAAGATAATTACTTGCACGACATCCACCACCCGTTTGTGTAATGGCTAGAGCAATTTTGTTTAAGTCATATTTGCCACTTTTCATCGCATCAAAAAATTGACCAATAACTAATAAAGCTGGATAGCACATATCATTATGGACATGCGCTAATCCTTCTTGACGAATATTATCATTATCGGTTTCTAAAACTTCAAGATGGTAACCATTCATTTCAAAAACAGGAACAAGAAATTTAAAATGGATGGGCAACATACTTGGAACAAGAATCAAATGATCCTTTTTCATATCTGAAGTAAAATTCGTATGCATCCTACTTTCCTCCTATGCCAGCATCTTTTTTATCTGCTTTTTCCTCAATGGCGCCTTTTAAAGAACGTAAACGAATTCGTACTGCACCAAGATTATCAACTTCATCAATTTTAATTTGGGTATAGAATTTGTCCGCTTCCTTTAAGATTTCTTTTACTTCATCGGTTGTAACGGCATCAATACCACAACCAAAGCTGACCAATTGAATTAAATGCATATCCTCATTTTCACAAACATAATGTGCAGCTTGATATAAACGCGCATGATAAGTCCATTGATTCAATACATTTGTCTGATGTGGACTTTGTTCAGGGACTGATTCTTCTGAAACAACCACAAAACCCAATTGGGTTAATAATTGATGAATTTGGTGATTAATTAAAGGATCCAAATGATATGGACGTCCACACAATACCGCAATTGGTAATTGATTTGCTCTAGCATAATCAATGATTTCATTGTGTTTGATATGTAATTGATACATAAATTCATTATAGGTATTTATAGCTGCATGTAAGGCAATTTTAATATCCTTTGACTCAAAAGAAATGCCTGCTTTTTCAAAATGCAATTGAATTGCCTTCACAAAGCGTTTTTCATGATCAAACGATAAGAAAGGTGAAATAAACTTCGTATCCTTTAAATCCATATTGCTTTCAATCACTTGTGGATAATAAGCCACAATTGGACAATTGTAATGATTATCGGATTGTTTTTCATCCACATTATAAGTCATACAAGGATAGAAAATAGCCTCTAAATTCATATCTACTAATTGTTGAATATGTCCATGTACAACCTTCGCAGGATAACAAGCTGTATCACTCGGAATAGTTTGTTGACCTAAAGTATAAGTTTCTAATGTACTTGGCAAGGACCATACAACTTCATATCCTAAAGAATCAAAAAAGCGTGACCAGAATGGCATTAAGTCATAATTATTTAAGACCAATGGCATCCCAATTTTATGTTCTTGATGGTATTGGTGACGAACTTCTTCCAACATTTCCATCTTTATTCTATACATATCGGGTAAATCTGCTTTTTTCTTATTCATTTTTAATGGGCGTTCACATTTATTTCCAGCAATTAGACGTGAGCCATCAGAAAAAGTATTGATAGTTAATGAACAATGGTTGGTACAACCTTGGCAAGCAACACTTTGTGATTGATGTGTAAATTGATCCAATTCATCCGCTTTTAATAAAGCGCTTGGCGTACGATGAAGCTTTTGCGCATATAAAGCAGCTCCATAAGCTCCCATTAAATGAGCAATACTTGGACGAATAACCGAATAACCCAATTCTTGTTCGAAACTTCGTAAGACCGCATCGTTTTGGAACGTTCCTCCTTGCACAACAATATGACGTCCGATTTCATCTTTACTTCGTGCGCGAATTACCTTATATAGCGCATTTCGTACAACGGATCGACAAAGACCAGCTGAAATATCCTCAACTGTTGCTCCATTTTTTTGCGCTTGTTTCACACCACTATTCATAAAGACCGTACATCGTGTCCCTAAATCGACTGGATGTTTCGATTGGAGTCCTAAGCGTGCAAATTCAATTGAATCATAACCTAATGAGTTCGCAAAGGTTTCAATAAAGGAACCACACCCACTCGAACAAGCTTCATTTAAGACAATATCATCAATATGGCCATCACGAATTTTAAAGCATTTAATGTCTTGTCCACCAATATCAAGAATATAGTCAACCTTCGGATTGAATTTTTTAGCCGCTGTATAGTGTGCCAAAGTTTCAACCACACCACCATCCATATGGAAGGCATGACGCATTAATTCTTCACCATAGCCAGTTGAATAAGCACCATATATTTTAATTTCTGGATTTTCTTGATAAATTTTCTTTAAATCTTCTAAAACAACATCTAAAGGACTCCCTTTATTTGAAGAGTAAGAATGATAAAGGATTTCACCTTCCTCACTAATTAAGACCAATTTGGTTGTAGTTGAACCACTATCAATACCTAAATAAGCCTTGCCTTGATAACTCTTTAAATCACGATATTTGGCATCATGGCTTTGATGTCTTTGGACAAAAGCCTCATACTCTTCCTTATTATTAAAAAGCGGTTCCGATTCGGATAAATGCATTGGTGCATGTACAAGATCTTCTAAAGCTTTTTCAAGTTCTTGTGCAGTATACGTTTTTTCAGCACAAAGAGCTGTTCCTAAAGCAACATAATGAATGGCAGTATCTGGACAATTAATTTGATCATCACTAAGATTCAAAGTCTCTTTAAAGCGTGCTCTTAAGCCCGATAAAAAGTATAAAGGCCCACCTAAAAAGAGAATATTCCCTTCAATTTTATGTCCTTGTGCTAAAGATGTAACCGTTTGTCCAACAACTGCTTGAAAAATACTGGCACATAAATCACTTTTTGCAACGCCTTGATTAATCAATGGTTGAATATCACTTTTAGCGAATACACCACAACGACTAGCAATTGGATAAATCCGATTATAATGAAGACTGGCCTCATTCATTTCTTCTAGGCTCATGCTTAACAATTGACTCATTTGATCAATAAAAGCACCAGTTCCACCAGCACATTGTGAATTCATACGTTGTTCAATGCTTCCTTTAAAGAAAAGTATTTTCGCATCTTCACCACCTAATTCAATGGCACAATCTGTTTCTGGATATAATTTTTTGGTTGCCATTGCACTCGCAAAAACTTCCTGTACAAAAGGCAGTCCCGATTGTTCACAAAGGCCCAATGCGCCTGAGCCTGAAATCGCAAAGGTAAAAGGCTCTTTGGTATACTTCCTTAATTCGATCAACTTATCTAATGCTTTTTGACGCACTTGCGCCTTATGTCTTTCATAACTCTTATAACAAATATGATTGTCTTCATCTAGGACAACTGCTTTAATTGTTGTACTTCCGATATCAAAACCTATTCGATACATATATGAACCTCCGCATATCTAATCATTATACTCTAAATTTGGCAAATTCACTATATTTTAACAAGTAGAGCCAAAAAAGAAAAGCAGGAAGTTTTTCCTGCTAGTCGAATTTAAATTCTTCAATGTCTCTTTCTTCAAATCCATTTGCTGTTAATGTGACCAATTGTTTATATCCAACACTTTGAATTAATTCTTTTGATTGTAGAAAGGCACAATCTAAATAATCCGCATTATGACAATCGCTATTTAAACAAATTTGAATATTTTTTTCTTTCATATATTGAAGCAAATGTTTTTCTGGATAAGGTGTTTTACGATAACCACGTGCAATTGCACCGGTATTAACTTCAAATATTTTATGCGACAAAGCATCAATACAATCACAAGCTAAGTTAATATACCGTGAATCGGTAAAAGAATAAAAGGATTCATCTTCATTGTATTTCATTAGTAAATCCAAATGCGCAATAATATCTACTTCTTGCCAATCTTTCATTTGCATGAGCCCATCATAATAAGCCTTCGCATAAGCTAAAAAATCGTCTTCATACCATTCATGAATCAATTTCAAAGCGGTTGGGCAATCATAATCAACCGAAATGTATTCTCCATTATGATGTAAATAATGGGCAGATCCAATTCGATAATCATAAACTTCAGGATGCGGGTCACGATAACCGGCATCTTGTTCTAATCCCAAATAAATTTGAATTTGATCTTTATATTTTTCTTTTAAAGTTTTTACTTCCTGAATGTATTCTTCCGTACTTTCTTGACTCATGCAACAATCATCAAAAGGCACATAAGCATGTTCACTAAAGCCTAAAACGGTAAAATGTTTTTCAATTGCTTTTTGAATCATTTCTTCAATTGAATTAATTCCATCCGCATACGTACTATGTGTATGTATATTTTGTTTAATCATGTAAAATCTCCTTTAATCGATATTGACAACCTTCTAAAAGATCTTGAAATGTCGTTTCAAAATCACCAGTCCACCAAGGATCTGCTACATCACGATCTGGTAATAAGCGTTGAATTTTATGATCAATATCTTCCCCTACAATATAGCCTAAATCTCTTTTATTTTCTGCATCCATATAATAGATATGATCATAATCAAAATAGTCCGAACGTTCCATAATTTGTGCTTGTCTTCTTTCAAATGGAATGCCCTTTTCCGTCAATTTTCTTTTAGCGGGTGGATACATATCATTGCCAATTTCTTCATATGTTAATGCCATCGAATCAATTTCCATATAAATATCTTCTTTTCGGCATAAGTCTTTCATAATAAATTCAGCCATTGGACTTCGACAAATATTGCCGTGGCATAAAAATAGTATTTTTTTCATCTTATTTTCCTTCCTACCATTTTTAAATATATCATACAACACGCTATGTATATCTACTCAAAATCATATCGGAGCACTTGGCAATTTTTTACGCCAAATGACGCAAATTCTTCATTGGTCATATCTTGAAAATACGACTGCACCATACGTGCTATTCCATTGTGTGCCACCAGAATATAGGTTTTCTGATCGGACTCTAGCTTGATTTCATCCAAAAGATTATGAATTACCCCGACTGACCCGCTGATGCAAGTCAGACGAGGGTTTCTGTTATCCGGAACCACAATGCTCGAGTGTCATTATGGCTCCTTCCAACATGGACGTTCACAGCGCCCTCTGGTTTCGTTTTTACACGACCACTTTAATTTAATACTGTATATGCATTACGTATTGTCGTAATACTTTCAAAATACTATTTGTATCACAAATTTCTTTTCATTACAGTAAAAACAACGTCCTATATACTTTTAAGCACACTCAATAACAAAACATCCGTATTTTTCGAATAATCTAATCCATCTAATTCTTTTTGTTCTTCAATATTTTGAAAAATGAAACAAACTTGACATCGTCACCTTAATAGTTATAATTCAAACTGTTTGATTTATAACTATTAAGGAGGTTTTTACTTTAATGGATGAATCTTTACATTATTTGATTATGGCTAATCAAATGTTAGTTCAAAAATCATTAATGGAAGAACTAAAAGGCTCTTCTCTTACCAGTGGTCAACCAAAAATTCTTGATTACTTAAAAGATCACAATGGCAGCAATCAAAAAGAAATTGCACAAGCATGTTTTTTAGAGGCTGGTTCTTTAACTTCGATTCTTAATAAAATGGAAGAAAAAGACTTGGTCAAACGTAAAATTTTAAATGGAAATCGACGAAGTTTTCATATCTTTTTGACCGAAAAGGGTTTTCAGCAACAAATTTTGGTTCAACAATCTTTTCAATCCATCGAAAAGATTGCCTTAAAAAATGTAAGCGAAGAAGAACGCCAAACATTTTTATCCATCTCGATTAAAATGTATGAAAATTTAAAAGAACAAATCCAAAACAAGAAAGGAAATGAAGACTATGAATAAAATGAAACGTTATATTATCTTTTTAATTGGTTTATTTATTAATGCCTTAGGTGTTAGTTTAGTAACAAAAGCGAATCTAGGAACCTCACCAATTTCATCAATTCCTTATGTGCTTAGTTTACAATTCCCTTTATCTTTAGGAAATTTCACAATATTGTTTAGTCTTTTACTCATTTTTCTACAAATTTTAATCTTAAGAAAAGACTTTAAGTTTGAACATATTTTACAAATTCCAGTCTCTATTGCCTTTGGTTATTTTATAGATTTAACCATGATGATGTTTTATTGGGTCAATCCTACACAATATTTGATTCAATTCATAGCTTTATTGATTGGATGTATCATCTTAGGATTTGGTGTTTATCTTGAAGTATTAGCTGATGTTGTCATGCTTCCTGGAGAATCATTTGTACGAGCTGTCGTACACAAACTCCATAGCAATTTTGGAACAAGTAAAATTGTATTTGACTCTTCAATGACAATCATTTCAGGTCTTCTTTCATTTTTATTCTTTCATCGATTAAACGGGGTTCGTGAAGGAACAATCGTCGCCGCTTTATTGGTTGGCTTTATTGCTCGTCTTTTTGGAAAAAATCTTGCCTTTATTAAGCCTTATCTTTTCAAAGAGGAAAACAAAGAAGAATTGGAAAATCCTTCCTTTGCAAGCAATCCACAAAGCCCTGTTATTGTGATTGGACGTCAATATGGATCGGGCGGTCATGATATTGGAAAAAAACTAGCTAAAGAATTTGGCTATGCATTCTATGACCAAGAAATTATTGAAATGGTTGCTGGCACTACAAATCTTACGCCTGAATTCATCAAAAAAAGTGAAGAAGCAATGAGCAATGGACTTCTCTATGATTTAATCAATCAAATGTATCAATATGGAAACAAAGAGGAAGAAGCCCCAAAAGATTATCTTTTCGAAGCAGAATCTGAAGTAATTAAAGAACTAGCTAAGAAAGGAAACTGTATCATCATTGGTCGATGTGCGGATTATGTCTTAAAAGAAAACCCCAATGTTTTAAAGCTCTTCTTTTCAGCACCACTTGAAAGTCGTATTCAACGGGTTATGAAACGTTTAAATATCTCGGCAAAAGAAGCACAACATAAAATTCATCGTGAAGATAAATTACGTTCGGATAACTATCATTACTATACGCGTCAATTTTGGGGCAATGCACAGAATTTTGATTTAACAATCAATACAGATCTAGGTTTTGACTATATTAAAAATTGCATTCAAGCCTTGCTTCAAAAATAAAGATAAAAAAACCGTGTACTTGTTACACGGTTTTACATATTTCTCGAGCAACATAAACGCCCGATGCCGATGCATGACTCAAAGAGTGGGTTACACCACTACAATCACCAATCACATAGAGTCCTTTATGTTTTGTTTCTAAATGCTTATCCACTTCAACTTGCATATTATAGAATTTTACTTCAACTCCATATAACAAAGTATCATCACTTGCGGTTGATGGACAAACTTTATCTAGAGCATAAATCATTTCAATAATGTCATCCAATTGACGCTTTGGAATAACCAAAGACAAATCCCCTGGAGTCGCCTTTAAGGTTGGCGTAACAAAGCCTTGAGCAATTCGACTTGGTGTCGATCTTTGTCCACGAATTAAATCACCAAAGCGTTGTACAATAACACCGCCGCCAAGCATATTAGATAAGCGAGCAATACTTTCACCATATTGATTACTTTGAGAAAATGGTTCCGTAAAATGATTCGATACCAATAAAGCAAAATTTGTATTTTCAGTAAAACGAGCTGGATCTTCATAGCTATGACCGTTTACTGTAATGATTCCATTGGTATTTTCATTAACGACAACCCCTTTTGGATTCATACAGAAGGTACGAACACGATCTTGATACTTTTTCGAACGATAGACAATTTTTGATTCATATAAAGAATCCGTCAATTCACTAAATGTATCGGCATTTAATTCCACACGAACCCCTATATCAACGCGATCACTTTTGGTTTCAATACCTAAATTTGAACAAATGCTCTCCATCCATTTACTTCCTGAACGACCGGTTGAAACAATACATTTTTTGGCTTCAAATTGTTCTTCTTTACATTGAATCAGATAGCCGTTTTCACTTTTTTCAATGGAATCAACATGCGCATAGAAATGAAAATCCACTTTGTCTTTTAAGTTTTGATATAAATTCTCTAAAACAATATAATTTACATCGGTTCCTAAGTGACGTACTTTGGCTTTTAAAAGATGTAAATCATTTTGTAGACATTTTTTTGCGATTGCTGAATCCGAATTCGCAAATAAACGCGTTTTGGCTCCACCCATCTGACAATTAATTTCATCGACATATTCCATTAATTCGATTGCTTGATTTTGACCTACATATTCATATAAATTTCCACCAAATTCATTGGTGATATTATACTTTCCATCACTAAAAGCACCCGCACCACCAAAACCATTCATAATGGCACAACTTTTACAATGGACACAAGATTTTACTTTAACGCCATCAATCGGACATTTTCTTTGATGCAAAGGAGCACCTGCTTCGAATACTACAATTTTTAAATTGGGTTTATTTTTTAACAGCTCATAGGCTGAAAATATACCTCCAGGACCTGCTCCTACAATACAAACATCGTACATTTTACTCTCCTTTTGAAGATCAAACATTTCCTTTGACCTATCAATATTATATCTTTCGTTTTTTACACCGCAGAACATTATACCAATTCAATTGAATAAGTCAATCATCTTTTATCGAATGCACCAATCGATATGTAAGCGATACCATCAAGAAAATAAAACGAAACAAAAATCTAAATTTTACCTTTATGTTTCTAGAATATATAATGAAATCACATGAAAGGAAATAAACAATGTACTTAAAATTCATCCTTGTCGGTCTTGCGCTTTACCGTTGGCTCTTCGATCAATTTGAAACCCATCTTATATGGAAACAAAGAGCAAAGCCATTACCAGAAGAAGTCAAACATATCTATACAGAAGAACGCTACAAAGAGTTTTTATCCTATCGAAAGGAATATCGAAGAATTAATTTTTTTCTTTCTTTATTCGGTTTAATCCTGAATATGATTTTTGTGCTTAGTAATTTTTATCAACTTTTTGATTTAAAAAATCCATATCTTTGTGCAGCCTTTACTTATTTTGTGATGGAATTGATCAATGAAATTGTTGATTTGCCTCTCGATTACTATGAAACTTTTTATATTGAAGAAAGCTATCATTTAAACAAAAAAACTAAAAAAGAATGGCTAAAAGATTACATACTTCATTTTGTTTTTGAAACGATTACAATGATTATTCTAATCGGATTCTTAATTTTTCTATGTACAAATTTAAGCACTTGGACAAATCATTTTAAAATCACTTATCAGCAATCCTTTTTAATTTGTTTGATTATATTTATCGTTATTGTTTTCATTGCATTGCTTCTTTCCTTATTGTCTCTTGTTTTTATGAAACTACAATATACCTTTACGGAAATGGAAGATTGTGAATTAAAAAATCAAATTGAAGCATTTAGTAAAGAATCAAAGAAAAAGATTCGTCATATCAAAATTTATAATGAGTCAAAAAAATCCAACAGCAAGAATGCCTTTCTTCTTAAATTTCTAGGTTATCGTATGTTTGGTATAGCTGATAATTTTTTAGATGAAAATAGTCATGATGAACTCTTAGCTGTCTTACTTCATGAAATTGGGCATTTAAAGCATAAAAAGAATATTTTTAATTATTTAAACTATTTATTCAGTTTATTCTTCTTTATTGTTTTAGTTTATCTGATTCCAAACGCTCATTCTATCATTCAATTGAATCATTTTATCAATGAAAGTTTTGGTCTAAAATATACCAATTATATCCTTAGTTTCACTATTTTTTCTTATGTCTATCTTCCTTTAAATTTTCTTTTTACACTCTACAAAAACTTTGTCTCTTGTAGAGAAGAAAAAGAAGCAGATTATAATGCCGTAGATCATGGATATGGACAAGCTCTCATCGATACATTTACAAAAATATCAAGTGATGAACTCATCGATGTCAACCCACATCCACTCATCGAATTGTTAGACTATGATCATCCAAGTATGTATAAAAGAATATCTTATATTCAAAAAAGACAAAAAGAAATCCAAGAAAAAAGGAGCTCATATTGATTTAATCAATGAGCTCTTTTCATTTTTACCAAATCCCCATGACATGTTGAAGAATTAGACTAACAACCGTTATACCAACCCAACAAGAAGCACCGAGAAGAATCGGTTTACCACCCGTTTTAATTAATTGAATTAGGTTACTATTTAAACCAATGGCTGCCATAGCCATTACAATCATAAACTTAGATAGTTCCTTCATAGGCGCAAAGATTTTTGCATCCACTCCCATTTGGAGTGCCAAAGTTGTAAAGATAGCTGCTAAAACAAAATATAAAATAAACATAGGAAAAGCCTTCTTTAATTGAAACTTATTCACTTCTTGTCCTTCTTTATTCGCCTTTTTAGCACGCCATAAAGATAAAACTAACGTGATTGGAATAATTGCTAAAGTACGTGTTAATTTAACCGTAACTGCTTTATTTAAGGTTTGACTTCCAAGATTCCACATACTATCCCAAGTTGAAGCTGCTGCTGTTACCGATGACGTATCATTAATTGCTGTTCCCGCAAAGATTCCAAAAGCATCTCCATGTAAGGTATCAAAGCCCATCATACGTCCTAAAATCGGAAAGAATATCGCTGCCAATACATTAAAAAAGAAAATAACTGAAATCGATTGAGCTACTTCATTTTCATCCGCATCAATAACAGGTGCCGTTGCTGCAATTGCAGATCCTCCACAAATCGAAGATCCCACACCAACTAAGATAGAAGTCTTTTCTGGTACATGCATTACTTTTCTTAAAGCCCATGCAATCAACAAAGATGTTGTAATTGTACAAATAATAATTGGTAGAGATTGCTTTCCTGTTTGAAAGATAACCCCTAAATTCATACCAAAACCTAAAAAAACAACGGCTGTTTGTAAAATAACTTTAGATGTCCATTTAATACCTGGATTGGTTTTCTCTTTCTTTTTATAAAATAAAGAAATAACCATACCAACAAGGATTGAAATAACTGCACCTCCAATAACTGGAAAAAGTTTTCCTAAAACATAAGATGGAATGGCGATTACCAAACATAAAAGAATTCCATATCCATTTTTCTTCATAAATTCCATTTTTAAAACCTCTTTTCTTATTTATTATAAGTCTATACATCAATAAGTAAAAATTATATAATTCTATTGAACGATTATTTTATCTTATAGAGAGGTTCTATGCTTGATTTTCGTACACATACCTTTTTAATGGTTTGTCAAACTTTAAACTTTACACTTGCTGCAAAACAATTACATATTTCACAACCTGCTGTTTCGCAACATATTCATTATTTGGAGGAAGTATATGATACAAAACTATTTACTTATCAGAATAAGCAATTATCTTTAACTACTTCTGGAGAAATCTTATACAAACATTTATTAACTTTAAAAAATGATGAAGAACTTATAAAAAATGAAATCAAATCTTGTCAATCAAAGATTCAATCGATATCCATTGGTGTTACGATGACCATTGGAGAATATGCCGTTGTTGATCAATTAGCCATTTTTATAAAAAACCATCCTAATTTAAATATCCATCTCCATTATGGAAATACCTCTGAGTTATTGAAACTTTTAAATCATGGAACGATCCAACTTGCAATTGTTGAAGGAAATTATCCAAAGGAAGATTATAGCCATAAGAAATATCGAACGGAAGAATTTATAGCGCTTTGTGCGAATTCACATCAATTCAATGGAGGAAGTCCTTCTTATCTTCATGATTTATGTTCAGAACATCTTTTATTACGTGAAGAAGGATCTGGCACTCGCAACATTCTAGAACAAAATTTAAAGGCCCATAATTTATCCATTTCAAATTTTCAACATTATACACAAATTGAAAATATGCATGCCCTGATTCGTTTATTAAAAAAAGATTGTGGCATTTCCTTTATGTATAAAATTGCAGTAGAAAAAGATTTAGAAAAAGGAAGTTTAAAAGAAATCCATTTAAAGGATTTCAAAATGCAACACGATTTTGATTTTATTTGGGAAAAAAACAGTATTTATTCCGATGTTTACCTTAAAATCTGTGATGAATTTATTCATAAAATACCTAAAAAAAGTTAGAGAATTCATAAATTCCCTAACTTATTTTTATAAACCAAGAATTGTAAATCCAGGTTGCTCTTTAAATACACCCTTTAACCAATCTGCTAATTCTTTCATTCCTTCTTGGACTTTTTCACTTTCATTTTCAACTTTTGAAAAAAGTGACTCCCATTCTTTTAAAGAAACGTATGTAATCCCATAAAAATCAAAATCTTTTAAGTTTTGATCAAAGAAAGCGCCTAGACCGATTTCATCAAAAATATCTTCATTAATCAATAAAGAATCATCATTCCAAAAAGAGACTTCATCTTCTTCTTGAACTCCCGGATAAAATTCCAAATAGTCTGTAGCTCCTCCTTTCACAATTCTTTCTTGATTACTGACAAAATGTTTATATCCATAACTTTTTAATATAAATTTTTGTTCCGGACACAAAGGATCTTGACGATACAAGCATTGAGACCACCTTGCACTAAGAAATCTTGCATATTTAAAATTACTCAAATCATTTGATTCTATTTCAAATACATCTTTACACTCAATTAAAATTGTCTTCCCTTCATTTGTCATCACAAAATCAATCGCACAAGCCATAGGTCGTTGATTCCAACTTTTAAATGACTCTAAAATTTGATCAACGATCTTCGAATCATAAATACCGTGCCAATCTCCTTTAAGAAAAGAAATGCCAATAATTTCATCATAGCAAATATAACAACGCCATTTCGAAACCCATTCAATTGACTCTAAATCATCTTCAAAAAAGGCTTTTAGACAAGCTGGATGTTTATCCATTTCTGGATTTGCAACACCAAATCTTTTTAAGACTCTTATTTGATACTTTCTATCATCAATTAAAATATCTTCTCTAGTTAACTCTCTACAAATATCAAAGTAAGAAAAATAAGGAACAATTTCAAAACCAGATTGATTAAAAGCCAAAAGAGCCTTTTGATAATCAATACATTCCCCTAGAAGCAAGTCCGAACTAGAATCCTTTTTCACCTTCACATAAACTTTCATACAATCCCCTCTCTCTAAACCTATAAAAACTATTGCATATAAATAGGCATTATCGATGTCATAAAGTTTAAAAATAATTTTTACTGGTTACTGTTCACGGGTGATGAAAAAATAAACCACGATTAATAGGCAAGCTTTTTGGTTTGCCTATAGAAAAAAACAATCCAATTCCAATATTATAGATTACTTCAATATAAATATTGATTTCCTATTTTTACAAAAGATTGTAAGTAACCCTCAAGATAAGATTGCTCAATTGATCAGAAAAAAAGATAATCCAACTATCCTTTGAATTATCTCTATTTTACTACATAGTTACTCTAACTCATTCTAATCATTAATATCATCAACCTTATAATCAATTTTAATTAAAGAACGGCCTAAGGTAAAATATATAATTCCCGCAAGAGCCGGCCAGACAATTAAAGATGTTATAAATATTCTCAAATATCTTCCTGTTGAATAAGCTGTTTTATGAACACAAAAATGAATCATCAAATTCATAATACAAAAGGTAATATATCCACATATATTTCTCTTTACCAATTGAGGATCTAATTCCCATATAAGAAGAACTAATGCCAATCCCACACCAACAATTCCACAAAAAAGCGTTTGAATCAAACTTGCATTGATTGTACTTCCTAATAACTTTGCTAATTTAGGCAAAACGAAATAAAATAATCCATCTCCAATATGGATTGAAACAATTAATGCAATAATATATTCACCGAATATACCCAAAAGAAAGCCAAAAAATATATATTTAATAAATTTGTTATTCATAATAATCACCATACACTCCTAAAATATGTTTAATTTTCACAACTAATTGTCTTGGTACATATGTAACCGTCCTATTAAAAAAAGTAATACAAATAGTTCCTGTCAAACACAGATCAAATCGTTTTACTTTTTTCAGATAAATTATTTCTGAATTTAATATTCGAACAAAGCGATTTAAATCGAATCGTTGTTCCACTTCATATAATCTTAAACGAAGGATATAAGTTTCTGCATTCGTTTCGGCTTAAGCTTTTTCCTGAAAATGCATAAACACGATATATATCTGATGGATCCAATACCACTACAACATCATCTTTAATTCCAGCTATCACTAGAGCTTGTTCATTAGTCAATTTTTTTTAACACTCATTCATTCTTTCATGCAATCCTACTCTAAACCTATAAAAACTATTGCATATAAATAGGCATTATCGATGTCATAAAGTTTAAAAATAATTTTTACTGGTTACTGTTCACGGGTGATGAAACAATAAACCACGATTAATAGGCAATAAGGTTCTCTAGTCAACCTTCCTCTTTAATATTATAATTATTAAGAGAGAGAAGGTAGTGTATGATTTTTAACTTATTGGAAATAGGGATTATGGCCTTTATTTTTGGATTTATTTTGTTTCTTATTATTTTTACAATCAAAACCTCTGGAAACCATACAGAGGAAGAAAAAACCGAATTAAGCAATCACCAAAAATTTCTTTTTATCAAATGTTTTTTAATTACCTTTGCTTTTTTTGCCATTGTTTTAAATATGCAATCAAGTAGTTCTTCTTATCATTCAAACTATAACCCAAAAACTCAATCTTCTTCCCATTCATCTTCATCAAATCATGCCTCTTATTCTTCATCTTCTTCCAATTCTTATGATGAGGGATATGATGACTATTATGAAAATGGGGACTATGATCAAGATCGTTATGATTGGGATTCTTCCTATGCCGATGGAGTGGATGATGCAATGGAAGACGAATATTAAAAGGAGCCTAAGCTCCTTTTTTAAAGTTCTTGATCGGCTTTTAGTACGGCATTCAACATGATAGATGCACCTTCTGTACAATGTTCTGGTGTAGAATATTCTTGTTCACAATGTGATAGTCCTTTTTTTGATTGCACAAAAATCATTGTGGTTGGAAGCATATAGGCACAAAATTGCGCATCATGGCCAGCTCCTGAATGAATTATTTCATAATTTGCTTTTAACTCATCGGCACTTTCCTTCACATATTGACGCAACGTTTGGTCAAAATAAACCGTTTCTCTTTCCCATGCTTTTTGTACATGACAAGTACAACCATTCCAATTTTCATCTTCAAAACGTTTTACAATTTTTAAAACCGTATCTCTTACTTCCTTGCTTTCATGACGAACATCAATACAGAATTCAAAATAATCAGGAACACAAGTATGTAAATTTGGATGACAAGTAACTTCTCCTGTTGTATAAACTAGATCTTCATAACCTAAAGAATCAATACGCTTATGCAATTCCAATAAAGCGTGACTCGCGGCTAAAAAAGCATCTTTTCTTTGCTTCATTGGAAAGGTTCCAGCATGTGTCGTTTGTCCATAAAATTTTAAATGGTAATTGAACATACCTAATACACAATCGACAACGCCAACATCTTTTTGATGATTTTCTAGAATTGGTCCTTGTTCAATATGGGTTTCAAACATAGCACAATAATTTTCTGGTGAAATCCGCTTTTCTTTTTTTCCTTTATAGCCTGATTTTTCAATTGCTTGTCCGAAGCTTTGTTTTCCTTCAAGCATATCCATTGAATGCATCATATCGTCATAAGCATATTTTGAACCAACGACTTTTGGTAAATAATCCTTACAAATAATTCCACTCGACATCATACAAGGCTCATACAATGAACCTTCTTCATTGGTCCAAATCATTGCCGTAATGGGATGCTTATGTTCAATCTTTTGACTTTGAATGGTTTCTAAAACTTCCATAGCACTCATTACGCCTAAGATTCCATCATAATTTCCACCATTCATAACTGAATCCGCATGCGATCCCATCGCAATTCGTTTCGCTTTTTCATCACTTCCTGGTAAGGTTGCATAGACATTGGCAATATCATCGGTTTCAATGATGGCTCCAATCGCTTCCATTCGTTTCACAAATTCATTTCGTGCTTGCAAAGCTTCTTGAGATAATGAATAACGCGTAATTCCTCCTTTTCCAGTCGCTCCAAATTGTGAAAAGGTTTGAATTAAATCTTTCATTCGTTCTAAATCACATGTATACATCTTTTTTCCTCCTAAAAAATCCGTGGACTAAGCCACGGATCATTCTTAATCATCTAATAACCATTCTTGGAATTTCTCATTGGCTTGGTCATAGTTTGTTGCCCACCATTCTGGGTTGAACCATACCACTTGATCGGCATAATATTCACTTGAAGGAATCTTTTTAATCGTTTCTTCATCTAAGTAGTTATAAGCTTCTTGATTCACTGGTCCATACGATACGCTTTGTGAAAAACGTGCTTGTGCTTTTGGTCGTGTTACATAGTTAATGAATTCCATTGCTAAATCTTTATGCTCTGTTCCTTTAATAACACCCCAATTATCTGTAATACATAAAGCTTGATTATAGTTTGTATCAACTTCTTCCCCTTCTTCTTTGGCATCTTGAATACGTCCTGACCATGCAGCTGCTAATTCTACTTCTTTCGAAGATAATAATTGTGCTGGTTCTGATCCCGATTCCCACCAAACACTGACATCATTTTTAATCGTACTTAATTTACTCAGTGCTCGATCAATATCAATTGGATATAATTCTTCTGGTGAAACACCATCCGCTAATAAAGCTTCTTCAAACAAATGAACTGGATCTTTATGGAAGGTTCTTTTACCTGTAAATTTTGTTGTATCAAATAAATCAGCCCAAGTTTGTGGACAGGTTTCACTATCATATTTTGAACTATCATAAGCAATCGTTGTGGCAAAAGTATAAGAGCCAACCCCTTTTTCTGAAGTATAATCTTCAATACCCGTTTTATCGACAATGTCATAATCAATATCTTCTAGATAATCAGCCCCTGCATAGGTCCAATAAGAATCAAGTGTAGCCACATCCCAATAAACATTTCCATTATCAACCATTGTTTGAATCTTAGAATAATCTGTATAACTATCCCAGGTAATTTTACAATTGTATTTCTTTTCAAAACCCTTTGCAGCTTGTTTTATTCCATCTTCAAGAGCTCCACCCCAAGTACAAATAACCAATTCTTCTTTTCCATCACTACTTGATCCACATGCAGCTAATGAAAAACTTAAAACCGATGCCATCGCAATTCCTAAACTTCTTTTGAAAATTTTATTCATACGCATTCTCCTATTTCTCTTCTCTGATTAGTGGGAAGGTCATACAATGAATTCCTCCACCGCCTTTAACAATTTCACTAATATCAACTTCAATTACTTCTAAGCCTAAATCACGCATTCTTTGATTGGTTTTCGTATTGGTACAAGCTGAAATCACTTTGCCATTCCCTAAACCTTGAATATTGGCTGCATATTCTAAGACTTCTTCCTTCGTGATTTCAATCATTTTAAAATTTCTTCGTTTAAAACGTTGTACAATACCATCTGGCAATAATTCAGGACAAATGATTACTGTATCTTTGGCAATAATATTGATAATAATATCAATATGTAAATACTTACGATCCACATAGATTGGACTCATTTCATAACCCAAATCACTTAATTGTGCTTTGACACTTTCAAATCCAGCCAAATCTGTACGATCAATAATTCCCATCAACAAAGTATTTTCATCTAAGAAACAAAAGTCTCCTCCTTCGAAGCAACCATTGGTACAACGTGCAACAATCGGAATTCCTAATTCTTTTAATTTTTGTTCATAAAGTGCGGTTTCTTTTTGACGACATGGTTCTTTAAAATGCCCTAAAACAACTCCTTCTTTTACACAAATTCCAAAATCACGAGCAAAGATTTGATAAGTCAAACCTTCATTTGCTTCGATTAATTCAACTTCAACCCCATTGTCTTGATAAGCTTGAACCAATGCTTGATGTTGTTTTTTACACAGCTCATAATCCATTTGATACCCTTCGCTCATCCATTTTTTTGAAATTCCATTGATAGGCTCAATCTGATAAAAATCAGCCGGACATAATAAGACTTTTTTTAATGTCCCATAGGCGTTGTTTACAAAAGTATTCATCATACTCCTCCCTTCTTTTGTATCAACTAAGCCGAACGCTTCTTTTGTAAATGAAGCTGGACGATACCACTAAGAATAAAACCAAAAGCTACGATACAAACAATAATGGCGGATAAAGCAGCTAAGGTTGGTTTGATGGATTGATTGATTCCATCATACATTTTCATTGGAATAGTCATGACATTTGGATTAACCACAAAAAGTGTAATAGCAATTTCATCAAAAGAGGTCATAAAGGCAAATAACGAAGCCGATCCAATGGAAGGAAATAAAATAGGCAAAACGACATCAATAAAGGCTTGTAGTCGACCAGCCCCTAAATTCCTTGCAGCCATTTCATAATCATTTCCAATTTTGCTTAAACCACTTGAAATAGAACTCACAACAAACGGAATCGCAACCATGGTATGACAAATAATTAAACCTGTATAAGTTCCGGCTAAGTGCATTCTTGAAAGCAAAGAATATAATGCGATTGCACTCACAATAATTGGAACCGATTGCGGTAAACGATAATATTCATAGAAAATACTTTGAAGTTTTCCTTTAATTTCACGTAAGCCTAAAGAAATCATCATGCCAAAGACTAAGGATAAAATCGTTGTCCATATGGCAATCCACATTGAATTTTTAAATGCCATCGCCCATTCAGGATCCGTAAATAAATCTTCATACCAACGACATGAAAATTCAGTGATTGGAAATGTTATATAGGTACTTGCGGAAAAAGAAACCGGAATAATTAAGAAAATAGAGAGTAAAATCACAATCAAAGCTATAGCCGTTATGATATTGGCAACCGTTAATTTCTTTCTCATATTAATTTTCTCCTTTCACTTTGCCTATTTTTTGTGTAAAGAACATGACAATGACAGTCACTAAAATCAAAACAACGGAAATAGCAGCTGCAAAGTTCCAATTTAATTCTTTATTAATCGCCGTTTGAATTAATTGCGACATCATGGTATTTTCTTGCCCACCTAATAAGGCAGGCACAATATAGTAGCCAAGTGAAGTTAGAAAGACAATGGAAAAACCACCGACAATTCCAGGCAAGCTTAAAGGTAAGAAAACTTTTCGAAACGTATAAGAACTAGAAGCCCCTAAGTTTTCACTAGCCATAAATAAATTGGGTTCAATTTGTTGCATGATAGGGGTTAAAGAAAAAATCATATAAGGCAATAAAATATAGCTCATTCCACATACAACCCCAAAATAGGTATGTAACATTTGAATTGGCTGATCAATGAGCCCAATTTCAATAAGGATGGTATTAATCAGTCCATGTTGTTGAAGCATAATAATCCAAATATAAGTTTTTACCAGAAGACTCGTCCAATACATAATTTGAACAATCGTATTGATGACAATTCTTCCCTTTGCGCTTGCCTTGGTCATTGAATAAGCAATCGGATAACCAATCATTAAACAAACCAATGCAACAATTAAGCTTAAAGTAAAGGTATTTTTTAAGACCTGTCCATAAAGGGAGGTGGAAAAAAATTTATGAAAGTATTCCATAGTAAAGCCATTGCCATTGATAAAGGCTTTTGTCAAAACTTCGGCCAATGGATAAACCAAGAAAAATAAAATAAAGAGCAAGGGCGGCAATAAAAACCAACGCATGTAATTTATTTTTTTCATACGAATCCTCCTATTCCACAACCGGAACTAAATCCTTCGGATAAAAACCAACCTTGATTGGAGCACCTCTTCGTAAATCATATTTACCACGTGCATAGGTTTGTACCTTTAAATCCAAACCATCTTCCGATTCAATCTCTAAATAATAGGCATCCCCTACATAAGTCGATTGATTAATAAAGCCTTCCAATACGATGCCATTAAAATCATTGCTTACCATACGGAAACGTTCAGGTCTTAAGACCAAATACATATCCTGTCCTTGATGGAATAGATGGGCACGATCTTTTAAATCAACGGGTACGATTTGGCCATCCTTTAATTGAACAGAAGCTTGTTTATTTTTGATTTCTGTAATATGTCCATCTAAAATAGTGGATTCTCCAATGAAATTTGCGATAAAGCGACTGTTTGGATATTCATATAAGTCTTCTGGTGATGAAACTTGACAAATCTTTCCATCGCGCATAACACAAATCTTATTGGCCATTGTTAATGCTTCTTCTTGATCATGGGTAACGGAAATGGTCGTTAAACCTAAATCACGATGAATTTTACGAATTTCCTTTTGCATCTGCTTACGCAATTGTTTATCTAAAGCTGCCATTGGTTCATCCAGCAACAAAACCAAAGGGTTAAAAACAATGGTACGCGCCATGGCAACGCGTTGTTGTTGACCACCGGATAATTCTTTAGGATAGCGTTTGTTGAAACCTTTTAAATTCACGACTTCGAGAATATTTTCAATCATCTCTTTTCGTTTCTTTGCTTCAATTTTTCGAATCTTTAAAGGATATTCAATATTCTGTTCTACTGTCATATGAGGAAAAAGAGCATAATTTTGAAATAACATTCCAAAATTCCGCTGACTGGCTTCCACATTGGCCATATCCTTTCCATCTACTAAAATTTGTCCTTCCGAAATATCTGTAAAGCCTGAAATCATTTTCAAAACTGTCGTCTTCCCAGCCCCAGATGGGCCTAAAATCGTAACAAAATCCCCTTTATTGATGGTTAGATTCACATCTTTAACCACTTCATTTTTACCATATCTTTTATAAATGCCTTTTAATTCAATCTTGTCATTTAAACTACCCGAATGATTTACCATAGCAACCTCCATATACAAAAAAGCGGAGTAATCTTTTCTGATTGCTCCGTTGCTTATACACGAATTTTAGAGGATGCGATGATTTTGCTCAATGGTCAGATGCATAACTTTCATTGTGCATAAAGCACAAATCACAAAGATAAATCTAAATATCTTTTGATTGCAAAAGCATTTTGAATCAAAAAAACTTGATGCATATCATTTAAGGAAATATTCAATATTTCTTCGATTTTATTCAAACGATAACGCATCGTATTCCGATGAATAAAAAGCTTTTGACTCGCAATCAAGGCATTACAATTATTTTCCAAATAAACCAATAAAGTTTCACATAAACAACCATCGGATAATTGATCTGCAATTTCTAAAGGGCCTAACAATTCTTGATAAAAAGAATTTAAAACCTCTTTATCGGAAACAGAAGCAATTACCTTTAAAATGCCTAAATCCTCATAGAATTGAATAAAATTAGAATCTGACTGCGCTAATTTTTCTGCTAAGTTTGCTTCCTTTAAAGCAGCTTTATATTGAGATAGCTTTTTAATTCGACTCGAAATTCCAACATGAATGGTTTTTTGTTCTTTATTCATAAAGAAGGTTGAAATTTCACAAAAACAATGTTCAATTTGTGTTTTTTTCATCGCTTCGCTAGGAAAAAGCACAAAGATTCCTTTGGTTTCCGGAAGAATTAAAATATGTCGATACCCAATATTATCAAAGACATTTCGACAGAGGTTCATTAAATAATCCATTTGATCATAAGTATTACTATAGTCTTGAATCGATAATTTAACTAAAGTGCCCTCTTCTCTTAAATCCACCTGATAATTCGATGCTAATTGCATCATTTCTTCTTCCGAATCATAACGACCATATAAGAGGCTTGATAAAATGGACTATAAAGAAGTATGCCGGTTTTTTTCATTGATAATTAAGGTTGTAATAATTTGTGAAAGATCAATTAAACGGATTTCCCAAGGCAATTCAAAAATAGGAATATTCTTTTCATTGGCTAAACGAATCAAATAATCCGTACATTTATCCTTCTGTACAATTAAGCCTGCTGCACATTTTTCCTTTGAATTATAAATCAATTGTTCAACAAATTGATCATTTGTAATGATGGCTTCATTTGTAATAACCATCAATTCACCACCTTGAATCCAATGTCCATATTTCTCCGGATCTTCAAAATGTCCTTCATCAACAACGCGCATAGAATCCGCAAAATACAACCAACGAATATGTCGATAAAGTCCTTTTTGTCCTGCAATCAATCGCAACTTACTTAATTCATCAATTTTCATAATATCTGCACAAATCATTTCACTCATCCTCCTTAAAAATTAAAATTATCCTATCACTCTTTGTATCTTATGCACAAATAAATTTGGTCTGTGAACATAATGTCTTTCTTTTTTTTGCGCATTAAGATAAGAACATCACTACAGGAGGTATCGTATGAAACAATTTGTATGTAATGCAACAGACCCATTAAAAAGAGTCTTATTATGTCCACCAACCTATCATGAATTTGAACCAATTAATGTCATTACGGAAAAATGGTTAGAAGAAAATTCTAAAGTGGATAAAGAAAAATGTTTAAAGGAACACGCACAATTGGTCAAAGCCTACCAAGACAATGGCGTAAAAGTAGAATTGATGGGCCCAAAAAAAGACTTACCTTATGAAGTTTTTGCCCGTGATTTTGGCGGATGCATTAAAGAAGGTTATATTATGGGAAATTTCCGTGAACCTTGTCGAAAGGGTGAAACCATCGAATATGAAAAGAAGATGAAAGAATTAGGCATTCCTGTAATTGCTCGTTGTACCAGTGGTGCTTTTGAAGGTGGCGATTTCTGGATGATCGATGAATATACGATAGCGCATGGAATTATTGCTCGTACGGATTTAGATGGCTTTGAGAATGTAAAAAGACAAGTTGAAGAATTAGGCTATGTCATGATTGGCGTTCCTTGTGCCCGAAGAAATCTTCATTTAGATATGTGTTTTAATATCGTAGCGGAAAAAGTAGCCGTTGTTTGTAAAGAAGCTTTACCGGAATTCTTTATCAATCTCTTATTAAAACGTGGTTTCCATTTGATTGATATTCCTCAAGAAGGTGTCTTTAAACATTTCGGAAATTTACAAGCTTTAGGAAATAATAAAGTCTTAACTTTAAAACAAAATACAAAAGTTAATGAAGAAATGCGTAAACTTGGGCTTGAAACCATTGAAGTTGATATTACTGAAATTCTCAAAGGTGGTGGAGGCTTACATTGTATGACCTTCCCTCTTGAAAGACATAAATAAAGTGAAAGTTATCCTTTCACTTTATTTTCTTCTTTTCTTGATATAATTTTTGATCTGCTTCTTTTAAAACATCTTGCCAATTCTTATGTCTATTTTGATAGCGAGCAAAACCAATCGAAATCGATAATGGATACGATGTATGTTGTTTCATTTTCTCATTAATTTCATCCATTAAAGTTTGGCAACCTTCTCCTTTTTTTGTCTGATGCAAGATAACAAATTCATCGCCACCATATCGACAAACATAATCTTCCTTCTTTTGACAAACTTCCTTTAATACATTCGCAATATAAATCAATGCATGATCCCCTTCTAAGTGCCCATAAGTATCATTAATGGCTTTAAAGGAATTGGCATCAATCATTAAAATCCATAATTCCCAATCATCATCTAAATTTTCATACGCATGTTCTATTTTTTGATCCAATAAGGTTCGATTGTGTAAACCGGTCAATGCATCCGTTAAAACCAATTGATCTTGCAAGGAAATATACACATTAATCAATGAAATAATAACCCCTACAAAGAGAATTGGCATATCAAACACAAGAAATTGTAAGAGCGCAGCAATTGTTGGTAAAACCACAAAAGAGGAAATTGTTAAGGATCTTTTACGCTCTTGTAATGTATTGGCTTGTTTGGCATGTTTTAATGAAAGAACAACCGAAAGAGCAATATAATAATAACTCACAATAAATTGAATAAAAGGTCCAAAAGTCCGAACGTATCGTCTATTTTCTATTAAGAATAAAACATGTGTATAGGGATTGCTTACAACACAGATAAACAATAAAACTAAAGGAATGGATAAGTAAGCCATTTGTTTTTTTGAAAATGAACGATTCTGGATACATTCAGAAAAGCGCAACCAAGCAAGAGCCATAAAGCCAGGTAGTAGCCCATTGGCTACATTCAAAAAGATAAAAAGTGGATAAAGAACGTTTGGAATCAATTTGATACTTAAAAAGTTATTATTAAAAATCCAAACCAAATCACTAATAACATAAGCAAGCGCACAAATTAAAACTTCTATAAAACGAAATTGATCCTTTTGACGAAAATTTGAACGTTGTGTTTGTTCAATCAAGCTGACTAAAATAATGATACATAAAAAGTCAACTTCAAAATAATACCTTGCAAGCATAAAACTACACCTACTTTAAATATTGTTCTAAATCTTTACAATAAGCGACCCGATCTTTGACTATCCGTTGGCAATGTTGATAATCTTTCCAAATTTTTATATCTGCATACGGATAGTTTTTGGATAATACCTTTTTTGCTTCTTTTAAATTTGGATCCTTTTGTCCATATGCAAAAATACATTTCTTTTGATTTTCTTTATCCAATTTTGGCAATTCGACATGCGTTAAATCATAAGCATAATGACGAAGACTTTCTTCACTACTTGAAATCAACGTCGTAACCATTTCATTGGCTAAATCATTTCCATAAATAAGTGAAAATTCTTTTAGCAAATCCGCTTTATTCTTCTTTCCTTTTTTTTGTTTTTTTAAGAGATTTTTGGTTAATAAGAGCCGAATGGCTTTCGCATCACAAAAAAGACTCGCTCCTTCAAAGTAAAGTGAATGAAAGTGGATGTCTGAATTTTTCAAAAGTTCCAATAAAACACGAGCGCCTAAACTCGCTCCATACGCAAAATCAATCGTATGAATTTGATTCATCACAAGGTAATTGGCAATCATTCGTGCTTCCTCTTTCGCACTTTGATAATCCTGATTCATCAAAGTGCCATGTCCACTTAAATCGGGAATTAGTATTTCAGCATCCTTATGAATTAAGTCAATCAAGATCTTTTCCATACTGTCTGCATTTAAAAAAATGGGATGAAGACAGAGAATCTTCTTTTCCTTTCCTTTATTTAAAATATGCATTTTCATAAAACTACAACCTTTTCCTTTTTTACATTTTATCACGAGAAAACAATACATTTGAAGCTAAAATGTTATAATCAATTTATGAAGAATAGAAATCATATTATATTAGAAATATTAACAGAAGAAAAAAAGATTGAAGTCAGTGAACTCGCAAAAAAACTAGGTGTATCCCAAGTAACCGTTCGTAAAGATTTAGATACATTAGAAGAAAAAGGGATTATTAAAAGAGAACATGGGATTGCTCGGCTATGTAGCACCGATGATGTGAATGGTCGACTTGCCTATCATTATGAAGAAAAAAGAAAGATTGCTCAAAAAGCAAGTACACTTATTTCCGATGGAGAAACAATTATGATTGAAAGTGGAAGCTGTTGTGCCTTGCTTGCTGAAAGTCTTACCCATACCCATAAGGATTTGACCATAATCACCAATAGTGCTTTTATTGCGGATTATATTCGTGGAAAATCCAATTTCCAAATTATTTTATTAGCAGGTATTTATCAACAGGATGCACAAGTTACCGTCGGTCCTTTGATTCGTGATAGTGTTGCGAATTTCTTTGTTGATCGTTTTTTTACTGCCTGTGATGGATATGATTCAAAGATTGGCTTTTTCAATCGTGATCAAATGCGTGCCCAAGCTGTTCGTGATATGGCAAGTCATGCGCAAGAAGTCATTATTCTTACTGAAAGTGATAAGTTCTCAAAAAAAGGCGTTGTGCCACTTCATTTAAAAGAAAAGGTTACCCAAGTTATTACGGATGGAAAAATTGATCAAAGCACTTTAAATGAATTGAAGCAACAAAATATTCAAGTTAAAATCGCTTAAAAAAGCTAGAGTCTTTCTCTAGCTTTTTATAAGTCTTGATCTGCAATACGATCCTGTTCAGTCAAAAAACGATGAACCTTACATGGATTTCCAAGAGCAATACAATTGGATGGAATATCCTTTGTCACAATACTTCCAGCACCAATAATGGTATTTTCTCCAATCGTTACGCCTGGCAATATTTTCACATCCGCACCAATCCAACAATTATCACCAATCACAATGGGCAAAGCTTTTTCAATACCAGCATTTCTTTGTTGAAAATCATAGGCATGAATGGCTGTATACATGCCACAATTTGGCCCGATAAAACAATGATTTCCAATGGTGATTCTTCCTCCATCCATCAAATATGCATTGTGATTTATAAAAGTCCCAGTTCCAATTTGTGTATAACATCCATAATCACAATAAAAGGGAGCTAAAATCGTACTTTCTTTTGGCCAATTTGGCATCAATTGACTTAATATTTCATTTTTCTTATTTACATCTTTTGGTCTTGTTTGATTGAATTCAAAACATAAATCTTCCGCATCTAATCTTTTTTGTAGTAATTCTTGATCAAAATTGGCATCATACCATTTTCCTTCTAACATTTTCTCTTTTTCACTCATAGCAGTTCATCCTTCTTTATTTTTTTATTTACTCTATCATTATTTAATAATTTTTGATAGCTCTGATCAATTCCAATGGCTCCCATTGGTGCTGTAATTAAGATTGCTAGAACGGATACAGACAATATAAGTTGCCCACAAGATAAGCCCATAGCCAATGGAACAGACCCAATCGCTGCTTGTACAGTTGCTTTAGGCAAATAAGCAATGATACAAAAAAGTCGCTCTTTTCGATTCAAATTCGTTTTCATTGTACATAAACAAACCGCAAGTGAACGAAAAACCAAGCTAATCAAAATCAAAAGAAGAGCTAGTGGTCCTGCTTCTAAGGTATATCGAATATCAACAGCAGCTCCAACTAAAACAAAGAGTATGATTTCAGCAGCTAACCAAAGCTTTCCAAATTGATTCGATAAGTTTTTGATTAACACATCTTTACTTTTCCTTTTAAGAAAGCAGGCCATACTTAAAATAGCCAATAAACTAGAAATAGATATAAGGCCTTCAAAGTAGTTTTCAATACCAACTAAAAGAAAAGAAAGACCTAAAATTAGAATGACAATAACAGTATTTTCAACTTGGATTCGTTTCAACAAATAGACAAGCAGATAAGCAAAACAAGCACCAAATAAGATACCCAATAGAACGGATGTAGGTATTTGTAGAATGGATAGCCAATTTACATTTTCACCCTTTGCCACATTGACCATGGTTGTAAATAATACGATGACATAAATATCATCACAACTGGATCCAGCTAGAATCATTTGCGGTATGCTTTTGTCTTTTCCATAGCCTTTTTCAATTAAATCAATCATACGAGGCACAACTACAGCTGGACTGACTGCACCTAATACAGCCCCCATAATAGCAGCATCTAATCTTGATATTCCAAATAAAATGGGGCCAAAGAAAAGAGCAGCTAATATTTCAAAGCTTGCTGGTAAGAAACAAAGTAGAATGGCTGGTAGACCAACCTTTTTTAAATCTTTTAAATCTAAAGTTAATCCAGCTTTAATTAAAATAATAATTAAAGCAAATTTTCTTAAATCCGCTGAAATCGATAAAATACTTGCATCTAAGACATTAAAAACACAAGGTCCTAATAAAATTCCTGCTACTAACATACCAATAATTTTTGGTAAGCCAATTTTTTCACTGATTTGTGCAAAGAAAAGCCCAATCAAAAAAATAAATCCAAATGATGTTAACATATTCCCTCCATTAAAAAAGCTGATGCTCCACAACAAAAAGAATGTTGTAGAAGTCATCAGCATAAATGCAATTTAGGTTTCCCAAGGGAGAACTTCATTCCCGCATCTATTGTAAATAGAAAAGATACAGATTGCAAGCCAATCATGCAAACACAAGATCAAAGACCATCATCAAAGAAAAGCCAACAGAAAAGAAAAGGACACCAATATTGCTATGATTGCCACTCGACATTTCAGGAATTAATTCTTCAACAACCACATAGAGCATTGCACCTGCTGCAAAACTTAAAAGAACCGGTAAGATTTGTAGCATCATCGATGCCCAAAAGATCATAAAAATTGCTCCAATCGGCTCAACAATACCAGTCAATAAAGCTAAGAAAAAGGCTCGTTTACGCGTTTGGCCTTGCGCATGTAAAGGCAAAGAAATAATCGCTCCTTCTGGAAAATTTTGTATGGCAATCCCAATTGCTAAAACCAATGCCGCTTCCATACGAATTTGATGGTTTTGCATCCATCCCGCATAAACAACTCCAACAGCCATTCCTTCGGGAATATTATGTAAAGTAACAGCTAAAATCATCATCGTTATCTGATTGAAATGACTTTTTCTTCCTTCTGCTTGTGAACTATTTAAATGTAAATGAGGAATCCATTGATCTAAAGCCAATAGAAAAAGTGTTCCAATCCAAAAGCCAATAAAAGCAGCAACGATTGATTGTTCAATGGATGGAATCAATAAACTCCAAATGGATGCTGCAACCATTATTCCTGCCGCAAAACCAATCAAAGCCTTTTGAAATCGAGGTTTCATTTCATGATGAAGAAGAAAGACGCAAGCCGCACCCAAAGCCGTTCCTAAAAAAGGAATGAGAATACCAATAAAAACCTGCATCTATTTTTTAGCGCCTTGATTTGCAACAGCTGCCATTTTCGCATCAATTGCGCTTTGATTGCCTAAATAATAATGTTTGATTACTTGCATATTTTCATCAAATTCATAAACAAGTGGAACACCCGTTGGAATATTGACATTCATAATTTCTTCATTGGATAAATGATCAAAATATTTAACCAAAGCACGTAAGGAATTTCCATGCGCTGCAATCAATACTTTTTTACCTGCTTTAATTTGTGGTTGAATCACATCCTCAAAGTAAGGAACAACTCTTTCAATGGTTGTTTCCAATGATTCATGTAAAGGTAAATCTTCCGTAACATTTTGATACATGCATTGATTTTTTGGTGCTCTTGGATCATCCGCTTCTAAAATCGGTGGTTTTACATCAAAAGAGCGACGCCAAATCTTTACTTGTTGTTCACCATATTTTTCTGCTGTTTCACTTTTATTTAAACCTTGTAAAGCACCATAATGTCTTTCATTTAATTTCCATGATTTATAAACTGGCAAATAATTTCGATCCATTGCATCTAAAATATAATTCAAAGTATGAATGGCTCTTTTTAAATATGATGTAAAACAAAGATCAAAGTCATAACCCTCTTCTTTTAAAAGTAAGCCCGCTTGTTTTGCTTCTTCTTGTCCTTTTTCCGATAAATCCACATCGGTCCATCCTGTAAATAAATTCAATTGATTCCATTGACTTTCGCCATGACGAACTAAAACTAATTTCATTGCATCCTCCTAGTTAGTTATAACTAACTTCTATCTTAAAAATAAAAAGAGTTAGTCATAACTAATTCTTCTTATTGAACTCATATTAACAAGTTTTATTTCAAATTTCAAGCATTTAGTCAATCACATAAACACGATTTTCTTTACGTGGATGTGGTGTAGGTTCTTGATCGGCATATCCAAGAACACAATGACCAATACCTTCCCAATTGCCTTCAATACCTAAATCCTTTAATAAGCTTTGATATGTCTCTTGTTCAAATTCTTCTTTAGCTCGATGAATCCAACAGCTTCCAAGTCCATTGGCATGGGCTGCCAACATTAAATTTCCCATCACTAAAGATCCATCATACAAATAGGTTGGATCGTCTTTATTTGCCAAAACAACTAAAACACAAGGTGCCCCATAGAAAGGATCAAAATCTTCTTTTCCCATAATTTTAGCATTTGCTTGTGAAAGTTTATCTCGCAATTCTTTTTGGGTAATTACAAGCGTAATAACCCCTTGTCGATCCATTCCACTAGCTGCATATAGACCGGCTTCTACGACTTGATCAATCAATTCCTTTGAAGGCATTTCGCTTTTAAATTTTCGAACACTTCTTCTTGTTTTCATCATTTCAATAACATCATTCATAATAAGCCTCTTTCTATTTATTTCTATTGATTATATACCCTCTTTTACTTAATGCATAGAGCGCTTTTTCCAATTCATCCTCAGGTACAAAGACATAATCGGTACGAAAGGTTGTGGCTACATGAATCGCAATTTGATAATCCGCTAAAACTTCGCAAATCCGATGTAAGTAACTCTCGTTCTTTGTATCTTCTATATCTGCAATAAAGAATGCACGCCATCCAGCATCTTCACAAAGAACCTGTTTGGGAACCTTTTTAGAAAAACAAATAAGTGAACATTCCTCTTCCATTTTAGAAACAAAAGTATAGGGACTGCTCCAATCAATTTCAACACTTCGATCAATGGAACAAATCGAAAACTTTCCTGATATTACTTCTAATCGCATCTTTCCACCTTTTGTTTCCATAAAAACCATGCCAAAACATGTAAAGCCTGTTCAAACTTTTCTTCCAAAATCAAAGTTTCTACTTCCTTTGGACTTAAAAGCGAATAAGTTAAAAACTCTGTTTGATCCAAATCTTGTTCCTTTTCTTTTCGACAATTTTTGGCATAAAAGATATAAACTTGATTGTCTGCTAAGGTTGCATGACTTGCTACTTTATATAAATAAGTCCAATTTTCGCTTACATACCCTGTTTCCTCACGCAATTCTCTTTTTGCCGCTTTTTGTGCTTGTTCTAAATTGATTTGATTGGCTTCAATTCCTCCAGCAACAAATTCAATCGTTTGGCGCTCAATGCCTTGACGAAATTGACGGACACATAAAAAGTTTCCGTTTTCATCTTGTGCCACCACAATGACATAGCTTCGAATCGAATAAGTATAAAAAGGACCATAGACATTTCCATCTGGAAAAAGATAATCTTTCTTTTTAAAATGCATCCATTCATCCTTGACGAGATCTTCTTCTTTTACGCATTTCCAATCCAGGTTCATGTCTACTCCTCTAATGCTTTTTCTATAGCTTGTGCAAGCTGATCCGCGCAAGATGTATTCTTTATACCACAAACATTTCCTTTTAAAAGTTTGGCAATTGTTTTCGCATCTTGGTTCTCAACTAATTTTGCGATTGCTTGTAAATTTCCTGGACATCCTCTTTCAAAAGAAACATTGTGAATAATGCCATGATCCAATTCAAATTGAATCCTTTGTGTACAAACGCCTTGTGGCGTATAATCTATTTTTTTCATAATTACCTTCCTGCCTTTATTATACATTGATTTTATCGGATAACCATTGTTGAAATTTTGCTCCAATGATGATTGGCATTTCTTTTTGAAACATTCGCCCAGAATAAGCCCAATGAGGTAAAGGAATAAATTTTCCTTTTACCAAAGGTTGATACAAAGGATCTGCAATAACCATCTTCGCTTGTGCTACTATGGCTTCAATCTCACATTCTTCATGGGTTTTGAAATCACTTTCGGATAAAAGATTTTCTGTAATTTCACTTGGACAAATGATACCAATTTGATCAAATCCAAAATCTTGTTGCAAGCAAATTCGTAAGGAATTCATAAAAATGGGTTCACCAATACAGATGATTTCATTCTTTGAAATGGATGTTTCAATTTCAAAACATTTTTTGCTTTCATGCGCTAAATGTATACGATGTGCTAATTCTTTTGAAAAATAGCCTCCTGTAGGCACTCCTAAGACATATGGTGTTCCAAACTTTCGATGAAAGTCTTTTGCCATAGCTAAGGCTGTTGATGAACAAACCAAATTAACACTGGCATCCCCAGCCCTTTGAATTTCTTCAAAGCTTGTATGCAAAGACCAATTGGAAACAATTGGAAATTGATTTTCCTTACACCAGGCATAAAGTGCCTCAATATTTCCATTATAAGCAAAATCTAAAGGCGTTAATCCAAGTAAATTAATCGACAATTTTTGAGGATTGCCTTCTTTACAAAAACGATTGGCAAAAGCGAGATAAGCTTGACTTGCTCCATAAACATAGCTTGCCATGCCAGAAGTTTTAAAACCAAAACATGGAATATTCGTTTCTTTTTCAATGACATGCGCAATCCCTTTAAAGTCCGTTCCCGTCATCAAAGCAATCGGAGAACCAAAAAGAGCGATAAAATTTGGTTTTACATCTTGTGCAACCGCAATAATATCTTGAATGAGTTTTTCATCATTTCCTAAAATAGCGTCATATTCTTCTAAACCAGAAATAAAAATTAAGCTATCCATTGAATACCATCGAGGTTCATCATGCGTTGCATAAGTCGAATTACAACCAGAAGCATCATGCATAACAATTAGGCCACCCAATTCATACAAGGCAGAATTTATTCCAGCTAAATCTGCGGCATAATTGGCCGTTTTTAAAACAACTTGTTTCATCCAACACACCCCTTTGCTTTGACCGATAAAATTTGTTCAGTATCTTTGGGATACCATAAGGCTTCTCTTAATTGCATCGCAAGCTTACGAATGCCGACAAAGCCATAAAGGCCATCATTAAATACCATATTCACAAAATAAGGTGTTCCTGTATAGTATGCTGCTTTTTGCCCAATCGCTAAAACTTTCTCTTTCTTTCCTTCATCTCGCGCCATTATTCGACATCGATAATCAATGCTTGCACGAATCAATAAGTCTGGACAATTCACTTTTAACCAATCAAAAGCTTCTTGTTCATGATCCAATAAGGTATCTGTATAAACCACCGTTACATGAAAGCCATGTTCAATTAATAATTTTGCCAGTCCAAGTGGCCGTGGAGTTGCCGAATAATCAATTTGAATCGGAATATCTTTTACTTCCCTCAATGCTAAGGATAAAGCTTTATTGGCTTCTTTTTCATATGCACGACAATCAAAGGAAAGACCACAAAGTTTTTCAAGATCATTCATTTGGGTTTTAATTTCTTGATAATTCCAAGAAATAGGCATATAGATTAGCTTTTGATTTAATCTTTTCTCCAGTTCTTTTCCACTTTCGAGTGCAACTGGCATTGTGACAATATTATAACTTGCATAAGACATCTCTTGATATTCTTGATAATTCTCGCATAGACAAATATCTTGAATTTTCCAATGATTTTGTCGAAACAATTGGTAGATTTCACAATCAAGATCTAAGGCAAAGGTATTTCCAATCACATTGACAACTTTGGCTTTTTGATTCACTTTTTTTAAAGGTGCATAAAGCTGACACATGGTTTTCTTTTCAAAATGCATCTGACTGGTACGCATCGTGCAATTCATATAATTTTCGATAAAATCAATGGTTGGATAGCTTTCACAAAGCGTATTCATAACCAATTTCAAATCCAAGGCTGCAAAATGATGAATGCAGCTCGTATAGACCATGACACAAGGTGGTAAAGTTTCTAAATGATCTAAAATATCTTTCAGTCCATTGATAAATAAATCTTCTAAATCAGCACGATACAGGTCCTCTTCTTCAATGGTTACCATCGCAAAACGAGATAAGCCATGAAATTCAGCTGCACTTAACACAACCCCTCTTAAACAACCTTGAGGACAGACAAAGACTTCCATACTTTCTGGTATTAACATTGGGGTATGTGCAATCGTCCAAGTACCACGTGCTTGTGGACTAAATTCCAACCCTTTTTTAAAAAAAGGTGGTTTATCTAACGTGGCAATTTTATATTGTGGCTTATCCACGATTTTCTCCTTGTGCAATTAAAGCTTGGGCAAGTTTTTGATACTTTTGTGCAGCCTTACTGTCTTTAAATTGTTCAAGAACGGTTCGATGCATTTCATCCGCTTCTTGAACCAGTGGATCAAAATCTATGCAACCTAAAACGGAACAAGACATATCATTACAGAGCTCTTGAATCCGTTGATCTTCATCTTTTACATTCCTTCGGTTGACGATTACACCGCCTAAAGTGGCATACCCTCTTTTTTGGAAGGTATCAATGGCTAAGCCAATATTTTTAGCAGCATGAATAGCCATTGCTTCTCCAGATGTCAAAATAAAAACTTGATCCGCATAGCCTTCACGAATCGGCATAGAAAAACCACCGCAGACTACATCCCCAAGGACATCAAACAAAACAATGTCTGGTTGATATACTTCATAAGCCTTTTTTTCCATCAATAATTCCATCGCCGCAATAATCCCTCGACCAGCACATCCAAGTCCTGGTGTAGGTCCACCAGCTTCTACCAAATAAACGCCTTTATAACCTTGCGTAACAATTTCGTCCAATTTTACTTCTTGGTTTTTTTCACGTAATAAATCCAATACCGTTCTTTTCGCTTTTCCTTCTCTTAGATTTATAGTTGAATCCGCCTTTGGATCACAACCAATTTGCATGACTTTATATCCCATTTCAGCAAAGGCAACCGATAAATTTGAAACCGTTGTTGATTTTCCAATTCCACCTTTTCCATAGAACGCAAACTTATACATATTTTCTCCTAACAAATACGTGGTAAAAGTTCACCACTCGCTTCAGCCAATAAAGTTTTACCACCAAAGTCTGTACGAACTACAACTTTTCCTTGATTTTCTTCGCAAACTTCTCCAATAATGGCAGCCATTTCATTTTTTTGTTTTAAAACATCAAGAACTTCTTTCGCTTTCTCTTTTGCAACGAAGACAACCATTCTTCCTTCACAGGCAAGATAGAGTGGATCTAAACCCAATAGACCACAGACACCACCAACTTGTTCTTGAACCGGAATCTTGCTTTGATCAATTTGAATACCCACATTTGATTCCTTCGCAATTTCATATAAAACGGTACCAACACCACCGCGCGTAGCATCACGAATCACATGCACATCATGCGTACAACCCAAAATTGCTTCAACCGTTGACCATAAAGGAGCACAATCACTTGTTACATTGGCTTGAATGGAAAAATGATTTCGCTCTAATAAAATCGTACAACCATGACGCCCAATATCTCCTGTAACTAGGATTTGATCACCTGGCTTTGCCAAATTTCCTTTAAGTACAACCCCTTCTTTAACTTGTCCAATACCACTAGTCGTAATGAAAAGACCATCAACTTGCCCTTTGCCAACAACCTTTGTATCACCAGCCACAAAATGAACACCAACTTCTTGTGCTACTTTTGCCATCGATTGAACAACTTTTTCAAGCTGATGAATTGGATACCCTTCTTCAATTTGAAAAGCACAAGTCATATATTTGGGTTTAGCTCCCATACAAGCTAAATCATTCACTGTTCCACATACCGATAATTTCCCAATGTTTCCTCCTGGAAAAAACGCTGGTGAAACCACAAATCCATCGGTCGACATCGCAATTTGATTTGAAATCGGTGATAAAAGCGCTGCATCATCGGCTGTAAAATCCGGATTATCCAAATATTTTTTAAACAAATTTCCAATTAATTCAGAAGTTTGTCGCCCTCCTGAACCATGCGCTAAGGTAATTACTTTTTCCATAAATCCTCCTATTCAATCGAATATTTATAAAAAGCAGAACATGCACCTTCATTGGAAACCATACAAGCCCCAATGGGATGCTCTGGTGTACACCCCTTGCCATAAACCGAACAATCCTTCGGAAGACATTTCCCTTTAAGTACATCCCCACATCGACAAAGCGGATGTGCCTGTCCGAGTTCTTCTTTTAAATGATATTTTTTATAAGCATCATAACTTGCGTATTCTGCTTTGATTCTTAGACCAGATTGTGCAATGTTTCCTAATCCTCGCCATTGACTATCACAAGCCTCCATAACCGTTTCAATTAAATTCCTAGCCGGTAAAGAACCCTGTTCACTGACAACCCGCGGATAACAATTCACAAAGAAAGCCTCCCCTTTTTTGTGTTTTTTGAGAATCATCGCAATCGCCATAATCAATTCACTCGTTGTAAAACCTGCAACAACACCTGAGATATCTTTTTTGGCAAGGTCTCTATAGATTTGACAACCTGTAATGGTTGCGACATGTCCTGGATAAAGGAAGGCATCGGCACTATCGGAAAGTGCATAATAGGCCTGTTCCATTGTTTTATTTGCACTTAATACGGAAAAGTTTTTTAAGTTTTTTTCTTTTGCCTTTAAAATAGCTTTACAAGCCAATGGAGTTGTGGTCTCAAAGCCAACTGCCAATAAAACAATTTCTTGTTCTGGATGTTTTTCGGCAAAGCTGACCGCATCTAAAGGCGAATAAATCATTTCAATCGAAGCCCCTTGTTGTCTAGCTTGTTGTAAAGATAAGTGACTACCCGGTACTCGAATTAAATCGCCAAAGGTACAAATCGTACAATGATGCTCTAAAGCCAATGAAATGGCTTGATCGATATAACCAACAGGCGTGACACAAACTGGACAGCCAGGTCCTGAAATCAAATGAACCTTTTCTGGTAAAATTTGACGAATGCCGGAACGAAAAATTTCGTGGGTATGTGTTCCACAAACCTCCATAATTCGAATCTCATCGCCTTGATAATTTCGAATGATTTCTACGGCTTTTTGGATATTCTCCTTCATCGAAGAAGCTCCTCCATTAAATCATCAACTTCTTCTTGATCTTCTTGTGTGATTTTAGCAATGGCTGCCCCAGCATGTACCATCACAAAATCACCAATTTCTAAGTCTTCGATTAAATCGGCAGAAACTTCAGTCATAGCCCCTGAAGCATCCACTAAAGCCATGCCATCTTTAATTTTTTTTACTTTTGCCGGTAATCCAACACACATATTATTTTCCTCCCTGATAATTTTCCATTCCATAATAAGCTTGTCCAAGAGCAATGCCACCATCATTTGCCCCTGACTCTAAGCATAGATAAACCTTAAATTTTTCTTTTTCTAAACCTTTTTTACACAAATCCAATAAAAGCGTATTCTGCATCACACCACCAGATAATACAACTTCAAATAAGCCTGTCTTTTGGCGACAAATACAACATCCCTCAACAATCCAGCGTGCTAAAACTTCATGAAAGGTATACGCTAAACAATCGATCTCTTTTCCTTCTAAACGTGCGAAAGCTAAGAAACGGACAAAGGCTTTGATTGGTAAATAGAAGAAGTCCGCTTTTTTGATCGAATCAAAGTAGCTCAATGCTTTACCTTGATAAGCTTCGGCATGAAATTGAAGACGCATACTCGCTTCAGCTTCACAGGTATTCTTTTGACAAATACCTAAGATGGCACTAATGGCATCAAATAGACGTCCAGCACTTGTTGATTGAATGGCATTGATTTTTTGATTCTTCATTTGTTCTAAAAGATGATAAGTATCCTTTGAACAGAGATTTAAACGTTCCACTAAATCTTCATCTTCTAATAAAGAAGCTGCAATACGCCACCCTTCTTTACTGGCAAGATCTCCACCAACTTGCCAAAAAGGTTCAATCGAACCAATACGATGAAAGTCATGGGTATCACAAATCAAAAATTCGCCTCCCCAAATTGAGCCATCCAATCCATAGCCGGTTCCATCAAAAGCAACCCCAATGACTTGATGATCAATGGAATGCTCAGCCATTCCAGATAAGATATGCGCATAATGATGTTGACAATAAAGAACATCAATTCCTAATTCTCGTGCAAGTGCACTGGATTGATAGGCTGGATGTAGATCACAAACAACCACATCGGCTTTCAATTCTAAGAGTTCTTCCATGCGTTCAAGCGATTGTTTTAAAGCATTGACTGTTCGAATATCCGATAAATCACCAATATAGGCCGAAGGATAATAGAGATCTTTATTTGCGATACAGAAGGTATTCTTTAATTCTCCACCAATTCCTAAGACCGTATACTTCCCTTTTTTCTTTAATAGAAAGGGAATCGGTGCATACCCTCTAGATCGACGGATCATATAAGCTTGACCATCATATATATTGACGACACTATCATCCGCACGCAAGCGAATGGGTCGATCATTGGATAATATTAAGTCACAACAATAAGACAAATGATCTAAAACATCTTGATCATCCTTACAAATGGGTGCGCCTTTTGGATTGGCACTGGTCATCACAAGACAATCCGTCATTTCTTTTTGATCTGGATAATCAAATAAAAGCAGATGTAAAGGGGCATAAGGAAGCATGATACCTAAATTAGGATTATCGATGGCTACTTCATCTACAATTTCACCTTTTTTCTTTTTCAATAAGACTATAGGTTTTTGTGGGCCATCCAAAAGTGACTCAATCTCTTTTTCGAAGTGCACTTCACGCTTGGCAACACGTAAATCCTTAACCATGACGGCAAAAGGTTTAAAAGGACGATTCTTTAATTGTCTTAAACGAGCAACTGTTTTGGCATTGGTCGCATCGCAACAAAGATGAAAACCACCAATTCCTTTTATTGCAACAATGCCTCCTTCGCGAATTTTTTCTCGACATTGAAGTAAGGCGTCTATACCACGAACATTCTTACCGACCAAATACAATTCAGGCCCACATTCATTGCAACAAACAGGTTGTGCATGATAACGCCTCGAATTTGGTGTACGATATTCCGTTTCACAATCGAAACACATCTTAAAATCTTTCATGCTGGTACGAATGCGATCATAAGGCATTGAATCTAAAATCGTTAAGCGTGGTCCACAATCGGTACAATTAATAAAAGGATGTAAATAACGTCGATTCTTTGGATCAAAGAGCTCCTTTTTACATGTATCACAAATCGCTATATCTGGTGAAACAAAGATATCTCCTTTGACCTTTTCACTTTGAATAATTAAGAATTTGTCTTCGTTCTTACATGGAAGAAAGCTTTCTTCAATTTTTAAAATACTTGAACGTTTTGGCTTTTTTTCTTTTAAATCCTTTAAGAATGCTTCGATATTTTTGGTTTCGGCTTGCACTTGAATTTCAACATACGGTCCTTTGTTACAAACTGATCCACTACAAGCATGCATATGAGCGATACGATCGACAAAAGGACGAAAGCCAACACCTTGTACAATACCATAGACACGTAGCTTTTTACGGACTATTGACATAAAGCCTTCTCCAGTTGTTCAAAGTAAGTCGCATCATTTTTTGATTGATGAATTTGTCCAC
The DNA here is from genome assembly GCA_963596085.1 of Bacteroidaceae bacterium. GTDB lineage: Bacteria > Bacillota_I > Bacilli_A > Erysipelotrichales > Erysipelotrichaceae > Absicoccus. Next base: position 10,330 of record CAVBLW010000037.1, on the reverse strand, counting down.
TGACTGCAAAATGTGGCAATGAAATATATTCTCCTTGATAATCTTTTAAGGCCCGTAAAAATAATGGATCCCCTAAGATGCGCTCATATTTTTCTTGTCGAACAAGGCGAATCAAGTCATTTTCTCCTTCTAAAAAACAATCTCTTTCTTGCATGAATTCTGGATCCATTTGAAAAAAGGAAGCTACATCTCCAAATCCTATCGCTTCTCTTATCGCATTCGCAAAAATTTGTTGATGGATAATCAAAGTCTTTTTGAATGAAACCTTCCATTGTCCAAGCCCAAAATCACATCGATAAGGTAAGTTTAATTTTTTTACCATTTTAAGCCCCGCTGGACTTACTACAATGTTTTCATGACAATTTTGAATTTGACAATAATTCTCTAAAGTATCATCCATTCCAAAACATAACATCGGTTGGTTTAAACGTTTTTGAATTGCTTTAACACTATCAATACTTGGTAAATCAAGTGGACTTGCACCCCATAAACCGACTTGTTTTTTTCCTTTAACTTGTGGAAATAAAGTAGATAAAGCTTGATAGGCCTTGATTTGTCCATCAACATAAGATTCCATCCCATTGGTATCAATATATAATGTTGGTAAGTGAAAACGTTTTTGACACAATTGACTTAAAGCTTGATAATCGGTTGCAATCACAGCTGGTACAGGTGTTCCAACTAAGGCAATAAATTTGACCTCAACACTCTCTAAGGCATGTCCAATTTTATCTAATAGTTTTTCATCGCGCCCTAAGATTGCATCTAAATCACGTAAACCAGCAGAATAAATGGCACTTTTTTTCGTATACCAACGGGGTTCATCAAAACCACAGGTATTACCCGTACAACCACCCGCATCACAAATCACAATTAATCCTTCCAACTCGAATAAAACCGAAACGGCACCAGAGATATCTGGAGCAAACGGTGATAAAAAGCGATATAAATCTTTCATAAGACACGCTCCAATTCTTTACATAAGTCAATAAATCCTTGGTATCCAAATGGTTGATTTTCCTCATTCCACGCAATACAAGGAAGCATTGGATAATAAACACCCGCATCCTTTCCAATGGCTAAATGGATATCCTCTCTTGCTTGAAAATTGACCATTGAAGGCGAAATCCCCGTATAGACACGAATTTCAGGACGTAAGGATGCTAAGCGCTTAATGGTTGGTAAATCACGTTTGGTCACATTCGCAAAAATCTCACAAACTTCCATGCCCATATTTTCAAGAACACAAGCTAATTCAAATGGATTCGCATTACACATTTCACCAAGAACCACTTTTTTTGCTTGTCCTTTTTCAACAATCTTACTTTTGTAGGCCTTAGCTTGTGCATAATACGCTTCGTCTTTCCATTGAACACCAATAGCCTTTGCAAACATTTGATAAAGACGATGTATGCGATCAATATCATAAATTCTTGGTAATTCAATATAAGGCATACCTAAACGATTCTTTAAATCTTCGGCTGCATAAAGACTTTCTGAATGAAGAACGAGATTAAAATTAGCTTTTCCCATTTCATAATAATCCTCTAAAGTCTTTTTGGTCGCCACTTGATGAATTGTGCTTAGACCCGCTTCCTTTAAAAGTGCAAACAATTCACTTTTTGGATTTATAGCCGAAAAATAACCGAGTAAATTAATCGCATGTGGATTGATTTGATCTCTTTTCAATAATGAATAAATGGTTTGTCGAATCGCTGTCATCGGCGGTTTTCGACCTTCTCTTTCTAAGGCATACATATAACTTGGAACAATTTTAACACCAAGTTTTGCTTCTATTTTTTTAGCAATCGATTCTAAATCAGTTGCCAATAAAGCATCCACACAAGTAATACATAGAACAATAACTTTTGGTTTTGGATCAGCAACTTCCAAGATTTCTTCGACCGCTTTCTTTAATTTTCGTAGATGACGTCCTGTAACAAGATTGGTTTCATTCATCAATAAATAAAACATGCGATCCGCATACCCTTCTTCTTGGGATAGAATGGTTGAATTTCTTCCACAACTTGCAGGACTGACTAACAACATAACACTTTCAGGAATCACAAGACCTGCCCTTTTTACACCAAAACCAATTGCTCCTGGCGAATTATAAGAAAGTGTTGCGGGAGCAGAGTAAATCAAATGACAAGCCGGAATGTATTCACTTGGAATCGAATTGGCTTGAGCCAACTGTTTTACCGTTTGATAGAAAGCTTTCATTGCGCTTCCTCCCAAAGTTTCTTAGCCAGATTGATAAATAATTGACTCACTTGGTCCTCTGAATTCCCTTCCACAATAGTCATTCCTTGATCCTCAAATGTATTAATGGCATCACTTCTTGGAATATCCGCAACAATTTCAAGCTTTCTTTCATCCGCAAATTGTTGAACCTTTTCTTTTTCATGTGGTACATTTCGGCGATTTAAAAGAATCCCTCTTACCTTGGCATAGCTTCGATCTTTAAAATTATCAACTGCAGTATAAATATTATTTGCAGCATATAAGGCCATCTTTTCCCCACTGGTAACAATTAAAACCTGATCGGCATACCCTTCGCGAATTGGAACCGCAAAGCCTCCACAGACAACGTCACCTAAAACATCATATAAAACGACATCGGGCTTTTCTTTTTCAAAAAGCTCAAGATCCTCTAGAAGTGAAAAGGTGGTAATAATGCCACGCCCCGCACATCCTAGTCCTGGTGTTGGTCCTCCTGTTTCAATACAACGAACGCCACCAAAACCAATTTTCATGATTTCATCTAATTCTGGATCTTCATCATGATCCCGCATATAATTCATTACTGGTATAACCCTTTTTCCATGTAAAAGATTGATGGTTGAATCTGCCTTGGGATCACAACCAATTTGAATAACTTTCTTTCCTAAAAGCGAAAAAGCAGCTGCTAAATTCGAAGTCATGGTCGATTTACCAATACCACCTTTTCCATAAATTGCACATTTTAACATTCCTTACACCTTTGTTAACATCGATTTTACTTGAACCGAATTTAATCTTCCTAGCTTTCCAGTCAATGCATTAATCTCATCACTTTCTCCATCGACAATTAATGAAATCATTGAAACATTTCTTTGACGATAAGGAAGGCCCATTCTTCCTACCACAAGATGTGCATAGTCATGAATCAATTCATTCACTTTTGTTGCTTGTTCTAAATTTTCAATTACAATCGCAATGATTCCTAATCGTTTCATTTTGTTCTCCTAAAAAAAGACTCTTTTCCATACGAAAAGAGTCTTTGATGACACTTTCCGTTTGGATAACCTTACGGTTAGACGTCTAATATTTTCCTTCTACACAAGTTAGCGTACGTTTTAAAATACCATGCATATGCGCAATTGCGGTTCCATAATTGGTCATCGCAATTGTTTGATTGGCCGCTCTTTGATTACGAATACCCATTTCTTTTTCATTGAGCATACAACCACCACAGTGAATAATTAAATCATAATTTGACAAATCCAATGGAAATTCACGACCTGAAGTGAATTGATAAGATATTTTTTTCTTTGTATACTGATCAATCCAGTTCGGTAATTTTTCCGTTCCAATATCACCACATTGCCTATGATGCGTACAACCTTCACTAATAAGGATGGAAGCACCATCCTCTAGATGATCCAAGCAAAAAGCCCCTTGCACTGCTTGCTTTAAAATTCCTTTATAGCGTGCCATTAAAATAGAAAAGGAAGTGATTGGAATCGTATCCGGTACAATTTTTGAAACGACTTCAAAACGTTGACTATCCGTAATAACAAGCTTCACATCTTTTACGCTTTCAAGCATTTTTTCTAGTTCTGTATCTTGGCAAACCATCGCCATAGCTCCATGATCCAATAAATCACGAATCACCAATTGTTGAGGCAAGATCAACCGTCCCTTTGGTGCAGCTGAATCAACAGGAACAACTAAAATAACACAATCTCCTGCTTGTACAAGATCACCGACCAGAGGATGCGTATTTTCACTTCCTTTCGCAAAGGATCCAATTTTCTCTTTCAACTTTTCAATTTGAACTTTTTCTTTGGCACTCACCCAAAGACTGGTCGAATCTTCTTTCTGTTCATCAATCAAATCACATTTATTATATACAATTAAATAAGGTGTCTTTCTTTCTTTAAATAGCTCAATCAATTCCTCATCTAAAGAAGAAAGCCCCTTTAATCCATCCACCACTAAAATCGCAATATCACATTCTTTTAAGATTTCTCTTGTTTTTGCGACTCTTAACTGACCTAAATGGCCGGTATCATCAAAACCTGGCGTATCAATAATAACGACTGGACCAATTGGTAAAAGCTCCATCGCTTTTCGAACTGGATCGGTCGTCGTTCCTTCAACTTCACTGACAACCGATAAATTTTGATTCGTAATCGCATTAACTAAAGAAGACTTTCCTGCATTACGCATTCCAAAAAAAGCAATATGTACTCTTTCCGCTGAGACTACATCATTTAAATTTGACATACGGATTCACCTTCCTTCCAAGGCTTAATTTGCCCTACATCCGTAACTACATGGTATTGAATGGATTCCATGCGTCTTTCTAAACAATGACGGCATTGTGCACTTTCATCCCCAATGCATATTTTATTATCATACAATTGATATTTTTTCCGGACCGAAACTGGACTTAAATTTGGCATAATGACATTTGCTCCAGAAAGAACCCCTTTTTCCCTGCCCTTGGGATCTAAGGTTCCTAAAGCGGTCGTTGCTGGTAATAAAATATTTGGTTGAATCAAGCGAATCACACTTAATAAAAAACAAGTCAAGTCAACACTTCCAGCCGGATAGTCTTTAAAAGGCGTCTTTTGACTTGGAATATATGGCCCAATTCCACACATTTCCGGATGAAATTGTTCAATAAATTTCAAATCCATTGCTAAATCAAGACTCGTTTGATTGGGTGATCCTACCATCATTCCTACGCCTACATCATACCCAATATCTCTTAAATCATAAAGACATTTCATGCGATTTTCATAAGACATTTCCTTTGGATGCAAGCTCGCATAATGTTTTGGACTTGCACTTTCATGACGTAATAAATAACGATTTGCGCCCGCATCAAATAACTTTTGATAAGAGGCTTTACTTCTTTCCCCTAAAGATAGAGTAATCGCACAATCCGGATAATTTTGATGAATCTTTGAAACGATGGAAGATAAACGTTCATCATTAAAATATAAATCTTCTCCTGACTGTAAGACAAAGGTTCGAAAACCTAATTCATATCCCTCTTGGCAACACAATAAAATATCTTCTTCACTTAAACGATAACGGCTACAATTGGCATCTTTTCGAATTCCACAATAATAACAATTATTCTTACAAATATTTGAAAATTCAATTAATCCTCTCACAAATATATCTTTGCCATAAATTGAACGTGAAAAAGCACTTGCTCTACGTGCAAGTTCTTCCTGTACTTCATCGTTTCGATTTTCGATTAAATATTGATATTCTTCTAAAGATAAAGAATGTTTTTGACTCAAGTGATTGATTAAATTTTCTATTTTCTGATTCATACTGACTCCATGTGAAGTTTTTCACAACGATATACTATCAAAGTTCCTTTTTTGCTTCAACTTACTCTCTTCTTTTTTCTTTCCATAATCCATAAAGAACCAAAGCTACACTCAACGATACCCCTCCAATAAAAATCATTTGTGAAGGGTGAAAATAAGTCAAAATCAAGCATAGAAATACACCAATATAAATATATTTCATACTAGAACTCTTCCTTTAAAAAATCCTTTAAATTCTCTTTATATTTAATATAATCATACACCCCTAAATCATAGAGCTGTTGATTGTCTTTCCGGCTCAATTGTGTTGTAGCCATAGGCACCTTTTCACTTGGCGCAAATATAAATGCTTTTTGTTCTTTTTCCAATTGATAAAGAAGTCTTTGTTGGTGGGCATACATAACATGTCTTTGATTCAATGCATCCACAATTTTCGGATAACGAGCACATAAAAGCGAATAAAGTTTTTTATGATCCTCTGGCTTTTTAATAAAATCTCTTGGTTTTGATAAAATGACAACCACGCAATCACAACCTTTTAAACAAGCTCTTTCAATTGGAATCGCATCCGAAATACCGCCATCAAAATAAAAACGCCCATTGATTTCAATTGGTTTACAAGCAGCTGGAATGGCACTACTAGCCATAATGGCTCGATAGTCATCTTGTTTCATCATTGATTTATCAAAATAAACGGCTTTTCCATTGGAAGCATCGGTAGCGACCAATTCAAATTCACTTGGATTTTTCATCAAAGCTTCATAATCTAAAGGATCTTTTCCATCGGAATTGGTTAAATTTCCATAAATATATTCAATCCCAAATAAACCACCATATTTAAACAAAGCTTTTTTTCCAAAAAAACCTTCATCTTCAATCCATTGGGTATAAAAACGTAAATTTCTACCTTTTTGTCCAGCTAAGTAAGAAGATAAATTCGCACTACCAGCCGATACACCAATACAATAATCAAAAGTAATTTGGTCCTCGATGAATTGATCAAGTATGCCTGCACTATAGGCACATTTTAATCCGCCACCTTCACAAATTAATCCAATTTTCATCGTAATCCTCCTTTTAAAAAAACAGGAATTATACATTCCTGCAAAGTTTTTGTTTCACCCATTTGTAGGCAATCAGACAAATCACAACGCTTAATATACCTCCAAGTGGTGCTGCAAGCCCCATTGGAAAAAGATTCTCTGGATAATAAATCGAAGCGAAATACGCACCAGGTACACGAACAAAGATAACGGAGGCCATATTATGAATAAATGATAAAATGGAATAATTGCTCGCCGCAAAGAAACCGCTAAAACAAAAATGAATTCCAGCAATCATACAATCAAAAACATAAGAATGTAAATATTGACTTCCTAAAAGAATAACCGTTGCATCTTTTGTAAAGAAAGATAAAATTCCTTTGGCAGCTACTTGGCAAATTAAAGAAACAATCAGACCATAACTTACCGAAATACCAATACTATAAAACAAAGTCTTCTGCGCTCGATTGAAATCTTTAGCCCCTAAACTTTGCGAAGCAATCGTCGATACGGTTGAGAGCATACTACTAGGCACTAAGAATAAGAAGGAAATCAGCTTCTCTACTATACCCACAGCAGCAGCTACATTAACTCCTCTTTGATTCGCAATCAAAGTAATTAATAAAAAGGAAATTTGAATAAATCCATCTTGTGCCATAATTGGAAAGCCCACTTTAAAAATGGATTGAACAATTGTACGATCCAGTTTGAAATCCGCTTTTTTAAGTCCAAGATTTAATCGTTTCAATGCAAATCCTGCAAAGAAAACCGAAACAATTTGCGCAATAACCGTTGCATAGGCAGCTCCACTTGCTTTCATTTGCATTGGACCAATCAATAAAATATCTAAAACAATATTAACTATACAAGCAATCGCAATAAATATCATTGGTGATTTTGAATCCCCTAAACCGCGAAAAATGGAAGCAAACAAATTATATAAAACAATAAAAGGAATCCCTAAAAAACAAATCTGTAGATATTTTCTTGCTTCTTGCATCGAAGGTGCAGGTGTTGATAAAAGATTTAAAATGGTATTTGTACATAAACTTAAGCCAAGCATTAAAAGAATCGATAATGCAATAAATACCACAAAACTATTTCCAATGGTGATTCGTTTTTTCTGTTCATCTTTTGATCCAATAAAACGGCCAATTAAAACGGTCGTTCCCATTGCTAGACCAACAATCATAACCGTAAACATATGCATCACTTGTGATCCAATGGAAACTGCACTAATGACATCCGCTCCATTGTATTGTCCAACAATTAATAAATCAGCCATTCCATAAAGCGTTTGTAGAAAGTAACTTAAAAAGAATGGCAACGAAAAATGAAAGATATTTTGTAATAAATTTCCTTGTGTTAAATCATTTTGCATAGGGCCATTATAACACTTTTTCGATTTTTTGAATACGATGCATTAAGTCTTCTAAAATAGGCACTTCGATTCCTTTTTCTTTTGCCAAAGGAACGATTGTCCCTGAAAATAAAGGCAATTCTGTTTTTCTTTTCGCTAATAAATCTTGGCGCATACTTGGCATTCCTTCTGGACTCATTGGCCTTAAAACATCCAACCAAGATTGAATATGTCCTTCATTTAGAGCAATCCCATATGCATTGGCAACGATTTGAACTTCCTTCATTGCAGCAAGAAATAGATCTTGAAGACAGCCTGAATTTTGTAGACCGCCATAAGTACTATAATAAGCTGCACAGGTTTGATTTAAGCCACAATTAAACATCAATTTATTCCATTGTTCCAATAAGATATCATCCACCCTACGATATGGAATCTTCGCTTTTTGGTAAAGCTTTTCCAATTGATCACAATAAATTTCTTCTTCTTTAAAACGCGCTCCAAAGATTAATTCCCCCATTAAATGATAACTTACTTCATTATTCAAATAAGTTGAATCCATTCCTTGTACAAAGGTATAAATAACCGGATTCTTTGGAAAGTTTTTCTGAATCAACGTTTCACTGGAAATCCCATTCAAAAACGAACAAAGAATCGTTTTTTCATTGATCAAAGGTTTAGCTAAAAGGATTGCTTGTTCTAAGCCCGCATATTTTGTTGAAAAAAACAAAATGTCCATAGGTTCTTTGCAAGTACTGCAATAAGGAAATGCTACTTCTTTTCCATTACAAATCAGTGGATTTTTTTCATATCTTTCTTTTCGCTTTTCATCAACGATAAAACAAAAATCCTCAGCAAAAGCTTCATAGAAGGACATACCATATAAAGTTCCTATGGCTCCTCTACCAATTATTCCAATTTTCATCTTTTTTCTCCTAAAAAAAGCCAGATAATCTGGCTTATAGTTGTCTTAATGCATCGACTAATTCGGTTTTTTGTTCCGCTTTAGCATCCTTTTCTTTAATAACACGGGCTGGACATCCGGCAACAACACTGCCAGCAGGAACATCTTCAATAACAATCGCACCGGCTGCTACAACAGCGCCTTTACCAACACGACAACCTTCAATAACAACCGCATTGGCACCAATTAATACATCATCTTCAATAATAACTGGTGTTGCACTTGCTGGTTCTACAACACCTGCCAAAACAGCACCTGCACCAATATGGCAATGATTTCCAACGGTTGCACGTCCACCAAGAACAGCTCCCATATCAATCATCGTTCCTTGTCCAATGATTGCGCCAATATTAATAATTGCACCCATCATAATAACGGCATTGTCTCCAATTTCAACATCGTCACGGATAATTGCACCGGGTTCAATTCGTGCATTTAAATTCTTCGTATCTAATAAAGGAATTGCACTGTTTCTTCCATCATTTTCAACCACAAAATCTTCAATTTGCTCTTTATTTGCTTCTAAAACCGGTTGAATATCTTTCCAATCTCCGAATACAATATTACCAAAAGTTCGACATGTTTCTGGAAAAACAATGTCTTCTTTCGTCTTTAAATAAACTTTCACATTGGTTTTTTTTACCGATGTTTGAATTCGACGAATTATATCTTCTGCTCTCATTCCATTCCTCCTAAAATAAATCTTTCATATTATATAATCCAGGTCCTTTGTCAATCAACCAATTTGCAGCCTGTAAAGCCCCATTGACAAAAATTTGTCGATTGGTTGCATGATGTTCTAAGGTAATACTTTCATTGTCCCCAAAGAAATGAACCACATGCTCACCTGCTTCAGTTCCACCACGTAAGGCATGCACACCAATTTCTTTTTGACGTGCTCCAACCATACCTTCTCTTCCATAGACTTCTTTAAATTCACCATTTGGATTCATAATTTCTAATAAAGCTTTTGCGGTTCCACTTGGGGCATCTTGTTTTTGATTGTGATGGCATTCAACCAATTCCATATCATATTTTTCTTTCAACAAAGGCACAGCTACGCGTAAGATTTCTTGGAAAGCCGCAACTCCATAGGAATAATTTGCGGAATAGAAAACGGGATGTTTTTTCGCACACGCAAACAATTGTTCTTTTTGAGTCTCATCAAGTCCGGTTGTTCCATAAACTAAAGCACAATTATTTTTTTCAACATAATCTAAGATCCAATCTAAATTATCACGATGTGAAAAATCAATAATTAAATCAGCTGTTTCTAGTCCTTCTAATTGATCAAGACAAGTGGCATCTACATTTGCCAATACTTCATGTCCTTGTTGCTGGGCTGTTTGACGAATCAAAGCACCCATTTTCCCATTTCCACCAATTAAAATTTTCATTAAATCAAACC
>CAVBLW010000036.1:0-31242 GCA_963596085.1 Bacteroidaceae bacterium | reverse complement strand
TATGAAATGAAACTTGAATCTAACAGTTAGATTTCAACACTAAAAAATCGTTCCAATCAGAAGGAAATTTCCCTCAAGATAGAACGAAATTTTGCTTATTTTTACAGTGAGTAATTCAATTGAATTTACTGATATTCATAAATTTATGATTTAAAAATTCACCCACACTTGTTGATGATGCCTCTTTTATTAAGGGTTTTCAGACACTTTTAATTAGCTTCTTGATAGATTCCTTGATTTTCTTGTGCAATCTTTTGTCCTTCCGGTGTTGATGCGAACAAGAATTCAATGCCTTTCCCTTTCGCATAAGGACGTGCTGATTCTCCTAAAATTTGGAATAGTTTCGGATTTTCTGGTACCATATCAACCACAATAAACCAATGCGATGGTTGATTTTTCACTAAACGTTCTTTTAAATAAATGGCTTTGATTTCAGAATAATGTTGACCAACACCAATCAAGCTTTGACGTAGATCATCAACTTTTCCAACCGGTTCTCTTAAATCAAATAATTCATCGCTGCTCACTTGATGTTCCGTTAAATTCTTTAAACGATCGGCATTCAGATCCATAATATATTGACAAGAAATTGGTACATTTTCACTATATGCATTTAATACAATTCCATATACATCCTCTTTTGACATTTCAATAAATGGTAAATATTGTTCAAAGGTCATAACTAAAGATTCTGTTTGGTTATTCTTATCCCATTTTCTTAATTCTTCCATGCTAGTAAACATTGGAAAATAATAATTCCCTTGATCATCCGCAATAACTAACAATTGAAATTTCGTATCCGGTTCAAAGACCATTTGCCCATTTTCATTTTCCACCGGTGCTTTATCCCATTGAGCCGGTGCAATCAATTGTCCAGAAATCAAGCAATTATTCATTCTTTCAATGGTAACTTCATTTTCATTTTGGCGTAAAGCACTTAAGGCTTCTTTCATTTCAATATTCTTAAATTGTTTCATACTACTCTCCACTAATTGCACATTCACTAAAACGGATACTTGGACTAGCTACTTGATGATATTGCCAATCTAAATCATTTCCAACATCCACAACCTTATTCATTAAATTTAAAAAGCTATCGGCTACCGTAATTAAATGAATGGCTTGATCTTTTTTTCCATCCTTAACAAGATAGCCACTACATTGTAAAGAGAAATTGGTACTAACAAAATCAATTCCACAATGTAATCCTTGTAAATTATCAATTACCAATCCATCTTTCATTTCTTGACACATTTTCTCAAGCGATTTTGTTCCCTTTTGAATATTACAGTTCATCGGTTGAACCGATACATTCGAGGCATAACCAGATTTAAAACCATTTCCCGTTGATTCTAAATGAAGACGATTGGCACTTTTGGTATCTAATAACATATTGGTAAAAATCCCATCATGTACTAATACGGTTCTTTGGGTTGGACAACCTTCATCATCAAAATTGGCAATCGATAAACAATCGGTATTTTTTGGATTATCTATAATGGTAATCTTGTTCGAAAAAATTGCTTCATTTAAACGATCTTTGATTGGTGAGATTCCTTTATAAATTAAATCCCCATTAAATAATCCCATAAAAGCATTAAATAAAGGCGTCATTGCTTCTTTTGAAAAAATAACTGGCAATTGACAGGAAGGCATAGATCTTGCATTCAATTTAAACAAAGCTTTCTCACAAAGATCCTTCACAAAGGCATCTTGATCAAAAAAGGCTAAATTTTCAATAACTTCAATTTTATAGTCGTCTTTAACAACGCCATTTTCAGCGACTACAACACTTGCAACTAAATATTGAACACAGTCATGATCTTCAACTTGAAGATCTAAAGAGTTCATAATGGAACGTGTTCCACTCGATTGTTCCCAACCTAAGTTTGCGACTTGAATCACTCTTTCATCATAGGCTGCAATTTTCTTTTCTAAATCAAGTAAGGTTTCTTTGATTTGTTCAACACTTGGTTCTACCCATAATTTATGTGTTGATACTTCTTCATATTTTTCTGGTTTACGAAGCTGAGCAATGTCTGTTGAAGTTACATTTTGTGCTTGTTCAATCAATGAATCCAAAATCGTATCCATTTTTTCATCTTCAACCTTTTCTAAAGCCATATGTGCCATATTTCCTTGATAGATTCCACGAATAGCTGTTCCCAAAACATTATGCGTTGTCAAGGCTTCCATTTGTCCTTCAAACCATGTAATGCTACGTCCTTTTTGTTCACTTTGATAGATTTCAAATTCTTCAATTCCTTTATTCAAAGCCGATTGAATCCATGCTTCCTTATTCATTTGAGGTACCTCCAACTGTAATTGAACTGACACGAATGGCTGGTTGTCCTACATCAACCGCAATGCTTCCACTAATGGAACCGCACATTCCTTGACCACGACTTAAATTATCACTGACGCGATCAATATTCATTAAGATTTCACTACCCGTTCCAATTAAAGAAGCGCCTTTGACAGGAACCGTAATTTTTCCATTTTCAATTAAATAACCTTCAGTTACCGCAAAGTTAAATTCACCAGTTTGTGGATCAACACTTCCTCCACCCATATTTTTTGCATAGAGACCTTTTTCAATCCCTTCAAACATTTCTTCAAAAGAATCCGTTCCAGCAGCAATATAGGTATTCGACATACGACTGGTTGGTTCATATTTATAAGATTGTCTTCGTGCAGATCCCGTTGATTGACATCCCATACGTCGAGCATTTAATCGATCAATCATATAAGATGTACAGATTCCATCTTTGATTAAAACCCTTTTTTCTTGTAGATTTCCTTCATCATCAATATTTTCTGAACCCCAAGCATTTGGAATGGTTCCATCATCAATGGCTGTAACCTTTGTACTAGCGATTTGTTGCCCAATCTTATTGGCAAAAACACTTTGATTTTTAGCAACGGAAGTTGCTTCCATTGCATGACCACAGGCTTCATGGAAAATAACGCCACCAAAACCATTATCAATAATCACTGGCATTTTACCAGATGGACAATCCTTCGCTTCCAATAAGACCAACGCAACACGACTTGCTTCTTGACCAATACTTTCTGGTGTTACATCCTCATAAAATTCTAAGCCTGCACTAGCCCCAGGGCCATAAAAACCGGATTGCATATTTTCATTCTCTTGCGCATAGGCACTACAAACCAAACGTGTACGAATACGTGTATCACGAACCAATCTTCCTTCACTGTTTGAAATTTGTACATTTTGACGAATGCTTGAAAGACCCGTTGTTGTTTTTTGAATTTTGTCATCTACAGCTTTTGCAGCACAATCTACTCGCTTTAATAAAGCAATTTTATCCTTTAAGGGAACATCAAATGGATTGATTTGTACCGGATGACGATTTTCAATTGCAACTTCCTTTAAAGAAATTGAAACCTCTTTTTCTAAAAGGCCTAAACCACCTCTTAAATCATCCACTAATGCTTCTAAAGAGGACATATCTTGTTGATTTGAATATCCATAAACAGATTGAACCCCTTTATATAAGCGAATCCCAATGCCGGATTTTTGATTTCGATTCACTGTTTCAACCGTATCATTCAACATGGAAATACCTTCTGATAAACCATCTTCTTCAAAGATTTCGGCAAAATCAGCTTCACTTGCCATTGCTCGTGATAATAAACGTTCAAGTTCTTCTTTTTTTAACATAATTCACCTCATTGATTAAAGTAAAAAATACCACGTTCCCGTGATATTATTGATTAATTCCATCCACAAATCGTTTTGTGATTAATTGGGGTCTTGTAATGATTGAACCGACCACAACGGCATAACAACCTAAATCCAAGACACGTCTTGCTTTTTCTGGGGTATCAATATTCCCCTCAGCAATCACTGGTCGATTCGATTGTGCAAGAAAGGAACGGATGATTTCAAAATCATTCGCTTGTACCTCTAAGCCTTTGCTTTCTTCCGTATATCCAATTAAAGTTGTTCCAATATAATCAAAACCTAAATGATCTGCTTCCTTCATTTCTTCAAGTGTTGAACAATCAGCCATCAACTTTTGTTCTGGATACTTTGTGCGAATTTCTTTTACCAATTCTTCTAAGCTTTTACCATCCGGTCTTGTACGATTGGTCGCATCCAAGGCAATTACTTCTGGTTTTACTTCCATCAATTCATCAATTTCCTTCATTGTAGGCGTAATAAATACCGGATTATCACCATATACTCGTTTAATGATTCCTATAACAGGTAAATCAACATTTTTTTGAATTTCAGCAATATCTTCAACCGTATTGGCACGAATACCACAGGCTCCACCTTCTTTTGCCGCTACTGCCATTCTTCCCATAATATAGGATGAGTGTAGAGGTTCATTGGGTAAAGCTTGACAAGATACAATTAATTGTCCTTTTTTAATTTCCATTGATTTTTTCCTCCATTTGATTGAGTTTTTCACGTATTTGATCCAACCATAATCGGTCACTTTCAACAACTTGAATTTGATCCAAGCTTTCTAAGATTTCCATAAAACGTTTGCTTTGATCCAAATCCTTCGTTTTTAAATAACGTTTAGCGAGTTCATCACCATTTGCACAAGCTTGCTCTAACCAATAATTTGCTTGGATTGGATCCGGTAGAACACCTTTCCCTTTTTCATAACAAATTCCTAAATTAAATTGAGCGCGCGAATGGCCTAAAGCCGCTGCTTGCGTGAACCAATAAATGGCTTGCGTATCATCTTTTTTTATACCGAGTCCATTGTAACAAAATATTCCTACATTGAACATAGCATCTACAATGCCTTTTCGAGCAGCCAAAACAAAGTTTTGATAAGCCTTGCGTAAATTTATTGACACACCCTTGCCTTCATAATAATCCCAAGCCAATGCATAAAATGCTTTGGGATAATCTTGCTGAACCAATTGATTATGAATCATAAAAGCATGCCATTCATTTTTAGAAACACCCCATCCATGCAAATAACACTTGGATAGTTCAAAAAAAGCATCTACATTCTTTTCTAAGGCAAAACTCGAACAATAACGATACAAAGCATCGTATTCTTTATTTTTTCGTAAAAAGCGTACACGCTCTTTCGAATAGTTTTCTCTCATAGCTAATCAATCCAAGCAAATTTCTTACATGCATAATAAATGCCATCATCGACATTATCTTTGGTTACGAAATCTGCTTTATCTTTTAATTCCTGACAAGCATTTCCCATCGCAATCGATGTCCATCTTGGATCAAACATAACGGCATCGTTATAATCATCTCCAAATACCACAACATCCTCTAAAGGCGCATTTAAGATTTCCATCATTTCAACAATTCCTTCATGCTTTGCATCGTATTGATACATCAGATATTCCGGGCGATAACGAAGATTTCCTAAAGTATCTTTTAATTTTAGTTTTCCTTCATCTTCTTTTGGAATTGAAAAATACATCTTATAGATAACATCCAATTGCTCATAATCTAAATTTGGATCAATGATATATTCGGTTGGTTCTTGTCTTGGGCCACATTGTTGACGAAATAAGTCATTTTTTGAATAGACTTCAACTGAATCATTCAATTGCAATAAAACACCATAGCCTAATTCTTCTTCCTCTTTTAAAATAGCTTTCGCTTTTTCTAAATCAAGCGGGGTATTTCGTACCAATTCATCGTTAATGACAAGGCCACCACCCCCGCAACAAACCATATCATGAAGTCCAATTTGTTCCATAAAGCCTCTTGCTTTATAATGCGCACGTCCAGTTGCGATGGCGACAAAATGTCCATTGGCTTGTAATTCATGCAAACAAGATAAAGCACTATGAACAACCTTTCCAGTATTTTTATCTGTTAATGTTCCATCAATATCAAAGAAGAAATATTTCTTTTTCATAAAAGTTCCAATCCTTTCTGTTCTAATCTATTTTTTATTCGAGCCTCTGGCTCTTTTTCACAAATTACCGTTGTAAAATCATCCAATCGTGCATAGGAATAATTTCCTTCCATAACAAATTTTCTCGTTTCAGTCATCATATAGGCTTTTTTACAACGCCTGAGTACACATTGTTTCGTCAGACCATCCTCACAACTGAAGTTATAGACCTCACCGGCTTTGATATCAACGCCCTCAAGTCCCATGAAGGCTTTATCAAAGTGAAACGATTCCAAGCGTTGATTGGTTAAGGAACCACTAAAAGCATCCCCTTGTTGATTTAAATATCCTCCTACAAAGATCAAATTTCTTTTCGTGCTATTCATATACAACAATAAGATTTCAATCATATTGCTAACAATCGTAATATTTTTATCACTTTGAATTAATAAGCGGGCCAATTCCAAATTACAAGTTGATAAATCCAAATAGATTAAATCACCGTCTTCAATACAGGAATAGGCTTTTTGGGCAATCGCTTGTTTATCCGCTTTATTCTTTCCTACTCTTTTACGAGCAACAATTTCATTGATTGAAATCTTCTCACGAATTCTTACTGCACCTCCATAGGTCTTTTTTAAGAGTCCCTTTTTTTGAAGAAGGGTCAAATCCTTACGAATGCTATCTTCTGTAACTTCAAATTGCTTGGCAAGCTCCTTAACTAAGACTGATCCTTTTTCATTTACTTGATCCACAATGGCTTCTTGTCTTTTTTCTGCTAACATAGTTTTCCTCTAATGCTCTTATTATACACGTTTCTGATTTATTTTTTTTAAGGTTATTTGAACAAAACTGTCTGTTTTTTGGGCAATTCTATGATTTTAGCTAAGATATGTTACAATCTTAGCTAGGAGGAAAGTATGGAAACAATTAATATTCAATTTACAATGGAAGATGGTTCAACAATGAAAGCAGAATTATATCCTGAAATTGCCCCTAAAACCGTAGAAAACTTTGTTGAATTAATCCAAAAGAAATTTTACGATGGTCTTATTTTTCATCGTGTGATTGCTGGTTTTATGATTCAAGGTGGTGACCCTGAAGGAACTGGAATGGGTGGTCCAGGTTATAGCATTGTTGGTGAATTTAGCGGAAACGGCTTTACAAACAACTTAAAACACAGTCGTGGTGTTTTATCTATGGCTCGTGCTATGGATCCAAATTCAGCAGGAAGTCAATTCTTTATCATGCACCAAGATGCACCACATTTGGATGGACAATATGCCGCTTTCGGAAAATTAACCGAAGGTTTTGAAACTTTAGATCAAATTGCCAGTGTTAAAACCAATTGGCAAGACCGTCCATTAGAAGAACAAAAAATTAAAGAAGTCATCGTTCTATAAAAAAAATTCCCGATTTAAACTCGGGAATTATTTATTTTTAAGAATGGTTCGATCAATAATACGTCGTGCAATTAATAAAATATCTGGAATGATGGCCATATTACATAATAAATAGATAATTTGCCAAAAATCCAAAGAAACTAAATAAAGCAAACTATGGAAACAGGTAATACCAATCACAAAGCCTGCAAGCATACAAACCATTAAGATTTTACGAATTCGAGTCATTGGTACACAAACGGTAAATAAAACTGATAAAGAAGTCCAACTAGCAACAATTGTACAAATTGTTGAAAATTGTGCATTCGACATATCCAATAAACCTCTAAACAGGTTACAAGAAATAACCGATAAGATAACCATCAAAGATCCTGGAAAAGCACGTCCAAAGACATGACGTAAGAAATTCCCTTTGACACGTTCTTCATTGGGCTCTAAGGTCAAAATAAAACCAGGTAAGCCCGTTCCTAATAAAGAAACCATAGATAATTGAATCGGTTTAAAAGGATAACCTGCCAACCAAAAGATTGAAAACAAAGCCAATCCAAAAGAAAACATCGTTTTTACTAAAAATAAAGATGCACTTCTTTGTATATTATTAATAACAATACGCCCTTCTCTTAAAATCGATGGCATTGCTTTAAATTGATCTTTCAACAAGACCAAACTAGCTACACTTTTACTTGCTTCACTTCCACTTCCCATGGCAATAGAACAATCTGCTTCTTTTAAGGCCATGACATCATTTACACCATCACCAGTCATCGCAACTGTATGCCCTTGTCCTTTTAAAGCTAAAACCATTTTCTTTTTTTGTTCTGGTGTGACACGTCCAAAAATCGCATAATCTTGAACCGCTTGTTCAATATCATCAACCGTTGTCATATCCACGGCCTTTCCACGAACCCCTGCTTTGGCAGCAATAGCTGCTACTGTTTGTGGATCATCCCCAGATATGATTTTGACATCAACATCTTGTTTATAAAAATAAGAAAGCGTTCGTCGAATATTTGGACGCAAGACATCTTGAATGCAAATCAATGCCATGACTTCATGACGACCTTTTAATTCATTGCCTAAAATTGGGCCTTTGGCCAAAACTAAAACACGCATACCTTGTTGGGCATATTCCTGAATACGCTCTTCAAGCCAAGGTTGTTTGTTCGC
This sequence comes from Bacteroidaceae bacterium, assembly GCA_963596085.1. Lineage (GTDB taxonomy): Bacteria > Bacillota_I > Bacilli_A > Erysipelotrichales > Erysipelotrichaceae > Absicoccus. Next base: position 22,814 of record CAVBLW010000036.1, on the reverse strand, counting down.
ACAGACAAATTGATAGGCGCCTGTAATATAACTTCGTCCACCTTCGAAAACGACTCCACTGGCCTTTCGTGCACTTGAAAAAGGAATCGTTCGTTGACAAGTACCATCGCCTTTTCCCGCATATTCACGAATGGCTTGTGCGGTACTATTGTCATCATCTAAAGCCGCATACATACGAGATAAAATATACTTAATTTCTTCTTCCGAGCTTTGTCCTAAACCATCGGTCATAACAACCTTCATCGATCCTTGCGTAATCGTTCCTGTTTTATCTAGACAAAGCGTATCAACACGAGCTAACGTTTCAATACAATAGAGTTCTTGGACCAAAACTTTCTTTCGTGCAAGCTTAACCGCACCTAAAGCTAAGGCTGTACTTGTTAATAAAACCAAACCTTCTGGAATCATTCCAATCACAGCAGCTACGGTTGCTAAAACCGCTTCCTTCCATGGTGTGGATGGATCCATAATCTGTTTAATCAATAAAATAGCACCTGTTGGAATTAAAACAATTGTACAAAAACGAATAATTGCTTCGATACTATCTCTTAATTCCGATGGATATTGTTTTTCACGTTTTGCACTTTCTAAAATGGAATGGGAGTAGGTATCACTTCCGACTTGAACAACTTGGACCTTGGCTTTACCAGAAACTACAAAGCTACCTGACATTAAGGTATCCCCAAATTTCTTTTCAACCGAGTCACTTTCACCCGTCAAAATAGATTCATTGCATTCCACACTACCTTCGACACAAACTGCATCAACACAAATTTGATCTCCACTTGAAACAATCAATAAATCATCGCGAACAATTTCTTCAATCGCAATTTCTTTTACTTTCCCTTCACGCAAGACCTTAGCCTTTTGTTGATTCAACAAAGCCAAATTATCTAAAACCTTTTTCGAACGCAATTCTTGAATAATTCCAATGACAGTATTAACAAGCACCAGAATGATAAACATCATATTTCGATAAGAACCGGTCACAAAGACCATGACTGCCAACATGACATTAATGCCATTAAAAAGCGTCAAGCTATTTTCACGAATAATCTGTTTAACCGTACGGGTATTTTTATCTAAATAAACATTGGGCTTTGAACGAATAACTTCCTCTTTTGTTAGCCCTGTCTTTATATTTGTATGCTTTCTTATTTGTAAATTCATAGTACACATTTTACTCCAATCAAGGTCTTAAAAAAAGACACGATTGTGTCTTTATAAACTCTTACATGGAAAATCTGCATATTCATTAATTGCATCAAGATAATCCGTCATCTTCAATTCTTCAACCATTGCTTTTTGAAGTGCAAACATTAAAAGACGGGTATCAAAACCTCTTAAATTTTCATGCAAAGAAACCGCAGGAATTTCTTTCAGTGCATCCAATACATGCTTCACAGAGGATTCATCTACCTTTGAAGATAAACCAAAAATAAGGACATTCTCTTCTACAACGGCTTTTAAGGCATTCAACAAAGAAGCATATTTTTCATTCAACTGAGCAACATACATTGCTTTAGAAATTGGTGTTTTAGCTAAATGTAGGATTTCATCCTGGTTACAGCTCACAACAATTTGACGACAATTTGGATCTTCTTTTAAAATTTGACTCAATTCATCTAAATTTTGTAAAGACTTTTCCGATTGTAAACCTTCATCAAAAATCAATGCAGAATATTTCATGTTCTTCTCCTTTTAATCTAAATCTTGAGGCAAAGTGATCTTCTTGTTTGTCCGATCTCCTTCAACCACTTTAATTGGCGTGCTCGAATACCATTCAACCAATTGTGCATCATCCGTTGCTTGTCGATTTTCTTCAAATGATTTTTCATAACATGCCCGAATCAACGAAGTTTTAAAACATTGAGGCGTTTGTGCATTATACACATTCTCACGAAGTGGTGTTTGGCAAACATAACCATTTTCAACCAATTTAACGGTATCAACACTTGGCACCATCAATAAACAAGCATCTTCTACTTCCAAAGTACGCTTTAAAGCTTCAATATGTTCTTTTGTTACAAAAGGTCGAGCTGCATCATGAATCATTACATAATCACTTATTACATGACGTAGGCCAATACCAGCACTTTCTTGTCGAGTTGCACCACCTTGGTACAATTCAACTTTATCTGCTTTTTCATAGCGTTCCTTCATATATGCTTCATCTTCCTTTGCATACATTAAGGTGATTTGTTCACAATCTATATCTGATTGAAATAAATATAAACTAGCATCCAATAAAGTTCCACCTTCTTTCATCGTATGAAAAACTTTATTGTAAGGCAGCTTCATTCTTGTTCCTTTACCAGCTGCAAGTAAACATACACTGTATTTCATAGTAAGAGTATTATATCAAATATGAATAAAAATCAAGTATTCTTATCCATATTAAATTAAAAAGAATACAAGCTTTCACCTGTATTCTATGACCTATTAATCTAAACCATTGTTTTGAATAACTTTTTGATACCAATAGAAAGAATCTTTTTTCGATCGATTTAATGTACCCGTACCATCATCATATTTATCGACATATACAAGTCCATAACGTTTAGCCATTTCTCCAGTTGATGCGGATACGACATCAATCCAACCCCATGGTGTATATCCCATTAGATCAACACCATCTTTTACGGCTTCTTCCATTGCTTGGATATGTTCTTTTAAATATTCAATTCGGTAAGTATCATGAATGGATCCATCTTCTTCGACTTGATCCATTGCTCCTAAACCATTTTCAACGACCATCAATGGAATTTGATAACGCGCATATAATTCATTCAATGAATAACGAAGACCTTGTGGATCAATTTGCCATCCCCACTCACTTGCCTTTAAGTAAGGATTTTTCACACCACCAAGCATGTTTCCTCCAGTTTTTTCATCCTCTTCTTTTGAAGTAACACAATTGGAACAATAATAACTGAAAGTATAATAATCCACTTTACCATTCAATAAGATTTCATCGTCACCCTCTTCTTTATGAATTTGGATGTGATTTTCCTTAAAGAAACGTTCCGTCCAATACGGATAAGCTCCTCTAACTTGAATATCACTGGTAAACCAATTGACCTTTTGCATTTCTTTTTGACATTCAACGACATCATTTGGATCACAAGTTAATGGATACATCGTCGCAAAGATATTCATACTACCCATTTTAAATTGTGGATAATGATCATGGGCATATTTTACCGCTTTTGCACTCGCAAGCAATTGATGATGTAACGCTTGATAACGAAGTGATGGTTCTAATTTTACATCCGTAAAAACGCCTTCATACCCTTGTACTGTACCTAAAGATAGAACCGCGCCCATTGGTGCAGTACCGGCATTAATTTCATTAAAAGTTAACCAATACTTAACTTTATCCTTGTATCTTTCAAAGATGACCTTGCAGTAGTTCATATAATAATCAATACAATCTCTCGAAGCCCATCCATTGATTTGATCCACTAAGGCATAAGGCATTTCATAGTGTGAAATTGTCACCATGGGTTCTATTCCATATTTTTGTAATTCATCGAATACTTTGTCATAAAAAGCTAGACCTGCTTCATTTGGCGATTGTTCCATGCCGGTTGGGAAAATACGTGTCCAGTTGATTGACATACGAAATACTTTGAATCCCATTTCATGCGCCAACGCAATATCTTCTTTATAATGATGATAAAAATCGGTTGCTTCATGACTTGGATATAAAGTACCTTCTTGAATCGTTTTCATAATATGTTTTGGTTCTGTTTTCGTTCCGCTTGTACAATGATCCGATACGGATTCTCCTTTTCCATCTACATTCCAAGCCCCTTCATATTGGTTCGCGGCCGTTGCACCACCCCATAAAAAATCTTTTTTAAACATAACTTTCCTTTCTAGATTGCAGTTTGAATTAAAAGTTCCCCACAATTCACTTCTTTTTCTTCTGTTTGAATTAAATCTGTATAATCTTTTGAATTTGTTACAATAATCGGCGTCGTAACTGGATGACCAGCTGCTTTAATTTCATTTATGTCAAATTCCAACAATAATTCACCTTTTTTTACTGTATCTCCTTGTGCTTTTTTCGCAACAAAGCCTTTACCATCCATAGAAACTGTATCCATACCAACATGAATTAATATTTCAGCTCCTGAATTACTGCTTATACCAATCGCATGTTTTGTTGGAAAGAAGGTTGTAATGACACCATCTACCGGTGCATAAACCTTACCTTCCTTCGGTTCAATCGCAAGACCATCACCCATTGCACCACTTGAGAAAACTTCATCTTTCACATCTTTTAACGAAACAATTTGACCTTTAATAGGTGCAACAATTTCTTCGGAAGCTTTACTTCCTTCACTTACACTTTTTCTTTCCTCTTTTACTTCATCTTTATAGAAGATCATTTCTAAAATAAAGCCCGCAACAATACATAATAAGGAAACGATAATACCAATGATCATAGGTTGTAAATTATGTGTATCTGGGCTAATGAATTCGGTATATGCAAAGATTCCCATACCAGCCATTTGATAATCACGTACACCAAGTACACAAAGAATGGCACCAGCTATACCGGATACAATACAAGTTCTTAAAAAAGGAGCCTTTTTCGGAAGCGTAATCCCATAAATTGCTGGTTCTGTTACACCGGCAAGTCCAGAAATAATTGAAGGTGGACACAATTCCTTGATCTTCTTATCTTTAGTTTTCAACATGATACCTAAACAAGCACCTGTTTGTGCAAATGTTGTACCAAGCATTGCTGTAAAAATAACTTCTCCAATTAATAAGCCTTGAGAATTCACTAAGGTTAGATTCGAAATTGCGATTGGAATTAAAGCCCAATGCAAACCAAACATAACTAGAATTTGCCAGAAGAAACCAACCAATAACCCCATTAAAATTGGACTAAAATCATTAATCACTTGGAAAATCATACCCAAAACATTCGATACAACGGAAGTAATTGGACCAATAACTAAGAAAGTCAAACAAACGGTCACAACTACGGTGATTAAAGGTACCGTAAACATTTTAATTGTATCGGGAATAAACTTCTTAAAACGACGTTCAAACCATGCCGCAAAAGCAATCGCACAAATGATTGGTAAAACTGTACTGGTATAGTTGCTTGTTGAAGGTGCAATTACTGGAATTCCAAATAATGTCGATATATTATAAGTTCCATCATTTAACATATAAGGAGAAACTAAGGCTAATCCAATAATCATCCCTTCCATTTCTGGTAATTTAAATTTCTTTGAAGCGGTATACCCTAAGATGACTGGTAAGAAATAAAAGGCAGCATCACCAATTCCATAAAGAATGTTGTACGTTCCACCATTTCCATTAACTACCCCTAAAGTAGCCAATAAGGTCATAACCCCTTTCAAAATACCGCAGGCACAAAAAACACCAAGAAATGGAGAAAAGACACCGGTAATAATCGAAACAAAGGTATTAAATAAATTTTGTTTTTCTTCTGGTTTTGTCTCATCGCTTGAAAGCATCTTATCTTGAAGGTGTCCAACTGATATAAGGGCATCAAAAACATCACCAACTTGATTCCCAATAACGACCATATATTGTCCACCCGATTGAACCACCGTAACGATTCCATCGGTTGATTTTAAGACATCTGTATTTGCTTTTGATTCATCTTTTAAATTAAAACGTAACCTTGTTACGCAATGAGTAACTGTATTAATATTCTCCTTTCCTCCAACGTTTTGAAGAATAATTCTAGCTAATCCATCATATTTACTCGCCATGATGAATACCCTCTCTTTCTTTTAACTTGTTTAAACATGTAACCGGTTGCACATACACTTTAACATCTTGTTTAAACAAGTTCAAGTATTTTTAAAAAACTTGTTTAAACATCCTTAGCGTTTTATAATAAAAAAGCGAGGTAAATTATGCCAAAATCAATTTATGAAGATATTTTTTATGATTTAAAACAAAAAATCGAATCAAGAAAGTTTGAAGGAATTCTTCCATCCGAAAATGAATTAATCAAAATTTATAATTGTTCAAGAAATACAATTCGCAGAGCCATCGCGATGCTTTCAGAAATTGGATATACCCAATCCATTCATGGTAAAGGTGTACATATTATTTATTCTTCAATGGATCTTCCAAAACGATATTTCGACTTAAGTACGATTTCCGGTTTAAGTCAATCGGGTCAAGAAAATGGATTTCAAGTCGAGAATAAAGTGATAAACTTTAGCGAAATGATTGTTGATGAGATGTTATCGAAAAAGACTGGAATCGAAGAAAATTGTGAAATTTATTTCTTTCAACGTTTACGTTATGTTGATGGCTTCGCAAAGATGTTAGATCTTTCTTTTATTCGAAAAGATATTGTCCCAGAGCTCAACGAAAAAGATTTAGAAGGCTCCTTATTTGAATATTTCAAAAAGAACAATGTCACAATTCAAACCGTCAAGCGAAATGTCACAATCGAAAAAACCACCAAACAAGATGAAAAATATTTAGATTTAGATGGTTATAACAGTTTAGCTATCATCTCGAGTTATGTATATAACGATCAAGGGATTCAAATCGAATTTACAGAATCTCGCAATCGTCCAGATTTATTTGCTTTTCAAACCATCGCAATGCGAAATTCTTAAATTGACACAAAACAAAAGACGATGTCTTGCCAACATCGTCTTTTGTATTTTTTATATTTAGGGAGAGAGAAATATATGAAGTATCATTCATATTATGACCTATTTCTTAGGTCACTTATAGACTACATAAATATTATCTGTTTTTTTTCATAAAACTATGTGAAAACATGTGAGTTTAATGCATAATATGTCAGATTATGGGTTGTTAAAAATCTCAAAAAATAAATGTGCTTTAAATTCGATATAAGCACAATTTTTAAGAATCACAACTCTTGAATTCAATTTTTTTCTAAGTATACTTAAACATGCCTTGGAAAACAATAGTTGAACCTTCAACTATTTTATATAGAATAAAAAAGGAGAGTATCATGAATGTAATCAAGAGAAGTGGTGAAGAGGTTGAATTCAACCTTGAAAAAATATTCCACGCCATCGACAAAGCCAATTTAGCAACCCTACACACCCCAATGACACAAGATGATATCAAAGAAGTCGCACTACGCGTCGAACAACTTGTTGAAGAAATGAAACGAAGTGCAAACGTTGAAGAAATACAAGATCTTGTAGAAACAGAATTAATGAATAAAAAGTTTTTTGCGGTTGCGCATAACTACATTACTTATCGATATGAACGTGCTTTAGTTCGTAAAGCCAACTCAACCGATAAACAAATCATGAGTTTGTTAGAACGTCAAAATGAAGAAGTAAAACAAGAAAATTCAAATAAAAACCCTTTAGTTAACAGCGTGCAACGTGATTATATGGCTGGTGAAGTTTCAAAAGATATCACAAAGCGTTTCTTATTGCCAAATGATATTATGGAAGCTCATGAACAAGGAATCATCCACTTCCATGACTCCGATTACTTCGCCCAACATATGCATAATTGCTGCTTAGTTAATCTAGAAGATATGCTTCAAAATGGTACCGTGATTTCCGAAACTGGAATTGATAAGCCCCACAGTTTTGCGACTGCTTGTAATATCGCAACGCAAATCATTGCTCAAGTTGCCAGCAGTCAATATGGTGGACAATCCATTACGCTTTCTCACCTTGCTCCTTTTGTACAAATTTCTCGTTTAAAAGCACGCAAGGAAGTTGCTGAAGAATTCAAGAAAGCCCAAATTGATGTAAATGAAGAGAAAGTAAAAGAAATCGCTGAAATGCGTGTTCGTCGTGAAATTGAAAAAGGCGTTCAAACCATTCAATACCAAGTCATCACGTTAATGACAACCAATGGACAAGCACCATTTGTGACCGTCTTTATGTATTTAAATGAAGTGCCTGAAGGACAAACCCGTGATGATTTAGCTGTTATTATCGAAGAAATGTTAAAACAACGCATCAATGGCGTTAAAAATGAAAAAGGTGTCTTTATTACACCTGCTTTTCCTAAATTAATTTATTGCTTAGAAGAAAACAACATTGAACCTGACAGCAAATATTATTATCTAACAAAACTTGCAGCGCAATGTACAGCGAAACGAATGGTTCCAGATTATATTTCTGAAAAAATCATGAAAGAATTAAAAGGAGGGGATGTTTACCCATGTATGGGATGTCGCTCTTTCTTAACGCCAGATCCAGAAAATCACAAATACTATGGTCGTTTTAATCAAGGGGTCGTTACTTTAAACCTTGTTGATGTAGCCTGCTCATCGAAACGTGATATGGATAAATTCTGGCAAATCTTAGATGAGCGCTTAGAACTTTGTGGTAAAGCTTTAATGTGTCGTCATGAACGTTTACTTGGAACACCAAGTGATGTTGCACCAATCCTTTGGCAAAACGGTGCTTTAGCTCGTTTAAAGAAGGGTGAAGTGATTGATAAACTCTTATACAATAACTATTCAACCATTTCTTTAGGTTATGCCGGTTTATGTGAAATGGTCTACTATATGTTAGGTGTTACACATACCAATCCAAAAGGGGAAGAATTTGGCTTAAAAGTCATGCAACGTTTAAATGATTGGTGTGAAGAAAAACGTGCTGAAACAAATATTTCATTTAGTTTATATGGTACACCAATGGAATCCACAACGTATAAATTTGCACGTTGTCTACAAGATCGTTTTGGTAAAATCAAAGGCGTAACCGATAAAAATTACATCACAAACAGCTATCATGTCCATGTTACAGAACAAATCAATGCGTTTGATAAACTGACTTTGGAAGCAAAATTCCAAAAATTATCACCAGGCGGTGCGATCAGTTATGTTGAAGTTCCTAATATGGAAAACAATGTTGACGCCGTTCTTGCCGTAATGAAACATATTTATAACAATATTATGTATGCCGAATTAAATACAAAGAGTGATTATTGCCAAGAATGTGGTTACTCTGGTGAAATTCAAATTATTGAAGATGAGCATCATAAACTCATTTGGCAATGTCCAAATTGTGGAAACACCGATCAAGAAAAAATGAATGTTGCTCGCCGTACTTGTGGATATATTGGAACGCAATTTTGGAATCAAGGAAGAACACAAGAAATCAAAGAGCGCGTTCTACATTTATAAAAAAAGATGAGCTTGTCTCATCTTTTATCTTATAGGAGGTACCTTATGAATTATGGAGCTTTAAAAGAATACGATGTAGCCAATGGCGAAGGTGTAAGAATTAGCCTTTTTGTCTCTGGTTGCACCAACCACTGTTTCCAATGTTTTCAACCAGAAACCTGGGACTTTTCCTATGGAAAACCTTATACAAAAGAAACAGAAGATTATATTTTAAAGTTTTTAAAAAATGATTTCATCGCAGGACTCTCTTTATTGGGTGGAGATCCCTTTGAAATATCCAATCAAAAAGAACTTGTCCAACTTTGTCGCAAAGTAAAAGAAGCCTATCCATCAAAAAACATCTGGGCATGGACCGGCTTTATTCTTGATCAAGATTTATTAGAAGGTGGAAAACGCCATTGTGAAGTAACTGATGAATTTTTATCTTATATTGATATCCTTGTAGATGGACCTTTTATCCAAGCGAAAAAGAATATACAATTAGCCTTCCGTGGAAGCGAAAACCAACGGGTCATCAATTTAAAAGAATCCTTGCGTCAAAAAGAAATCATACTCTATTTACCCTAAAAAAAAGACATAGTTTCCTATGTCAATCCTTTTATTCAGCAATCACCGTAACATCTTTTGCCTGTGGTCCACGATCACTTTCGATTAATTCGTAAGTGACTTTTTGTCCTTCTTCTAATGTTTTGTAGCCTTCTGAATTAATGGAAGAAAAATGCACAAAAATATCTTTACCTTCTTCATTTTTAATGAAGCCATATCCCTTTTCTGCATTAAACCATTTTACTGTACCAGTCATCTTGGCACCTCCTCGCTATTCGCCGATTTCTACAAGAATTATATCATTTTCAAGTCTAAAAACAATAAAATGTTCATAAATTTTAAACAATTAAGCGATTTCATCTTTTTTTAAAAGGATAAATATACACATGATATATACCAATTTTAAAAAAAACAAGGATATAATCCTTGTTTTACGCTTCTGGTTGATAGCCTGCTTCTTTAATTGCTTCAAATGCTTTTTTTCGATCTCCTGTAAATGAAGCGGTTTTACTTTCTAAATCCACTTTTACATTTGAAATACCTTCTGTTTTTTCTAAAGCTTCTGTTACATGAGCTACACAATGTTTACACATCATATCCGGTACTTTGATTTCTTCTTTTGTTTTTTTCCCAAATAAATTCATCTCTTCTTCCTCTCTTTCAATTTCACTTGGAATATATCCTGCATCGATAATGGCTTGTTTAATTGCAATTTTACTGGTTTTTTCATCCATACAAATAAAAGCCTTTGCCGATTCAAGTTCAACTTTCACATCTTTTATTCCAGCAACTTTTCGAATTGCATGATCAACAGTTGCCGTACAATGATTACACATCATACCATCAATTTTTACGCTCGCTTTAATCACTGGTCTTTGTTCGATTACAACAGGTTCTTTTGTATGAACTTTCTCTTTTACTTCTTTGGGATGAAAGAAAGAAAGACGCCATGCATTACTACAAACAAAGACACTGGATAAACTCATTGCAGCTGCACCATACATTGGAGACATACTCCATCCTGTAAATGGTTCTAAAATTCCCATTGCCAAAGGAATACCAATCACATTATAAAAGAAGGCCCAAAATAAATTTTGTTTAATATTTCTTAAAACAGCTGCTGACAATTCAATGGCGGTATTCACATCCATTAAATTATTTTTCATTAAAACAAGCTCAGCTGAATCCATTGCGATATCCGTTCCTTGGCCAATCGCAATACCAATATCTGCGCGAACAAGTGCTGGTGCATCATTGATTCCATCACCGACCATTGCAACAAAGCGTCCTTGACTTTGTAAACGACGAATTTCTTGTTCTTTATCCGTTGGTAAAACTTCACTGATGACTTCATCAATTGCTAAATCGGATGCCATAGCTTTTGCTGTACGGTGATTATCACCCGTTAACATCACTACATAAATCCCTTTATTTTTAAAGGCTTGAATCGCTTTTTTAGAGGTGTCACGAATTGTATCTGCAACCGCAATGATTCCAATAATCTTATCCGTACACGCAAAGAACATCGGTGTTTTCCCTTGCTGTGCTAATCTTTCACTATCCTTTTGAACTTGTGAAGAAATCTCAATTCCTTTTTCTTCCATCAAGCGACGATTTCCTGCATAGTATATCTTTGAATCAAGCTTTGCACAAATCCCGCGTCCTGGTAAATCTTCAAAAGAATCAAGTGCTTTTCCTTCTTTTGTCGCTTTTTCAACAATTGCTTGAGCTAAAGGATGTTGACTTGCTCTTTCAAGATTTGCAGCCAATTCAATAAATTCCCCTTGATCCATTGCATAGGATAAAACATCCTGTACACTTGGTTTACCGGATGTAATTGTACCGGTTTTATCCAAAACAATCGTATCGATTTTATGGAGATTTTCTAAACTTTGCGCATTCTTTAATAAAATGCCATATTTAGCTGCTTTTTCTGTACCAACCATAATAGCCATCGGTGTCGCAAGACCAAGAGCACAAGGACAAGAAATCACCAACACACTGATGGCATTATTTAAAGCCGTCTGAAAACTTGCATGAAGCAATAACCAAGCAACAAAAGTAAGAAGTGCAATCCCCATAACAAGTGGAACAAAGATACCTGCTACACGGTCCGCAATTCGAGCTATTTCTGCTTTTGATGTACCAGCCTCATCCACCAAACGAACAATTTGTGCAAGCGTTGTATCATCGCCTACCTTTTCAGCAATAAATTGAAAAGATCCATTTTTATTCATACTCGCAGAAAGCACAGAATCCCCAACTTGTTTTTCAATTGGAATACTTTCTCCAGTCAAAGCACTTTGATCCACATAACCAATTCCAGAAACAACCTTTCCATCCACTGGAATCCTCTGTCCTGGTTTAACCAGTACAAGATCACCTTTTTGCACTTCTTCGCTCGATATAGAAACTTCTTTTCCATCACGCAAGACAATCGCATTTTTAGGGGTAAGATCCATCAATTTCCCAAGCGCATCACCCGTTTTGGCTTTTGATTTTGATTCTAAATATTTTCCAATTGAGACCAAAGTAACAATCATGGCAGCTGAATCAAAATATAATGAATGAGCAGCCATATGTGCTTTTTCCATATTTCCAACACCCATCGTTTGTGCCATTAAAAAAGTCATGGCAATCGCATAGACATAGGATGCACTCGAACCAATCGCAACTAAACTATCCATATTCGGTGCACGATGAATCAAACCCTTCCATCCATCAATAAAATAATGTTTTTGTATCACTAGGATTATTGAAGCCAAAATAAATTGAAGCAAGGTATTCACCATCATATTTTGCATACCCGATAAAATCGAAGGTAAAGGCCAATTCATCATTTCAGCCATCGCAATATACATTAAAGGAATCATCAAAACAAGAGATAAAATCAAACGGAATTTTGCTTCTTTTTGTTCTTTTTCAATCTTTTCTTGTCTTTGATTCCATTCCTTTCGCAAACTATTCTCTTCTTTTTTTTCTACTTTACTTGAGGCTCCATAACCAATTTTTTCAACGGCAGAAATAATTTCTTTCGATGAAACTTGATTTGCTTCATAATCAACTTTCATCGAATTCCCCAACAAAGATACATCCACTGAAGAAACCCCTGCTAATTTTTGAACGGCTTTGGTAACATTCGCCTGACAGGCCGCACAGCTCATTCCCGTTACATTAAAATTTTCGATCATTCAATCACCTACTTCAATTTTTTAACTAACTCCATCACTTCTGCCATGATGGTTTCATCTCCTTTTTTTATATCCTCTGTTACACAGGTTTCTAAGTGTCTTTGTAACAAAGTATAGCCAAAAGACTGCAAAGCCTTTTCGATCGCTGCTACTTGAATCAAAACATCCCCACAATATCGATTTTCTTCAATCATTTTTTCAATTCCATTCATCTGTCCCATAATACGATGAAGTCGATTCTTTAATTGTTTGATTTCTTTTTCATCTCTAGGAACAAAATCATGTTGATGACAGCACGACATAGTAATCCCTCCTGTTTGTATTTGTACTATATACCCTCCTAGGGTATTCAGTCAAGTTAAAAAAAACGAGCAAAGATGCTCGCTTAAATTATTTTTTTAAATGTAAAGTTTCTTTTAATACCGTTGAACAAGCTAAATCACCAAGTACATTGACACAAGTTGCGCCCATATCACACAAGGTGTTAATTGAAATATAAACACCTAAAACCTGTGAAGTTGGTAAACCAGCAATTGGACATAATGCAGCAAAAGCTGCAATAGCACCACCTGGAACCCCTGGTGTACCGATACTTAATAGAACATTACATGCCAATACGGTAAGCATTGTCCCAATTGATAAATCCATACCAAGCGCAGAAGCAAAGAAAGTAATCATAAAGGACATTAAAATCGATACCGCATCCATATTGATTGTCGCTCCCAATGGAAGTGTCAACGATGTAATCTCTTCTGGAATACCGATTTTTTCAGTTGCACATTTCATTGAAATTGGAATGGTTGCACTACTTGAACAAGTTCCAAAGGCATTTAAACCAGCTGGTGCAACATCTTTAAAGAATTGAATTGGATTATATTTTCCAATAAATTTAACCATTCCACCATAAATAAGGAAAGCATAGACATAAAAGGTCACATACAACGCAATTAAAACTTGGCCCAATTGAATCATTGTTGAAAGACCATTCGCATGCATAACGGTTGCGATACATGCAAATACGCCAAGTGGTGTTACATACATAATCTTGCTGATAATAAAAATAGAAATTTCATAAACCGAATCACAAAGCTTTACAAAAGGTTCCGCTTTTTCCTTTACAGCTAAACAAGCTAAGCCAATAATAACCGCAAAAGCTAAAACTTGTAACATATTTCCTGTTGAAAAGGCTTCAAATGGATTGGATGGAATAATATTTTCAAGCGTATCCAATAATCCATTGAAAGTAGCTGCTTCAACCTTTGTATCAGTTGCCACAATATGAGCACCCTGTCCTAAATGTAAAATACGTGGTAAAACCAAGCCCAAACCAGAAGCAAAAGCGGTTGTTCCGCAATACCATAAAATAGCATGTAAGCCAATTTTTCCCGTTTTGGCAATATCACCAATGCCAATGATTCCCATAACCAAGCTCGTAAATACCAATGGAAAAATCATCATCTTCAAAGCTGACATATAAATTGTTGCGATCACAGTTAAGACTGTATTCATCCATTCTGGCATAATAACACCAATAATAACACCTAGAATCAAGCCAATAAAAATACCTAGAGTTATATTAAATCCTTTTTTCTTCATATCAATCTCCTAACTCGTTCATTGTAGCATATCAAAGACCATGTTCAAAATAGTGATTTATTCACAATATACAAAAACAGAGTTAAAGATAACTCTGTCTATTTAATATCCTTTGTCACAAGTAAATCAACACCCGTATCACAAATGTTTTCGACAATCACATCCCCACGATGAACTGGTGCTTGGATTTCAACTCGATTCAACTCTTTCATGATTTCAAAAATCTTTTCTTTTGGGACATCGCTAGCTGTCTTTACACTCACTCTTTCTTGTGAAGCACCCATAATTTTAACCGTACTGGTAATAACTCGGGTTGGATGCGTCAATTCCTTTTTACCGTAAATAGCACCTCTTGGGCAACTATTTCCAGTGACTTTATAATCATTTTCTTCATCAACTTTTAAATGACAGCCACGAGGACAAGTAATACAAATTAACTCTTTCATCTTACTGATCCTCCTTTTTAATTGATATTGTGATTTGATTTCCTTTTACCTTGTCTAAGAGTACTTTTGGCAATACAATCTTTTCCATTTCAGCTGGAGCCATATGTTCTCTTTTAAATTTCGCGATGATCTTTTCTTCATCTTCTACAACGATTTCTACATTCTTTTCCAATTGACGAACACGGAAAGAACATTCAACACTTTTTTCTACATTCTCTTTACGAATATATTGAGGAACAACATAACCAACATCGTTTCCTGCTTCCGTTGAAAGAATATTTTCTCTTTTCGCTTCCCCATTTTTTACATATAATCCTGCAGCTTTTCCAGCTTTTTCACTTTCTGCAGAAACAAAGTCAACTAAGTCATGTACATGGACAACATTTCCGGATGCAAAAATTCCTTCAACACTGGTTTCCATATTTTCATAAACTTCAGGCCCATTGGTTCGAGCAGACATTTCAATGCCTGCATGACGAGACAATTCATTTTCTGGAATGAGACCAACCGATAATAAAACACAGTCACAATCGAATTCCATTTCACTTCCTGGAATTGGATTTTTATTTTCATCGACTTTAGATACAATCACTTTTTCAACGCGTCCTTTTCCTTGGATATCCGTAATGGTATGACTTAAATAAAGCGGAATGTCATAATCATTTAAGCATTGTACAATATTTCGATTCAATCCATTGGAATAAGGCATCAATTCAACAACCGCTAGAACCTTTGCCCCTTCTAAAGACATACGTCTTGCCATAATTAATCCAATATCTCCAGAACCTAAGATCAAGACTCTTTTTCCTGGCATATAGCCTTCAATATTTACATAGCGTTGGGCTGCACCAGCCGTAAAAACACCAGCAGGTCGATCTCCTGGAATCGCAATGGCCCCACGTGTTCTTTCACGACAGCCCATATTTAAAACCAAAGATTTCGCATGAAGAACCATATAACCATGCTCTCCACTGGTCGCATAAACCGTTTTATCTTTTGTGATTTCAATAACCATTGTATCTAATAAAATTTCAATATCGGTTTTTAAGACTTGATCGATGTATTTTCCAGCATATTCTGGCCCTGTCAATTCTTCTTTAAAATGATGAAGACCAAATCCATTATGAATACATTGGTTTAATATCCCACCTAATTCTTTATCTCTTTCTAAGACCAAAACTTTTTCTGCACCATTTTCACGTGCCGCCAAAGCACTGGCAAGACCAGCTGGTCCACCACCAATGACAATCACATCATATTCTTTATTCATTGCCCATGTCCTCCTTGGTTCGATAGAACAAGACTTGTGAGCCTTTCTTATCTTTTACGATCTCTTCTTGTGGAATGCCCAATTCACGTGACAAAATTTCTTGTACTCTTGGTCCACAGAACCCACCTTGACATCTTCCCATGCCTGTATTGCATCGACGTTTGATGCCATCAATACTCACTGGATGTGGGCAACGATGAATGGCATCTAGGATTTCTCCTTCACTGATGCTTTCACATCGACAGATAATTCGTCCATAGGCTGGTTGTTTTTCAATGACTTCTTTTCTTTCTTCATGACTCATTCGATTGAATTGAATCACTTTTCTTGTCGTAACGGCTGCTTCATTTTTTTCAATAAAACATCCCTTTTCTTGCATCATTTTTACAATGTCTTTGGCAATCGCAACGGCACTGCTTAATCCTGGAGAGGCCATTGCTGCCATTGAATAAAAGTTTTTGACATTTTGATCTTCACCGACCACAAAATCTCCATGATCACTTCGACGGGCACGAATACCTGCAAAGGTACGAATATTTTCTCTAAAATTAATCTTTGGAACGGATTTTAAAGCTTTCGATTTCACTAAAGCCAATCCTTCTAAACTCGTAGCATAATCCTCTTCATCACTGGATTCACTACTTGGACCTACAATCAAGTTTCCATGAACAGTGGGTGAAACAAGAACACCCTTTCCCTCTTTACTAGGACATTGGAAAATTACATGATTGACTAAGGTTCCTTGGGATTTATCTAAAAGATAATATTCCCCTTTATTTGGTTCAATTTTATAATCACATTTTGTGACTAAACCCGTTACTTGATCACATTGAACACCAGCTGCATTAACGACCATCTTAGCTTCATATTGATCATTGACTAAAAATGAATCTTCTTTCTTTGTGATTTTTGTGACAGTTTCATTTAATTTAATTTCAATGCCATTTTGCATTGCGACTTCACTCAATGCAATGGCCAATTGCCATGGATTAATGATGCATGCACTTGGAGCATATAAAGCCGCAATGGCTTTCTCATTTAAATTGGGTTCCATTTCATAAAGCTCTTCTTTTTCTACGATACGCATGCCTTTTACACCATTTTTAAGCCCACGTTCATAGATTTTTTCGAGCGTTTCTTTTTCCTCTTCTTCAAAGGCAACCACCAAAGAACCAATTGGATCACAATGAACATCTAAATCCCGACAAATTTCAGGTGTTAATCGATTTCCTTCAACATTGTATTTAGCCATCAATGTATTTGGTTCTGGATCGTAGCCGGCATGAATAATAGCACTATTGGCTTTTGTGGTTTCATCCGCTACATCATTGTTCTTTTCAATCAGTAATACCTTCCCTTGGTATTTACTGAGTTCAAATGCCAAGGAACATCCACTGATTCCTGCTCCTATGATTATGCAATCATACATATTTGTTCTCCTTACTTGTTGTATTCAACTTCAAATGATTTCCAAGGAATATTCACTTCTTTTCCTTGATTAATAATTTCATCCACATGCATTAACAATGGGAATTTACTTTCATCAACTTTTCCTAATTCGGCTAAACGTTTTACTGCACGTGCTGTACGTGTCGCAATGACAATCGATTCTAAGGTTACACCTTGTAGTTGTTCCATTGCTTGATCAAAACTTAAACCACGTCCAAGTAATGTTCCGATTTTTCTTGTTCTTCCACCAAATACGGTTACATACAAATCACCAGCACCATAAACAATATTGTCATCTTCTCCACCAACGATTTGAAGTAAAGATCGCATTTCACGAACACCTTGTCCAAATAAAGCCGCTTGTGAATTATAGTGAATTGCACCTTCACCTTCATTTTTTTCAGCGATTCCAACAGCTAATGAAACACCCAATGCATAGGCATTTTTTAAAGCAACTGCACATTCAACCCCAACGACATCGGTTGAACAAGATACATGATAATAATCCGTAGAGAATAATGATTTCAACATACGTAAAGTTTCAATATCACGTCCACAGAAAGCAACCGCTGAGTTGTCTTTATCGGCTAATTCATAAGATGTACAAGGTCCTCCAATCGCATTAATGGATAAACCTTTTCCACCTTCTGTTTGCTCCCAATATTCTGGATAAGTCATCATCGAACCATCTTCTTGATCGATCATACCTTTTGTTACGGAAATTAAAGGAACGTTTCTAGGAATCTTTGGTAAAACTTCTTGAGCAAACCACTCAACTCCAAAACTTGAAACACCACCTAAGATGACATCAGCACCTTTAATGGCTTCTTCCATATCTTCGACATAGTAGTATTTAATTCCTTCATGTAAGGTTCTTTTTAAATTGATGTGATAATTATCGATTTTTAATTGTTGGATCACATCTTTATCCAACGGTGTACCTACCAAACGAATTTCATGACCATTTTCAAACGTAGGATAAGTTAATGCGGAAGCCATTTGTCCAGCTCCAATAAAAGTGATTGTACTCATTTTGTTCCTCCTGTGTACTTACACTTTCATTATGACGAGAATTTAAGCTATGTCAATGATTTGTAGGATTTTTGCCATATATTGGGATTAATTTCATTTCCTTGAAATTAAACGTATGATTTCCTCTCATTCATATCCTCTTTTCTTCTCGTCTTTAGTTTATATCATATCCTTAATAAAAGGCTTTTCTTTTCTAATCATTTATTGAATATTTCTTGCAAAGAATGGTTCGATCAGAAAGAATCTTGCAATAAATGCACTTTATTTATTGACAATTTATGCATCTAAATCTAGGATATAATTAATATTTCAACTATTGAAATTTGTTTCAGGAGGGCTTATGGATAGCTATCGTACCAATCTCATTATTCGTGTCGCAAAACTCTATTATGAATTAGGCATGTCTCAAATTGATATTTCTAAACAAGAACATTTATCCA
Organism: Bacteroidaceae bacterium; assembly: GCA_963596085.1. Lineage (GTDB taxonomy): Bacteria > Bacillota_I > Bacilli_A > Erysipelotrichales > Erysipelotrichaceae > Absicoccus. The sequence continues at coordinate 3,693 of CAVBLW010000036.1, read as the reverse complement.
AATCAACAGTTAGTCGTTTAATAAAACTAGCTAGTGATATGGGCTTTGTCAAAATTTCAATTGTAGAACCAAAACATTCTTATTCCGATTTAGAAAATGAATTCAAAGGACGATTTCATTTAAAAAAAGTAACGATTCTACCCGATATGGTCGATAATCACGATGTATTAGTCCAAGATATTTGTGCCGCTTGTGCGGAAGATCTTCCAAAATTGGTTGATGATAACAGTATATTAGGTGTGGCTTGGGGCTCTACCATGTCTAAACTTCGAACCGTTTTAACCCAAACACGAAAAAAAGATGTCAAAGTTGTTCAATTAAACGGTGGCGTTTCTCGTGTTCTTTATCAAGTTGGATCCAGTGAAGTTATTCAATCCTTTGTCGATAGTTATAATGGTTCTGGTTATTTACTGCCAGCTCCAGCAATTGTCGATCATGCCGATATTGCACAAGCACTAAAAAATGATCGCAGTATTCGTACAACAATGAATTTAGCATTAAAATGTCAAACTGCTGTCTTTTCTGTTGGAAATTTAGGACATAAAACAGCTCTTTATCAAATGGGTTGTTTTTCAGAGGAAGAATATCAAAAAATCAGTGAAGTAGCAGTGGGGGATGTTTGTTCTCACTTTATTACAATGGATGGAAAGTTGGCCGATCCACAATTAGACAAACGAGTGGTTGCAACCGACCTAACAACAATACGTACCATTCCCAATAAAGTCGTCATCGCCATTGGTAAAGAAAAAGCTGAAGCTATCCTTGGTGCAATTCATGGCGATTTAATTGACTATCTCTATATTGATTATCCAACCGCAAAGAAAATCATTCAATTAAGCAATCAACAACTATAAGCTTTGTTCCAGTTCCAACAAAGCTTTTTTTCTTTCAATGCCACCTGCATATCCACCAATCCCTGATTGAGCAACAACACGATGACAAGGAACAAGAATGGATAGCGGATTTCGATGAACGGCTTGTCCAATGGCTTGTGATCCTTTCTTATGACCGAAAAGAGCCAAACTTAAATCCCCATAAGTAACAACTTGTCCATAAGGAATTTTTAAAAGTTCATTCCAGACCTTCTGTTGAAATGTTGTTCCATGCATCTTTATTGCTGGTAAAATCTTTGGACATTCCCCTTTAAAATATGCATCTAAATAAGCAATTGTTTCTTGAAAAATGATTGATTCTTGATTTTTTACGGATTGATTTGAATCAAAATAGACTCCGATTAAAAATCCATCCTCTTCAATGAGTAATAATCTTCCAATTGGTGAATCATAAGTTGTTTGTCTTCTCATACTTAAAGTATAAAAAAAACTAGAGCAAAATCATACTCTAGTTTCATTTTAATTATGCATATAACCATTAAACCTTAAAATAATTCCTTCGTGTATACCAAACAAGCAGCACCAAACAATCCACTGTCTTCACTTAATGTAGATTCTGAAATTTTCAAAGAGGCATTACAATAAAAGTTCTATGAATACGATTAGATTATGTAAATTTCAAAAATATTCTTTCCTCGAAAATATTATCTTGAGATATTGTAGGTTCTTCTATATTTATGGTAAATATCAATTGTTCGATTTTTTTAATATCTAGTTTTTCTATTCTTTTATCATCAATTTTAAAGAGACTGACTACATCAGTAAAGACTGTTTTTCCACCATATACTGGACATGTATTGTTTTTTAATTTTATTTCATATTCATTCACAAAAACATCACTCAATGATAAACGTATCGGGTATGAACTTTTGTTATCAATCACAAAATCAATAAACCATGATGAGTTATTTGATGAAATTAAAATTTTACGTATTCCATTAAATTTTATTGAAAACTTATTATTATCAATAATATACAATGGCTCGTTTGTATAATAAAAATTTGCATATTCGCGTTTTGTATAAATCGTTTCAGAGTATCCTTCTCTTGTATCAAAAATGTAAGGTTTTATAGAGGAATATCCATCATTAGAATCTAAATCTTTTTTCCATTGTTTACGAATAGCACTGAGATATAAGCTCTTGGTGTCATACTCAAATGGATCAATACCTGGATATTGATTATTAGGGTCTAAATCTTTTTTCCATTTTTGACGAAGAGCGTTGAGATATAAACTCTTTGTGTCATACTCAAATGGACCAATACTTGGATATTGATTACTAGGATCTAAATCTTTTTTCCATTGTTTACGAATAGCACTGAAATATAAGCTCTTGGTGTCATACTCAAATGGATCAATACCTGGATATTGATTATTAGGGTCTAAATCTTTTTTCCATTCTACTCGAAGAACGCTTAGATAGAAACGTTTTCTGTCATAGTCGAATGGATTAACGTTTGGATATTGATTATTAGGATCTAAGTCTTTTTTCCATTCTACTCGAAGAGCATCAAGATATTTAAACTCATCATCAAAATCATCAGGATTAATATCATATTCATGATTTGGATTATATTTTACTTCTAATCTTATTGTGTAATATTTTTCATCTTTTTCCTTTTGAAGAGCAACAAAATAATCCCTTTTTGTATAATAATCAAAAGGACTGGTATCACACGCATTTTCTGGATCAAATTCTACTTTCCATAGTGCTTTACTTTTGTTGTTATTTTTATAATCACTAAAATTTCCTCCAAAAGAAATAAATTGATGATCAAAAAATTGGTCGTAAAGAAAATTAGGGAACAAAGTAAAATCGTTATTTAAAAAAGCACAATCCAAATTTTTATTTTCTTTTATTAATAATTTATCTTTTATATCATTGGCATACACAATTTCCGAATTATAATCGGATGGATTAATTTCATCAAATTGATTGTACGGATCATAATCATCCTTCCATATCATTCTTTCTTCAAGAGCTTCTTTATACTCAGTTTCTGTATTAAAGTCAGATGGGTCAAGTCCCAAATATTCATCAAATGGATCATATTCTTCTCTCCATTCTTTGTGAAGAATGTCAAGATACTCGCTAGCATATAAATTTACAGGAAACGGATTATCTGGATTACATGTTTCATTCCACTTATCGTATTTTTTCGTTTCAACTGAAAAATTGTTAAATCTTGATTTTCTCATTATTATTCACCTAAGCATAACCATATTGAAATTTGAAACTCAAACAATCTTTCCAATATTATAAATTGATATTGCTTGTTTCGTGAAAGGTTTGCATTTTTCTGAATAATTATTACATGCATAACAAGATACGTGAATATGTCGATTATCATATTCAATCTGATAGCTCACCCATTGGGTCTTTTTCACAGGAGAGCCTCGTTTACTTCCTAACGGCTTTTTCATATTTATGTTCCCTCTCTCTACCACTTATATATTCATATTCTATTTTACCAATTTTTTGATTTTTTCCTAGGTTTACAATTTTTTGACAAAAAAAGTCAGTCATTTCAAAATATAGTAATGCCTAAAAGTAGAATCTGAAAATTTAAGGTGATAATGAAGTTTTAATTCTCCGTCCAATACACGATTAATTACATAAATTTTAAATTCTAGTGAAAATAATCTATTTTTCTACTTTTTAAACCCTTCTTCATCATTAAGATTATATTTGCGAACAATCAATTTTATAACTTTTTGTCCAATAAATTGGATTCGATTCATCTATAATCTTCCAATTGGTGAATCATAAGTTGTTTGTCTTCTCATACTTAAAGTATA
>CAVBLW010000035.1:0-22419 GCA_963596085.1 Bacteroidaceae bacterium | reverse complement strand
TTACTTTCTGATTCCGAAGTCGACTTACTTTCAGATTCTGAAGTTGATTTGCTTACAGATTCTGATATTGATGTACTTTCACTTTCTGATGTCGATTCAGAAGCAGATTTGCTCTGAGATTCAGAGACAGATTTACTTTCCGATTCTAAACTTTTACTCTTTGATTCAATTTCCGATTCATGTGTAGAAAGGCTATTAGAAGCCGATTCGCTTACAGAAGTACTAGTTGAAGTACTATTGCTTATAGAAATACTTTCCGATTCAATACTGTTACTTGCACTGATTGATTCGCTTTCTAATTGACTCTTTTCTTCAGATGCACTATTGAATTCGCTTCGTTTTGAATTATAATCATCTTCTTTTTTATCGTATTCTTTGATTGAGAAGAATGGATAACCTTTAATAGTTGTGGAACCTGAATTATAGATTTCATTTGGTACTTCTGCAAAATCTGGATAATCGGAAGTTCCCATCTGTGTTGAATACGATTTTCCATTATATGTGATTGTTGCTGTATATTGTCCAGTTTCAGTAACTGTAGCCCCATCAATTTCTGTCCATGTTGAATAACTACTTCTTCGATAGAAAACATGGGTTTTTCCATCTTTTCCTTTATAGTAATAGTATTGACCATAACCATTTGTATTCGAATAAATTGGAGATTTACGTAAGACCATTAAGTCTTCATATTGACTAACATCTGTACTCTCAACCACTTTATTATTACTATCGACTGCAACCCAATCAAAATAACCAACATGAATATTACCATTTGCATCTTCATATGAAATATAATAGTTATTTTTTGTGAAGTCTTGTTTGCCAGTCCAGTCTGTTGGTGGATTATTGTGCCAAGTAGAATCTATTGACTTAATTGTTCCTGTTCCATATTGTTGATAGAAATAATATTCTGCAAGTTTTACCATAAAGGTATTTGCAATACTATACCATTGATCATAGCTATTATTCTTCTTTGCTTCTGCTAATTGCTTCTTATAATCTTCAATTTCTTTAATTAAATTTTCTAGTGTTTCATTCCGATCTTTATCAAATGCATTTGATGTCGAATCATATGTTGATTGTGCAATGGATTCACTCACTTTATATGTAGAAGCCGAAAGCGATGCACTCTCAGACAAAGAAGCTGAATTTGAATCAGAGTATAAACTTGTTGATTCACTTAATGATTCCGATTCTGAAATTGCATCCGATTTTTCACCAGAAGTAGAAGTGCTTTCTTGACTTATACTTGTAAACTCACTGTTATATTGAGATGTTGATGCACTTGTAGAATTGTTTTCACTTGTATCTGCTTCAACATTTTCGTCTACAGATGAATCTTCATTAATCAAAATAACATTTTCGTTCGTATTTTGTGTTTCAGATTGAATCGAATTATCTTGATATTCTTGAGTCGTACTTTCAGATAACGAGCAAGTACCAGATTCTGAAGCAGACATCGATTCTGGTCCATTTAAAATCGAACTTTCACTCGCTAATTCATGTTCAGCTGCATAAACTGCATTATTTCCATTAAAGATTGTTCCACCACCAACAAATGCGCCAGCTGTGGCAACACCTTTCAACAAATTATTGGATTTTTTCGTTTTCTTCTTTGCCATTGTACATCTTCCTTCCTACTTAACCTAATTACTTTTAACAACAAAGGTACACTTTCACACTTTTATTTTAAATAATGTATTGTAAATTTGTCAATACTTACTGATGATTGTTATAACTATAGAATCCTTATTTATTCATTTCATTCTTTTCTTTATCATAATGATCTAAAAAATGTACTTTTTCTTGATCATTCTTATAAGCGATTATGGTTGGCAAGCTTACATTTTCAACACTTTTAAAGATATTTTGTTCAACAAATGGATTTGTTTCTTTCATTTGTCGAATTAAATTTTTAACTTCTACTCGTTTAGAGCGTGGTCTTGTCAAACAAGCTTCACTACTACAAGTATCTGTAAATTTACACGCACATTGGATGAAGTACAAATCATTAAATCGAGCCCAACCCTTAATATCTTCTTCATGAATCAAATACAAAGGACGGATTACTTCCATTCCTTCAAAATGATTGGAATGTAATTTCGGCATCATAGTTTGAATTTGCCCGGCATAAAGCATCGACATTAAAATTGTTTCAATCACATCATCATAATGATGGCCGAGTGCAATTTTATTGCATCCGATACTTTTTGCATAATTATAAAGATACCCTCTTCGCATTCGTGCACAAACATAACAAGGATTCTTTTCTATATTAAAGACATTCTCAAAAATATCACTTTCAAAAAAAGTAATTGGAATATGAAGCCTTTGTGCATTTTTTTCGATTACTTCACGATTTTCTTTCGAGTAACCTGGATCCATACAAATATATTTGACATCAAATTGAATCGGAGAATATCTATGCAACTCTTGAAAGCATTTTGCCATCAACATAGAATCTTTTCCTCCGGATATACAAACAGCAATGGAATCTCCTTCTTGAATTAATTCATATTCTTTTATTGCTTTTGTAAATTTAGACCATATTTTTTTTCGATAGGTTTTGATAATACTTCTCTCTATTTTTTTACAATCATCTTCTTCTCTTTCTTTTTTCATTTGATCCATGACGATTGAAACATAGCCACCAATTAAACTATAAGCTTCATACCCTTTTTGCTCTAATTGCAAAGCAATCGGAATGCTTAACTTGCCATGTGCACAAATTAAAATCAGTTTTTTATTAAAATCAAATTCCGTCTGCAAAACTTCTTCTTCATTTAAAAGTAAGGCTTTTTGAATTGGATTTTTTAGAGCTTCTTCTTTTTCTCTTATATCGATCAATACATAAGTATCTTTTTCTATTTTTTTTAAATGTTCAATTGAAATTTCCATGTGCTTAGTTTATCACAAGATAGAAAAACGAAGAAACAAAAAGTCCTCCGTTCTTTCCTATTTATTATTATTTATGACTAACTATTTCCTTATTTTCGTGAATTTTATTTCTTTATTTTTTGATTTATTCTGTGTATAATTGTCTTGTTGGATAACACCCTTTCTCTAAACCTAAACAACAACTTTAAAACGTTATCCAACTTTTTTTTGTGCAATTTTTTGATCGGTCCATTGATCAATTTCATCATGAAGTTCGGATAAATATTCGGAAAATTCACATTCTTTTCGACCATATTGGTATTGTAATTCATATTCTAAATCCAACCAGGTTTCAATATCTGACTCATCATGTGATAAAATCGCTTCTAATTTATCCAATGCTTTATAAAGTTTCGCTTCCTGTGTTTTTTGTTCATTCATTTCGTGAAAGAGTTGAATCCAATTGCTTCTTGTTGGTTCTGGAAAGGTCTGAATCCAATGCATTAGTATTTCTTCTTCTTTTTTACTTTCTTCTTTCCCTTTTTCGAAGGTTGGAATATCTCCTGTAAAAGATTCACCTAAGTCATGAATTAAGCACATACTTATGACTTTTTTTATATCCAAATGAGAAAACTCATCTTCTAACAAAAAAGCCATTAAAGCCACGCGCCAACTATGATCTGCTACACTTTCTTTTCTTGTCGAATCAAGGAAACAATGTCTTGTTTCCTTTTTTAATTTTCCAGCTTGAACAAGAATATTTAATAAAGCTTTACTTTCCATAAAAATTCTCTTCCTTTAAGATTTGTTTAACTTCTTCTTGTGTTGACTGAATCCTTCCTTGAACCATTTCTTTTTGGCCACCACCTTGAATTTCGCAATGTTTGGATAACTTTTCTAATATAAGGCGTACATCTTCTTTTGTACTTCCTAGAGCAAATCGAATTTGATTTCCTTCTTGACTGGCTACAAAAATCGTACAAGCCTGACTTTGATGCATTAAATAATCACAAGCTTTTCTTAGACTTGTTGCATCTTTATTACAAAACCAATGCATATAAGCGAAACAAGATGGAATGTCTTTTGCAATCAATGCATAAATTTCTTCTTGTAAATTGGCTATTTGATGATTTTTATCCATATTTTCCTTTTGGAGTTTATTTAAGGCTTCTAAGCCTTTATAAGGAGATACTGATAAATTTTGTGTCATTGATCGTAAGACTTGTTCTTTTATACAAGTATCTTGATAAGCATCCATTCCACAAAGTAGAGTGAGTCGACTCCCTTTGCGATGTGCTTGGCAGGACAAGATTTTAATCAAGCCAATTTCTCCAGTTGTTTGAACATGCGTTCCACAACATGCACATAAATCCACATCCGCAATTTTTACAACCCGAATATCCCCCTCTAATTCCTTTTTGCTTCGATAAACAAGAGAAGAGGAAGGATTCCAAAGAATTTCAATTTTTTCATTTTGCCAAATCACTTGATTAGCTTCCTGTTCAATTTTTTTACAATCTTCTTGTGATAAAATCCCATTAAAATCAATCGTCATTAATCCTTTGATTTCACCTTGTCCTTCCATATGAAAACCAATGTTTTCATAATGAAATGCTTGATGTATTAAGCCCGATACAATATGTTCACCACTGTGATTTTGACTCAAGCGAAAGCGTCGCTTTTTATCAATACTACAGAATACTTCCGTTCCAACTTCAATTTCATGATCGATTCGATGAAAATTAGGATTTCCTTCTTTTACATCTAAAACTTTCCATGTTTCACCATTTGCACTTAAAGTCCCCTGATCCGATGGTTGTCCGCCTCCTTCTGGATAAAAGCCATCTTGACTTAAAGTAATCCAAAAATGATTCTTTTTCTTAGAACAAGATAAAATAGTTGCTGAAAAGGTATAAATTGCATCTTTGGCATAATAGAGAGCTTCTTTATTCACAAGAATCACCTTCAAATACAATTTCATGCAAAATCGATTTTGTAACTGTAAATGGGGCATTTTTTAATTTTGCAGGATTATGGAATACAACATCTTCGGCTTTTTCTAAATCTTGAATTGATAAAGGTGCAATTGGACAAACCGTTTGATAAAATTTTTTCCAATCTTGCATTGAAGAAAAACCTGCAAGATTTAATAAGTAATCACAATCTGTACTCTTTTTTAAATAACCAGCTAAAAAATAACCACAAGCAGCTCCATGGGCAATATGATTATGATAAGTTATAGGATATGAAAATCCATGCGGAAGACTTGTCCCTGTTTGAGCGATCGCCATGCCAGCAAATGCCGAAGCTCGCATCATTCGTTGATAATCTTCTTCTTTTGCTTCTTTCTTTTCTAAGAAAAAATCAATGTTTCGAGACCAAGATTCAAGTGCAGCTTTTACACACATACGACTATAATCGCTTGCATTTTGATTGATATAACTTTCCCAACTATGAGCTAAAGCATCTACTGCTGTATTACATATAACTGTTTGTGGCGCATAGGATAAATACTTTCCATCAATTAGTGCAACATTCGCAAAAATTTTATGTGAAATGGATCCTTTCGTCTTTTGATCATGGATGGTTAAGACCGAAACACCAGTTACTTCACTACCTGTACCACAAGTTGTTGGTATACAGACAATGGGTAAAGTTTTTGAATCCTTTTTTTCATATAAATAAGATGCTTCTTCATTTGGATGGGCCAACATTAATGCGATAGCTTTGGCTGCATCCATACTCGAACCTCCACCAAGTCCAATCACAAAATCCACTTTTTCTTCTAAACCGATCTTTCGTGCTTTCATAACTGTTTCAATGGATGGATTTTCTTCCACTTGATCAAATAAAACAGTCTCAATTTGATTATCTTTACAAACAGAAAGAACATCTTCTAAAGATCCATTTTTTTTCGAAGAATGCTTTCCTGTAATCAAAAAGGCTTTCTTTCCAAAACAAGTCCATTGTTTTTGATAAAGCTTCACACAATCTTTTCCTTCATAAACATCCGTTGGCATAAAAAAACGCATAAGAAATCCTCCAAATCTATATCAAATATAACACAAAAAAGAATCCGATTTACGGATTCTATTCAAAATGAACAGGACATGGAATAACAGCCGTCATTTCATCCTGTGCTTGTTCTAAATTAGAATTGGATAAAGTTACTTGAACATCAACCACTTGTTCGATTGGAACTTCTTTTTCTTCAATAAAGGACATCACCGCTTTTGCAACCGTCGTACAATCCTTACTTTCAATTGTTTGGCTTGCAAGCACTTCTTCATTTTCATTCACTAAAGAAATTTCACTTGTTTCATTTATATTAACTTTAACGACAATCGGATTTTCTTTTGGACGAATCGTAGTTAAAAGAGCATCACAAACACCTTCAATTCTCCAATCACCTGAATTTGCTGGTAAGAAGAAACTATCGCCTTTTCCATAACCAATCACATCTTCACCAGATGCAATTGTACCTTTTCCATCTAAAATTAAGACAGATAAGAAAGAAGTCTCATCCACATGTCCCAAAACTTCTTTACAAGTTTTACCATCCAAATTTAATTTATCTACTGTAAAATAATCCGTATCAAAAATATGTGGATATCCTTCTGTATCTGCTTTGACCGGTTTACGTTGTGTTACATCCAATGATTGCGCAATATGTAAATCACGTAATTTACCATCTTTACCTCGACGCGCATAATCATAGATTCGATAAGTTACATTGGAATTTTGTTGGATTTCAGCAATCAAAATACCTTTTCCAATGGCATGTAAGGTTCCGGCCTTAATTAAAAAAGCATCGCCTTTTTTTACGGGTTGTGCATTTAAAACTTCCAACAATGTATTATCTTTAATTCGTTGTTCAAATTCTTCTTTCGAAATTTCTTTTTTAAAACCATAGTATAAGAAAGCATCCGGTTCAGCATCTAAGATATACCACATCTCCGTTTTTCCATATTGGTTTTCATTTTTTAAAGCATAGGCATTATCCGGATGCACTTGAATACTCAAATTATCTTTGGCATCAATAAATTTCGTTAAAATAGGAAATTCTCGAAAACGAGCACAATTCTTTCCTAAAACTTCAAAGCCTTCTGCATCAATAAATTCTTTTAAAGATTTTCCGGTATACTCTCCATTGCTAATCATACTTGGACCATCAGGATGACAAGATAACTCCCAAGCTTCTGCCAAAACAGGTCCATCAAATTCAACGCCATATTCATCCGCAAGACGATGACCACCCCATAGATAGTCTTTCGTAGCTGGCTTTAATTTTAAAATTGACATAACTCTCCTCTTTTCTATTTATTCATCAACTATACAAATCATACACCAAAAGAATAAAAAAACCGACTAATAAATGTCATTAAGTCCATGATATAATGGTTTTCAATGGAGGAGATTTATGCAACTACCTGAATCCTATCAAAAGAAGATGCAAACGCTATTTCAAGAAGATTATCAAGACTATCTTGAAAGCTTTAATCATAGTCCTTATCTTGGCATTCGTATCAATACATCGAAAATATCCGTTGAGGACTTTATCAAACTTTCCCCTTTTCAATTAGATGCCATTCCTTGGTGTAAGAATGGTTTTTATGTAAATAAAGATGCACAAGTTTCAAAACATCCCTATTATTATGCAGGGCTTTATTATATTCAAGAACCAAGCGCTATGTTTCCAGCTTCAAGTTTACCAATTGAAAAAGGTGACTTTGTTCTAGATACTTGTGCAGCACCAGGTGGTAAAAGCACTGAACTTGCTGCAAAATTAGACGGTACGGGTTTTCTTTTATGCAATGATATTTCCCATTCCCGTTGTTTAGCCTTGCTTAAAAATATCGAACGCTTTGGTTTCAAAAACACCTATATATCCAGTGAAGATCTGGTGCAGCTTTCTCAGAAACTGCCACACTTCTTTGATAAGATTTTAATTGATGCACCTTGTAGTGGTGAAGGAATGTTTCGTAAGGATCCGAGCTTAATTAAAAGCTGGATGGAAAGAGATTCTTCTTATTACGTTCCAATTCAAAAAGAAATATTAAAAGCTGCATCTAGCCTACTAAAACCAGGTGGAAAAATCCTTTATTCGACTTGCACCTTTTCGAGCGAAGAAAATGAAGAAGTCATTCAAAGCTTATTAGATGAAGACAGTTCTTTTTCTTTGGATCAATTACCAAGTATAAGTGGCTTTCAAGAAGGGATTCAATTAAAGGAATGTCGTCGTTTATATCCACATAAAATAAAAGGCGAAGGTCACTTTGCTGCTTTAATTCAAAAAGCTGGTCAGTCTAAAAGCAATAAAATAAACAAGAAAGTTTCAATGACTTCAAATAAAGAATTTCAAGCCTTTTTAAAAAAAATTGATTATCCATGGGAATATGGATCATTTATTGAAAAAAAGGGTTTTATTTACTTTGAGACCAATCTTTCAAACGATTTTAAAAAAATCCGCTTAGTTAGATCTGGTTTGCTCATGGGAGAGATAAAAAAGAACCGCTTTGAACCAAGTCAAGCTCTCGCTTCTTTTTTAAAACCGAACCAATTTAAACAATCCATTTCTTTATCAAGGGATGATCAACGCATCCTTAAATATCTAAAGGGTGAAACCATTGATGTTTCCAATTTAAATTCAAAAATGAAAGGATGGGTTTTAGTCTGCGTAGATGGTTATAGTTTAGGTTTCGGTAAAATTTCTCAAGGAATCATTAAAAATAAATATAAGAAAGGATGGCGTTGGCAATGAGATTAGATAAATATTTAGCGCATATGGGATATGGAACACGAAAAGAAGTAAAAGAAATCATAAAAAAAGGATTGGTTGTGATTGATGAGCAAGTGATCAAAAGTCCCAACCAAAAGGTGGATGAAAATACGATTGTCATTGTTGATGGTATGCCTTTACAATATGTTGAATACGAATACTACCTATTAAATAAACCGAGTGGTTATTTATCCGCAACTGAAGATGCTCATTATCCAACTGTTATGGACTTAGTTTTCTGTATTCGAAAGGATTGTGCACCTGTTGGTCGATTGGATTTGGATACTGAAGGCCTTCTATTAATTACAAATGATGGCCAATTAGCCCATCAACTCTTATCTCCTAAACACCATGTACCAAAAAAATATTATGTTGAAGTTGAAAATAAACTACCAGAGAATGCCAAAGAGCTTTTTTCACAACCCATGGTATTTGAAGATTTTACTTCTAGTCCAGCTGAATATGAAGCAATTGATGAAACCCATGCAACTTTAATCATTCATGAAGGGAAATATCACCAAGTCAAACGTATGTTTGAAAAAATCGGTAATCCAGTCAAATATTTAAAACGAATTGAATTTGGTTTTTTAAATTTAGATGGTGTTCCTATTGGTGAATATCGTGAATTAAGCATAGATGAAATTAAGCAATTGAAACAATATTAAAGAAGTGTTCTTTATTGAAGAAAAACTCCAATAAAGAACACTTTTATTTTCCATAATAATCTTTAAAAAATTCCTTTTGATATTCTTCAAAGCGATCCTCTAAAATAGATTGACGAATATTTTCCATCAAACGAATAATAAAACGTAAATTATGAATCGAAGCTAAGCGAAAAAACAATTCCTTGTCTTCATCTTTATCCGATTTTTTCAAAGCACGTAATTGTCCTCTTGTCCATTTTGCTTTACAAGTTGGGCAATCACATTCCGGATCTAATAATTCATTCAAATGTTGTTGTTTATTAATACTGTAATAACCATAACGATGATAAATACGACCATGTCTAGCTTCACGTGTTGGAGCAACACAATCAAATGTATCAGCTCCCATAGAAACACCAGTAAAAATATCATCTGGTCTTGATAAGCCTAATAAATGACGTGGTTTATGATCTGGTAGTTCTTCACAACACCAACGTAAAATTTCCCCTAAATCTTCCTTTAAAAAAGCTCCACCTAGTCCATAACCATCAAAATCCATTTGGGCTAATTTTTTGGCCGTCGAACGCCGTAAATCTTCCCAACGCCCTCCTTGTAAAACTCCATATAGAGCTTGATAATAGCCTAAATCCATACAGTGTTTTTTATGCTCATCTAAGCTTCGAACAGCCCATCTTTCCGTACGAGCTAAAGCTTCTACATTGTATTCATAAGTATCTGCCAAGCTTGTTAACTCATCAAAAGCCATATGGATATCTGCGCCAATCCGACATTGAATCTGCATCGATTCTTCGGGACCAATTTTTTCATCTTCACCGGTAAATGGATCGGTAAAATAAACCGCATCTTCTTGAACAACGGTTAGACGATCTTTTTTAGCTGCATTCACAACTTCTTTTTCCCGTTCCATATTGACAACTTTTCCGATTCCAGAACCCAAAGACATGACTTGAAATCCACCTGAATCGGTTAATGTCGGTCCATTCCATCCAGACCAAGAGGATAAACCACCTTTTTCGGCAATTTCATAAGAAGGCTTTCTTAAGTGATAACCATTACTTAACATTGCTTGGGCATGAATGGATTTCAAATCTTGCATTGATAAATAGCGAACATGCCCTCCAGTTCCAACACACATAAATGCAGGGGTTTGAATATTGCCATGTGGAGTATGAATAATACCCGCTCTTCCTAAACCATTGGAAAGTGTTTTTACTTTTTCAAAAGAAAAATGATTGTTATTTTTATAGTCCATTGTTTCAACTCTTTCTAAACGTAGCTATCATACACGATTCAAAGAAAATAAGCTACAAAATGTAGCTTATTCTGGATAATTTAAATTTTCTTCACTTAAATGATTCAGTGTATTTTCTAAAAAACGTTTCGCAACAATTTTAGCCAAAGGCAAATTCATATCCAAATAATTTCCACAATCACGTGGTGATGCGCCTGGTACTTCTCCTTCAAACTCTGCCATAAATTGATAAAGTTCTTGAATTAGTGTAACAATATCCTTTGATTCATAATCCCCAGCTAAAATCAAGTAAAATCCTGTTCGACAACCCATAGGTCCAAAATAAATGACACGATCTTTCCATTGTTCATTATTTCTTAAATAAGTTGCCCCTAAATGTTCTAAAGTATGAATTTCAGCCGTATTAATTACGGGTTCACGATTGGGTGCTGTCATACGAAGATCAAAGGTAGTAATAATTTCGTTACCAATGGTATCTTTTCTTGAAACATAGATTCCAGGTAATAAATCAATATGATTCACTGTAAAACTTGCAATTTTTTCCATAAAAGCTCCTTAAAAAATGGAATCCAAAGATTCCATTTGTTGATTAAATTTCAAATAAATCTGCGTATTCTTTTAATGCGCCATCTGTATCATGAGCTAATACGCGTTTAGCTAATACTTTACCTAATTGGACACCTTCTTGGTCAAAGCTATTTACATTCCAGATAAATCCTTGGAACATTACTTTATTTTCAAAGTGTGCTAATAAAGCACCTAATGAAGCTGGTGTCAATTGTTTACCAATAATAATGCTTGATGGTCTACCACCTTCAAATTGTTTATTTGGATTTTCATCGTCTTTACCACACGCAAAAGCTACAATTTGAGCAGCAACGTTTGCACATAATTTCTTTTGTGAAGTACTTCCTTCAATCACTACATCATTTCCAATTTGAGAATCTACAAATCCAATAAATTGTAAAGGAACAATCGTTTTTCCTTGGTGTAACAATTGATAGAAAGAATGTTGACCATTTGTACCTGGTTCACCAAAAATGATAGGTCCAGTTACATAATCAATTGCTTCTCCATTACGATTTACACTTTTTCCATTCGATTCCATATCCAATTGTTGTAAATGTGCTGGGAAACGACTTAAAGCTTGTGAGTATGGAAGAACAGCTGTACTTTCATAACCCAAAACATTTCTTTCATAAACACCAATTAATGCATCCAATAATGCTGGATTTTTTAAGATGTCTTTTTCTTTTGCACTAAGATCTGCTGCATGTGCTCCATCCATAATTTGAGCAAATACTTCAGGACCAAAAGCTAAGGATAAAACAACACATCCAACAACTGAACTTGATGAGTAACGACCACCAATATAATTATCCATATAGAATGCATCTAAATAGCCTTCATTTTGTGCTAATGGTGAAGTTTCACTGGTAGCAGCTACCATATGTTTTGCAGGATTTAAACCAGCTTCTTTTAAAGCATTTTCGACGAACGCACCATTTGTTAAAGTTTCAAGTGTTGTTCCTGATTTAGATACTAAAATAAATAAAGAATGAGCTAAATCAATCGAATTTAAGACAGCCGAAGCGTCATCTGGATCGACATTAGAAATGAATTTTGCTTCCATTTTGAAAGCATCATTTTGTTTTGCCCAATTTTCTAAAGCAAGATAAATAGCACGAGGTCCAAGATCAGAACCACCGATTCCGATTTGAACGACAGTTGTAAATTTTTCGCCATTTTCGTTAACAATTTCACCGTTATGTACTTTATTTGCAAATTGTGCTGCACGATCTTGTTGAGCCTTATAAAATTCGCGCTTATTTACACCATCCGCAATCACATCATTTCCTAATTGTCCACGGCACAATTGATGTAAAACCATACGTTGTTCACCCGTATTAATAATTGCTCCGTTATACAATTCTTCATACTTATCCACCAATTGACCTTCTTGGGCTAAATCTTTTAAGGCATTTAATACATCTTCATCTACGGCCTTTGCTGCATAGTTATAAACCATTCCTTCTGCCATTGCGACACTGTAGTTTTTAACTCTTTGAGCTCCACTTTCATTCGACATCACAGATGCTACATCTACTTTTTTTACATTTTGTAAAGTCGTGTACGCTTTTAATTCATCTAAATTTTTCCACGCAACCATTTTAATCCTCCTATGAATCTATCTTAGACTCTTACCTGTTTAATCATATCATGTTTCCTAAAAAGAGGTATAAAAAAAGCCGAAAAAATTCGGCTTATGCGTTTACATGAATACTAAAATCCATCGAAGCGTAAGAACTCGTATATAAAGTCAAAGCTAAATCACAATCTTTTTCACTTGAAATAACGGAAAAGACAAGAATTCCATTCGATTTACTACCTACTGAAATCGTGTAATTTAATTGTGGATAATCTCCCAATTCATAAGATGCAGAACCGGTATCTGGATAAATGATTGCATTATCTTGTTGTAAGATCACATAGCTTGGATCGTAGTAAATTGCTTCTTGTGATTGATTATCAATACTTAAATAAACACGTGTTTCCTCTTGTGCATATTCAACCTTTGATAGGGTTACACTCACTCCATCAATTGTTTGTGTTTTTTCATTTGGTTTATTGGTTCGATACGTTGGCATTACGATATCAATATAAGAACCATCACTAACCTTTGCATCACCAATGGAAGCAACCGGTATATCATCTCCATAAACATTTTTCATCGAAATTTGTTCATTAATTGTTCCAACAACCTTTATATAATCACCTTCTTGATAACCCAAATCACCATCCGTTTGTACAAAGAAGTAGCGATTATTCGCTGATACATAACGAACCAAGTAGCCAGTATTCCCATCAACATCTGGTCCTTGTGAAACTTCCCCCTCAATTTTTATACGTTTCCCTTTGTAAGAATCTGGTTCAATTAATGCATTCGTAATTTTACTTTCTGAAATATACTTTTCTTTCGTTTTTGTTTTGCTTGTCGTTGATTGTGTTGTGGCTTGACACCCTGTAATACAAGCGCAGACAAGCAATGCGCAGATTACAGTTCTAATCTCCCTTATCATGATCGTTCTCACTTTCTTAATACATTAATTCTAACATAGTTTTAAAATTTAAAGCGTGAAACAAATAAAAAAATAGAACAATCTTTCATTGTTCTATCCAACCTAATTCAACACATTGTTGATGAATTGCCTGATGTAATTTCACATCAATAGAGAGTGGTTCTCCACTCCATAATGTATGATATTTTTTATAATCCTTTTGAAAAACGATTTCGATCACATTTTTTTTATAAATTAATAAAAGATTGTCATCACAATCCAATTCATAGCCCAAATCTAAAAACAATTCTTTTGCACTCATTTACTCACCTTCTAGCAAGAATCATACAAAATTAAAGAAAACTTGTCTACAAATTAATTGAAATAATTCAAGAGTCGATTGACCTTTTCCATCGCTTCACTGATTTCATTAAAATCAATATCCTTAATTTTATTTAATACCTCATTCATATCATTCATTTTTGACAAAATATAGAAACAGAAACAAGCTATAAAAAGAATCAACGCAATTAATAATATGAGAATTAAGTTTTGTTGAAACAGGATTTTTTTATTCTGTTTGTTTAATTGTTCTAAAAGTTCTTTTTCATTCATTGCTACACCTGCAAAAAGATCTCTAGATAATCTAGAGATCTTTTTCTATCCTTTACGAATAAACTTAATAAAGCCAGTTAATTGTTTTGTTTTTTCAATAAATGTTTTTTCTGACATTTCTTCTGTCCAGAAACCATACTCATCTTCTTTGACAACAACTTGATCTACTTTTCCAAAGACTTCTTCCACATTTTCATCCGCTTTCACACGAACAAAGAAAACATTTTTTACATCATCCAATGATAATAATGGAAGTGGTTCAGCTGTAATATCCTTTTTAACCGTTTCATGAAGATTTTTTGCACAATCTAAAATATCTCCAACAACCGCACTTGCAGTTGGTAAAGAACCTGCTCCAGAACCATAGAACATAGCAGGACCTAAACAATTTCCTTGTACAAAGACTGCATTTAATACATCATCGACAGAATATAAAATATTATCATGACCAATTAGATTTGGTGCTACCATTGCCCAAATTCCATCTTCTGTAACTTTTGAAGTGGCTAATAATTTAATTTTCATACCCATTTTATGTGCATATTCCATATCCGTCGCATCAATCGATGTAATTCCTTCCGTTGGAACATCTTTATAATCCATATGTTTTCCATAAGCTAATGAAGATAAAATGGCAATCTTTCTTTGTGCATCATGTCCTTCAATATCTGCTTCTGGATGTAATTCTGCGTAACCTAAATTTTGAGCTTCTTTTAAGCAATCATCAAAATTCGATCCTTGTTCATACATACTTGTCATAATGTAGTTGGTCGTTCCATTTAAAATACCTGAAATCATTTCAATTTTTTCGCCCATTAAAGAGGTATTTAAAGCACGAATAATTGGAATTCCACCACCACAAGATGCTTCAAACATATAATTTACAGAATGAGCTGTTGCAATTGAACACAATTCAACACCATGTTCTGCAACCAATTCTTTATTTGATGTACAAACATTCTTTCCTGCTTCCAAGGCAGCTTTTGTGAAATCATAAGCTGGTTTTAATCCGCCCATCGTTTCAACAACAATATCAACACTTTCATCATTTAAAATGTCATTAAAATCATGTGTGACAATTTTTTCTACTGGTGTTCCTGGAAAATCACGTAAATCTAAGACATATTTTACATGAACACTTGCTCCTACCTTTTTTTCAATAGATTGGGCATTGGTCATTAAAACATTAACAACCCCTTGTCCAACCGTACCATATCCTAAAACAGCTACTTCAACCATGTATAAGCCTCCTTTTTTCTTAAATCCTAGTTTACTAGTTATCCTAGGAATTGACAAGTTCAAAGCAAGTAAAATTTCACTTGTCACTTTTTCTTTTTCTCAGTACAATAAATACAGTTTCTATTCAAAAGAAATACTCTTTAATCGAATCAAATATTCCCCCATTTAGAAAAGGACAACATATGACACAAGAACAATTTGAAGCATTGTCTTTAAAAGAATTAAAGACAATTGCAAAAGAAAATGAAATCAAAGGTATCTCATCTCTGAAAAAAAGCGAATTAATTCAAGTTTTACTAAATCAACAAAAAGAAAAAGCCCGGGCTGCACAAGAAAAACAACAGGAAGAACAAAATGAAAAAGCAATCGGTATTTTAGAAGTCTTACCCGATGGATTTGGTTTTATTCGGAGTGAAAACTATTTACCAGGTGAAAATGATATTTATGTATCTCATTCACAAATTCGTCGTTTTCATTTAAAAACAGGTGATTTACTAAGTGGTATAAAACGCGCACAAAATAATAACGAACGCTACAGTGCCTTGGTTCGTATTCAATCCATTAATGGTTTTGATCCGGAACTAGCTCGTAAAAGACCAAATTTTGAAAATTTAACACCCATTTTCCCAAATGAAAGAATCCATTTGGAATCGAATCAAAATACGGCTATGCGTATGGTCGATTTACTAGCACCCATTGGTAAAGGACAACGTGGTATGATTGTCTCCCCTCCAAAAGCTGGGAAAACAACCTTATTAAAAAATGTTGCTTTAGCAATCCAAAAAAACAATCCAGAAATGCATTTAATCATTTTATTGATTGATGAAAGACCCGAAGAAGTAACGGATATCAAAGAAAGCGTTGCACAAAAAAATACCGAAGTTATTTATTCAACTTTTGATGAAACACCAGAGCACCACAAACGAGTGAGTGAAATGGTCATTGAACGTGCGAAACGATTCGTTGAGCATAAAAAAGATGTCATCATCTTATTAGATAGCATTACACGTCTTGCGAGAGCTTATAATTTAACTTGTACAGCAAGCGGAAGAACGCTATCTGGAGGACTGGATCCAGCCAGTTTACATATGCCAAAACGTTTCTTTGGTGCTGCAAGAAATATGCGTGAAGGTGGAAGCTTAACGATTTTAGCAACCGCTTTAGTTGATACCGGCTCTAAAATGGATGACGTCGTCTATGAAGAATTTAAAGGAACTGGAAATATGGAACTGATCTTATCCCGTAAAATGCAAGAACATCGTATTTTCCCAGCCATTGATATTCTTAAATCTGGTACAAGACGTGACGATCTTTTACTCGATCAACAAGAACAAGAAGCATTACAGATTATTCATCATTCAATCAATGGTTTAAAAAACGAAGATGCGAGTGATGTCTTAATTTCTTTATTTAAGCGAAGCAAAAACAATCAAGAATTGATTCAAAAAATTTTAACAAAGAAAAGTCTATAAAAAAAACAGTGCACCTTTGATTTTATTCAAAGTGAACACTGTTTTTTTCTAATGTGAGTCTTTACGATGTTCCCTTTTTTGTTGATACATGACATAGTCTGCTTCTTTTAAGAGTTCTTCTACATTGATCTCATTTTGATCTTGATTACTATAAATCAACCCATAACTGAATGCATATTGTATTTCCGAAGAAATGTTCGCATATTCTTTTTGAATTCTATCCATTTTTTTATTGGCATTTTCAAATGAACATCGCTTAAAAAGAATGCAAAACTCATCTCCGCCAACACGTGCAAACAAATCATAATCACGAATCTTTTTTTGCACACAATTTACAAAATCACAGATGTATTGGTCACCTCTTAAATGTCCAAACGTATCATTCACGTATTTCAATCGATCTAAATCACAGTAACAAAGAACAAATTCTTCCTTTTGATTTAGAATTTGTTTCATTTCTCGAATAAAATAATCACGATTTGAGATTTGAGTTAATGAATCAATAAAAGCCCTTTTTTGTAACTCATTTTCTTTCTTTTTCACATCGGTTATATCTTGAATAAAATGCGCATAGGCTTCTTTTTGATTCCATTCAGTTAAAACCGTAATCACATGATAAAAATTCAAATTTGAATCACTTGTATCCCAGACCCATTCTTGTTTTGCTTCCTTAGGTAGAATGGCAGAAAAAAAATAATCAAGGATTTCTTTTTCATTGCCTGCTTCTAACAAATTATGACTAGAATACAAAATGTTCGTATGGTTAAGATCACAAACAACAATATCATCGTTACTATGACGAATCAATTCCAATAATAAACGATTGTATTTTTCTACAAATTGAGAATGATTTTTTAAGGCTTCTGCTTCTTTTTTTAAAGCTTGCTCCCGTTCTTTCAGTTGTGCTGTCATCGTATTAAAAGCCGTAGAAAATTCCCCCAAATAAGAAACCGTTTGAGAATAATCTCCTTTGCTCACCTGTTTTGCTTGCCATGTCAAATGTTCTAAATTGGCATGAATATTCTTAAGTTCTGAACAAAGAAAGTTATCTCGGGAGGGATGAAAATTTGTAAAGTCTCCATTAGATAAAGCATGTGAACATTCTTTTAATTCAAGAACTTCACGTTCTAATATTTGTAGACCTTGTCCCAACTTTTTAAAAGGTTCATCCAATTGCTCTAAATTAAGTGATTCAATCTTCGTATCATAAAGAATGCTCTTTAAATAATTAAAAAGGTGATCACAATTTTCATCTACTTGCATACAACTTCCTCACTTATTTCATGCACATGAAAACGACATACACGACTTCCTGTAGCCCAACAATCTACTTCAATTGCTTCATAGTCTTTCTTTAAATAAGTCGAAAGAATTCCTGCAATCAACCCCTCATCATAGTTGCATACTGTTTGTCCAAGAATCGGAAGACCAGAACAATCTGCATCTTCAGCAACGGTTAAAATTATTCTTCCGCTTTCAACATCTATACTTTCAATACGTAAAACCCCCATCTTAAATTCTTGCAATTTATTTTGAAGTTGGCATACAAAATCATCCAAGGATTGATTTAAATCTAAAAAGTTATTCGCAAAATAAACACCAGCTCTTCGTCCAGCTTGACGGAATATTTTAATTTGCGTTTTGCAATCAAATTCGTTTTCTAACTCCAATTTCAAAGAAAATTCTAACATCCGATAAACAAAAACAGGAATATCTTCACCTAAATTTTCACGACCATTCCGATCCGTCTTTAAAAATGTTTCTAATGATTCTTTCGGTACCGAATCCAAAAAAATATTTTCCATACTGCTTAACCTCTAATCTAAACCTATTCTTATTAGATTTTAGCACCGGCAAACAAATAAAAAAACTGAAAATACATTCAGTTTTTAGACATGATTTACATGAACATAAGCGACAAAGGCATTTGAACACTCAACACTCGTTAAAACCGTTTGACTTCCCAACCAGCCTCCATGTACCGCCTGCCCATTTCCAACATATAGAGCAACATGACCTTGGTAGACGCAAATATCTCCTGGAACAGGTGAATCCGTTTGATTACCTAAAGATAGATAATCACTCGGCCAACCATGAAAATCAATACCAACAGCCTTTAATGAATTTGTAACTAACATTGTGCAATCTTGACTTACGCCAATTTGAGCCAATGCCGCATTGGCAATATCTTGATAAAAGGTATCTTCTTTAACTGTAATTGTTAAATCACTGGATACTTTTTGTCCATAAGAATCACTCGCAATGGCTTTGATCGTATAAGATCCAACTTGACTATAATTAACATCTCCTTCAAATTGAACATCCAATGGATTACCATCTCCATCACTTGCATGAACATAGTCCTTTAATTCAATTCCTTTGTTCTGCAAAGTTTCAATCACATTTTGACTAATTTCAAGACTTGGTTTTCCCATATCTTTCACTTCAATTGTCGTTTCATCTTTTTCTATAATCTGATTCTGATTTTTTTTCGATAAAGTTAAAGTGACCTTTTGCTTCCCTTCTTTTGCTAAATCTAAACCTTGGCAATCAACCACATAATCATCCGATTCATAATGGGCAATTCTTTCCTTACTATTTGTTTTCGTTTTTTTATAGGTTAACTTTCCTACTTTTTTTGTATAAACTTCATCAAATACTTCTTGCATACTTTCTGCATCTTTTTGTTGAATCTGATATTCTGCTTCTTTGGCACAAACAGATGTATTGAAACAAGAAAAACTTAGTGCCCCTACAAGTAGTGAGCCAATCATTTGCTTATTCATATGTAAGCCTCCTTTGATATCTAATACGTTTTTTTAAAAGAAAATTACCAATTTTTTCTTAATTTTTTTAAAACACACGTGTTTTATATTGTCATAGAATAAAAATTCTGTCGAATAAATCGTTTGTTTTCACATAGTTTCACATGATTATTTGATACTTAAACGCTTACATCGATATTTTTTGTACTTTTCTATTATTTAAGTTATTCTAATAAAAAAAGGAGAATTTACATGTGTACAGCTTTAAAACATGGTCATTTTTTTGGAAGAAACTTGGATTATGAATCCAGTTATGGAGAACAAGTTACCATTACACCCCGACATTTTAACTATCAATTTCGTTTTACAAAAGTTAAAGCAAAATATGCATTAATTGGTATGGCACATATTTATGAAAACTATCCCTTATATTATGATGCTATGAATGAAAAAGGTCTTTCGATTGCTGGTTTAAACTTTGTTGGAAATACAAAATTTTATGAAATGGATCTTAATAAAGAAAATGTAGCACCCTTTGAATTCATTCCTTGGCTTTTATGCCAATGCCAAGATTTAAAAGAAGTGAAAGAAAAATTACAACAAATCAACCTTGTCAATGAAGCCTTCAATGCTTATTTCCCTATCGCTTCCTTACATTATATGGTTAGTGATCTCGATGGTAGTATCGTTATTGAATGCATGGAAGATGGAATGCATATTCATGAAAATCCAACACATGTGCTAAGCAACAATCCACCTTTTCCTTATCAACAATTTAATCTCAATAACTATATGCACTTATCTTCTAAACAACCAGAAAATCATTTTGATTCTATTGATTTAGCACCATATTCACGTGGTATGGGAGCAATTGGGCTTCCTGGAGATGCTTCAAGTATGTCTCGTTTTGTTCGTGCAAGCTTTTTAGCAAGTCAATCTAAAATACATGACTCAAATCAATTTTTTCATCTATTACATGCCGTTGAACAAGTCAAAGGAATTTGTGAAGTGAAAGAAAATACCTATGAATATACCATTTATACTTCATGTTGTGATCAAAAAGAAATGATTTATTATTATACAACTTACAACAATCACCAAATCAATGCCGTTCATCTATTTCATGAAAACTTAGATGAAAATAAACTGATTGCATATCCGTTGAACAACAATGAACAAATTAATTCACAAAATTAAAAGAGCACAATTGTGCTCTTTCTTTCAATATGGTGCGGCCGATGCGACTTGAACGCACACGGAATTGCTTCCACAGCCCCCTCAAAGCTGCGTGTCTACCGGTTCCACCACGGCCGCATAACCATATTTTAACCTATTTTTTCAATTTTGGCTACACATTCTAGTCCAATTGTTTGACAAAACATATCAACCGGTTGTATATAATCACAACGATAGCCTTTTTTTTCAATCCATTGCAAGTCTCGATGTAAGGTTTGCGGATTGCATGAAACATAAACAATTCGTTTTGGATTTAAAGTAAGTATGTCTTCGATTCCTTGTTGGCTCATCCCTTTGCGAGGTGGATCTACAAAAACAACATCAATCTTTTTCTTCTCTTGCGCAAGTTTATGCGCAAACTCCGTTGCATCTTGACAAAGATAGGTACAATTTGAAATTTGGTTTCGTTGACAATTTCTTTTTGCGTTTTCAACAGCTTCCTTGACAATTTCAACACCAATCACTTCTTTAACATAAGGACTAGCACAAATTCCAATGGTTCCGGTACCTGCATACATATCAACAATTGTCATATCTTGTTCCAATTGACCTGCTCGTATGGCTTCTTTATATAAAACTTCCATTTGGATCGGATTCACTTGAAAAAAAGATTTAAAATGCAATTCAATTTCATTTCCTAAACAACTTTCTAATATATAAGGTCTTCCATATAAAACTTCATATTCTGAGCCTAAAATCACATTATCTTTCCGTGTATTTTTATTAAAAATAACACTTTTAATTTCAGGAAATTGTTTGATACATTTTTCAATAAGCTTTGTCCAATCATTCTTTTGCTTACCAATTAATACAATTTGTGATTCCTTATTTTGTGTATTGGAACGCATAAATAGATGACGCAAACCTTGGGCCATATCCAATGTTAATTCATCTTGAAAAAACTGATAATATTGATTAATTTCTTTCGATTGAATCATACATGTACGATTTTCGATAATGTCATTGGAATGTGCACGATAAAAACCAATACGTACTTGATTCTTTTGAATTTGAACTGGAAATTGTGCTTTATTTCGATAATAAAAAGGATTTTCCATGCCCATTGGAAAACGAACCTTTTGATCTGTCATTAAACGCTTTAAATGTTTATATTTAAATTCTAATTGTGCTTGATCATTTAAATGTTGAAGCTGACAACCACCACAAAGACGCGCAACCTTACATTTTGGCTCCACTCTCTGTATTGAAGGCTTTACAATTTCTAATACTCTAGCATAGGCATATTTCTTTTGAACTTTAGTAATCGCAATACGAACGCTTTCATCTTTTATTACCTTAGGAACAAAAACAACTTGAGAGTCCACGCGGGCAATTCCATAACCTAAATTGGTATCATCTACGATATTTACAAGATACTCTTCATTCTTTTTCATAAAGTGAGTTTATCATAAAAAAAAAAGATTGACCATTTTATTCAATTACGTTATATTATATAGCAC
>CAVBLW010000034.1:0-41622 GCA_963596085.1 Bacteroidaceae bacterium | reverse complement strand
ATTTTTTCTTAATTTGGTCATAATCCGTTCTCCTTTATATACTAATACGTTTTTTTCTTCCTTTTTTGACAAAATACATCATTTAAATTTTTATTTATTAATGATACGATTTAGATAGTTAGATAAAACTAATCAAAAAAAGGAAAAACTATATGAATAAGAAAATATGGGATTTATATGCCCCCATCTATGAAAAAGCAATGCGCCTTGATCAAAAGTATTATCAATATATGTATGATCGTATACCCCAAACAATCAAAGATAAAGAGGTTCTAGAAATAGCGACCGGTCCTGGTTTATTAGCGAAACATCTTGCAGATCACACAAAATCAATGATTGCTTGCGACTATTCGGAGGGTATGATTAAAGAAGCACGTAAACAGCCTTATTCATCTAAATTAATTTTTGAAGTAGCCGATGCTACAAATCTACCTTATAAAGACCACAGTTTTGATTGTATTATTATCGCAAACGCACTTCATGTCATGCCAAATCCTGAAAAAGCATTAAGTGAAATAGATCGCGTCTTACGAAAAGATGGCATCTTAATTGCACCTAACTTTGTTGGTCATCAAAACGGATTCGTTAGTAAAATATGGAGTAGACTATTAAAACTTGCTGGTATTCAATTTCAACATCAATGGACGGCCAAACAATATTTGAAATGGTTAGATCAAAATGGATGGAATATTACTTTTTCAAAGTTATTAGATTCTCGAATTGCTCTAATGTATACCGAATGCATAAGAAAATAAGCTCCATCTAATCAATGGAGCTTCACTCTATTTTAATTCATTCTTATGTTTTGCTCGTTCTGCATCACGCCAATTGTTTTCATATTTTCCTAAACAATCAACAAAGCGTTTTGTCACATAATGTGGACGTGTAATCGCACTTCCTACAACAACCGAATGACAGCCGACAAAAATACATTTCATTGCATCTTCTGGTGAATAAATATGGCCTTCCATAATCACATCTGCATCTTTAACTTCACGACACATTTTCGCAATCATACGGAAATCTGGACCTTCAATACTTGCCGTATTGGCTGTATAACCATAAAGTGTAGGTGCCACAATTTCAGCTCCATTTGCGGATGCATGTAATGCTTCTTCCACATTAGAAACATCCGCAAAAATCAAATGATTTGGATATTTTTTTCGTACTTCTGGTAATAAATCCCATGCGATGCTTCCTTCATGTGTTTTTTGCGCTGTACAATCTAAAGCAATAATATCTGCTCCTGCTTCTACAATTTCATCCACTTCTTTCATCGTTGGTGTAATAAAGACATCCGTATCTTCATGCCATACTTTATAAAGACCAATAATTGGCAGTCCAAGATTGGCTTCTTTTACTTGGCGAATTTGTTCTGGTGAATTTAATCGTAAACCAACGGCACCACCCCATTTGGCACATTCAGCCATTTTTAAAACCATATCTGGTGTATAAATCGGCTCATCTTTTTGCGTTTGACAAGAGACGATCAAACCACCTTTTAATTGTTCTAAAATTGCTAATTTTTCTGGATTTTTTGTTCTCATTCTTCATTTCCTCCACAGATCACAAAATTTTCTGGTACTTCTATATCTGAATCATAGCCATCCACATAAACACTATGAAATTCACTATAATTTGCCCAAGTACACATTGCCTTGGTTTCAAATTTACTTTGATCAATTAATAGATCACAAATTTCACTTCTTGCCATTATTTCTTTTTTGTTCGCTCCAACATGAAAATCGAAAACATAAACTTCCCCATTTTCTAAATTCACACCGTTTGTGCTAAAGAATGCGTGATCAAAATGAAATTGGCGAATCATTTCTAAGGTTAAGGAGCCAAAACTTGTATCATATGATCTTGAAAACTCACCCCCTAATAAGAAAATATCGCCTTGAAACTGATTTGGAAGTTTACGAATCAAATAGATACTTGGTGTTACTAATTTTATTTTTTTATTGCCTAAATAATCCAATAAATACGTTGGGCTCGTCCCTGAATCAATATAAACGCAATCTCCATCTCGAATACTTTTTGCGGCTTCTTGACAAATCAGACGTTTGGCCTCACTATTCACATTTTCTTTGGATACAACAGACTTCTCATTATAACTGGTTAAAGTTGTCGCAATACTCTCTAGACTTGCACCACCACGTTCTCGATGAATCAAACCTTGGTTTTCCAATTCGATTAAATCACGCATCACGCTGGATCGTGAAACTTGAAAATTCTCTTGTAATTCTTTGATTGTCACAAATTGTTTCTCTTCTAAAATTTCCATTATGCGCAACATTCTTTCTTTTGTTAGCATTTTATCCTCCAATCTTTACTTCAATACCGTTTTCTTTTCCATAAGAAATGTATTTTTCTAGTTCTTCTTTTGACATCATAGGCTCTTGATCATAAACAAATTTTCGATTCAATTGTTCCCATTTATTTTTACCCAAGGTATGAAAGGGGAGTAAATTCACTTCTTTTAATCCAATTTCTTTCGCAAAATCAATCACATCTTCACAAAGATCTTCATTAAAGAAAGGAATTACTGGCATACGAAGAATCACTTGATCCGGGCAATGTTTTGCCAAATAACGAAAATTATCAAGAATTAAGTTTGCATTTCCACCCGTAACTTCTTTTAATTTCTTTGCATCTAAGTGTTTACAATCCATCAAAAATAAATCAATATAAGGTAACGCTTGTTTTAAACGTTCCAATGGATAGTTACCAGTTGTTTCAATGGCTACATGCAAACCTTCTTTTTTTAAAACTTGAAGCAAAGATAAAAGAGATTCGAATTGAACAAAAGGTTCACCTCCAGAGATTGTAACTCCACCATTACTTTGAAAATAATAGTCTTGATCCTTTAAGACCTCCTTACATAAATCTAGAATTTCCATTGTCTGTCCTGAAAAAGAAATCGCTTCTTCTAAACATACTTCTTCACAGCGATGACACAATGAACATTTATCTTCAATCCATTTAAAAGGGAAAACAATTGCCTCATGAAAACAAACTTGTCGACATCTCTGACAATGGATACATTTTGTCATATTATGCATTAATACTGGTCGAATATTCCAGGTTTCGGGATTTGCACACCAAGGGCAATGTAACGAACAACCCTTTAAAAAGATTGTTGTTCGAATACCCGGTCCATCATGCGTTGCAAAACGTTCAATGTTTGATACATTAATCATATAAGGTCCTACTCAACAGTTCATCTTGTACATCTTTTGTTAAATTCACAAATACGGCACTATATCCAGCAACTCTAACAATTAAATCTGGATATTTTTCCGGATGTTTTTGAGCATCTTCCAATTGACCACGATCCACGACTGTTACCATCAATTGGCATCCCCCTTTTTCAAAATAGGTTTTGAATAAAAGTTTTACTTTCATTTCATCTTCATGCATCATGCGTGGTGTAAATTTGATATTTTGAACACTTCCTCCATGATATTTCGCATTAAAACGAGATAAGGAATTTAAAAGAGCAGTCGGACCACTTGTAGCTGCAAAACCTTGGGGATTATTTGCCGGATTCATATATACACCTTTTAGACGTCCATCCAAACTTGCATCGGTTTGATGTCCCCAATCGGTATTGGTTTGATTGTTTGAGATGACAATTAAATAGTAATCCATGCCATTTTCAATTCCTCTTGTACGAATGCCTTTGGCAACATATTCATATAAATCATTTGCGATCGCATCAACACCTTCTTGATCATTTCCATACTTTGGTAAATGAAGAATTTCTTTTCGTAAATATTCAAAACCTTCAAAATTAGACAAAGCTGCCGTATTTAATTCCTCAAGTGTATATTTTTTCTGATCATAAACGAGTGTTTTGATTGCATAAAGTGCATCACTGGCATTTATATTTCCATAAGTTTCATTGGTACCACCTAAGATTTCAACACCACCATCTAAAAGCGCCTTTTGTCTTGATAAACAATCATCCATTAAAATAGAAGGAAATAAAAAGCTGACTTCTTGATTCATGACTTCATATGAATGTTTTTGACAATAAACACTTAAATCAAAATAATAATTTAATAATGCTTTATATTGATCATAAAAGGCTTCAAAGCTTGTCATTTGATGAATTGGCAAAACTTTAATTGGTCCGGCTTTATAGATTCCATCCATTGGATCATAGCCTTCATTTAATGCCAATTGCATAATCTTCACTAAGTTTAAAAGGGTATTTGGCGTTCCGACACTTTTTCCTTGAATCACAAATTCTCCACAACCAAAAGGTACATATTGTTGCGCTACTTCCTTTGATACGCGCATGGCATATTCAACCGCTGGAACATTGACCTCATCATTATATAGGGTTGGATACGTAGCTCCACTTGCGATACAATCATAAGCCATATCCATAATATCTTTAGGTGTATTTTTATCAAATCGTAGGGTAAATTGTGGTTCTACATATCGTGTATCTTTACATACACGTAAACAAATTCTCGTAAATAAATCACAAGCTTCGACGTCTTCTCTTCCAGCACCACCGACAATAATTCTTCCATTAACCGTTGTTCTACGATTTTCAATCATCTTCCATAAAGATTTTAAATAGCGATAAGCTTCTTGCTCATTTAAACGGTTTGCATCGATATCACGTTTTAAAAAAGGACCTAAAACAACATCCATACGACCATAATTAATACATCCTGCACATAAAGCGTATAACCAAAATAATTGCAATGCTTGATGAAAGGTCTTTGGTTTATGATCTAATAAATACAGTAAATCAGACTTCATGAAATCCAATTCTTTTTGTCTTTTTTCTGTTTGTGCTTCTGCCTGTTCCAACAATTCTACTTGTTTTAAAATAACTTCTTTAAATAATTCAAGTGTTCCTAAAGCAGCTTCCATAAATTCATTGGAAGGATAAGATCGAATCAATTCAATCAATCCTGGAATCCCTAAAGTTACAAGTTTTTTATAATCCAACATCATGCCCGATAGACGTGCTGTAGCCATAAAAGGATATTTACAATCAATAAAACGTCCCGTTGTATCTTCATTCAATACATCTTGGCAATAAATACTCTTTACATCATTTTCTTGCCAATATGCATACAAGGCATCCACACGATCCTTTTCGGCTTGTGTTTCTAATTCTTCTTTAAAAGCTCGTAATTTATGAAAGACACAATAATGGCCTACACCTCCAATACTCGTCACAGAACCAAAGCCAATAGGCAAAAAATCCAAACGTCCCGCAATCAAATCATCTGTTTCAATCTTTCGAAACAATCTTGGAAAGATGGTTTTTAAACAAGCCAGCTCACGTATTGCTTTATTTTTTCCACGATTTTGTGCATGAGCCTTCGTATATGCTTCCATAATTTCCAATTGTTCACTTATACTTTTTTCACAAGGAATTTTAATCGATACTTCTACATTTTGCGCACCATCAATATTGATTCGAGCCATAACCTTCACCTCACAGCTTTAATATAGCGACTCGCATTCAAACTGTCAATCATTTTTGTTCACTTTCATTCATTTTTAATCACTTTTAATCAGAATATATAAAAAGATGGATTTTCACTCCATCTCAATCCATTTATTCTTTTGTTTCTAAATGACAAATTTGAATTGCCGCTCCATCTTTCATTACAGAAAAACCATGTTTTTCATAAAAAGGCACATTCTTTTTATCTTCAGGCATACCTTCAATATACAAAAAATCTTTGTACTTATCTTTTATATATTCAATCATGTGACCTGCAATTCCTTTTCCCTGATAGTCAGGATGCACAAGCACATAATGGATTTGTGCTAACATTTCTGTATCATCCAAAACTCTTGTCAATCCAATCAATTGATCTTGATCCCATACGGTAAGAACCGTTGATGAATTCATTAATGCTTTATAGAGCTTTTGTGGATAATTAGCTGAAATCCAATGAACAGATTCAAACAAGTCTTGAATTTGTTTTTGCGTAAAGCATTTCTCTTCGGTATATCTAAACATATTTCTCCTATTTTAAATGATTACATTTTTGACATTGCACCATTTTATTTTCTTCATCCTCTTCATAGAATATATCCGCCCATTGACAAATACTTTGTAGGATTGGAACTACTGATTTTCCTTTTTTTGATAAGTAATATTCCACTTTCGGTGGTATTTCATTATAAGCTTTTCGTACAATCATTCCATCTTCAATCAAGTCTTTTAAAGTTGATGCTAACACTGCATCTGTGATATTAAACATTTCTTTTCGAATTTGGCTATAGCGTAATTTTTCTTTTGATGAAAGAACACAAATAACTCTTGATTTCCATTTTCCTCCAAAGATTGTCAAACCATACTCAAGTGGACAACGAATATCTTCCTCTAATTTCTTTTTATACTTTGCCATAAAAATCACCATTACACTTTTCTTTTTTATTATAGCGAAAAGTACTTTCTTTTAAAGGATCTGTGAATTAATTTTAATTTTTTAAATTTCTTTCTTATTCTCTGTACCTGGTGTTGTCACAATGACTTTTTCAGGGTTAATAATCAAAGCCCCTTTCGCACTTGCAGCTCCATTAAACATCTTTTCGACCATTGCTTTAAATGTATCAACAATCTCACCTTCTCTTAGATATTGAGCAGTCCCTTTGATTTGATATCCTTCAAGACTTTGTGCATCATAAGCTGAAATTGCGATTTTACCCTCATTTTCTTCTAAGTTCTTTAATGTCGTTTCTAAAAAAACATCTCCAACCACAAGTTTTCCATCATCTGTTACATCTTTAAATGCTACGGGTACAACATTTGGATTTCCATTTGAACAAGTTGCCAAATCCCACATTCCATTCTTTAATACTTTTATAACTGATTCATTTAACATAACATTTCCTCCATTTCAATTACAGGTACATCTTAACGATTTCACTTTAATTTTAAAAGAGATCAATAAATTTATGAGTTACTCATTTTTTTCATAGTATGCAAGTGTATATTTTATGTTTGTCGTTCGTTTATTATCGTATTACATTTCTTTTTTATTGACTATCATTTTATTCATGCGTATAATAAAATCAATCTAGGAAAGGAGTTCAAATAATTTATGCAATCCTTTTTGATTCGCTTCATTTCTTTTATAAGAAATCAATTCTGTTTAAATACAAGTCAAAGCAATTCATTTACGCTTGCTTACGAAAGAATGATTTTAGACAGCCTTAAAACAATGTAAAATTAAGCAATTAAAAACTGTGAAATTGCATCAGGAAATAAATTCCTTATCAATT
Source organism: Bacteroidaceae bacterium (assembly GCA_963596085.1). Classification (GTDB taxonomy): domain Bacteria; phylum Bacillota_I; class Bacilli_A; order Erysipelotrichales; family Erysipelotrichaceae; genus Absicoccus. The sequence goes on along the minus strand of CAVBLW010000034.1, from coordinate 34,350 downwards.
TACACAGTTTTTATATTTATTTATGAGACTTTTCTTCTTTCAAATATATACTTTAATTTTTAATGCTCTTCATCCTTCATATCTCGAGTAAGTTCTTTTTGATCTGAAGCAAATTTTTCAGCTTGTTTTTTCTGCCATTCCGTTGCCTTTTTAAACTCTGTTGGTTGATTAATAACCACTTGAGGGAATGGAATGCTAATTTCATACTTATCAAAGAGTAATTTTACTTCTCGATTTAAATCACGCATTAATTGGACACGGTCCCCTTCTGCACATTTAGCAACAATTTTAATATTTACACTATTATCCCCTAAAGAAGTCACTCCTTTATAGAACGGTCCTTCCAAAATTGATGGAATCTTTCGACCAATCTTAGGTAACTCTTGTTTTAAGATATATTCAACTCTTTCTAACGATTCCCCATATTCGATTCCAAAATCACAGGCTGCAAAAGAATATTGTTTGGTCATATTTAAAACACCACTTATTGAGCTATTGTTAAAAATTTTAACATTTCCTCCACCTTCTTGGATTTTTGTAGTTCGAATACCAATTTCAATCACTGTACCGCGGAAATCACCAATCATAACAATATCTCCGACTCTAAATTCACCTTCAAAGATAATCAGTAATCCAGCCAGTACGTCAGCAACTAATTTTTGAGCACCTAAACTAATCATTAAACCAACGATTCCTGCAGAAGCTAATAAAGTTCCTGTATCTACACCAAGCAAAGCAAAACAATAATACAATAAAGCAATAGCGCAAACATATTTAACGAAATTACTTAACAGGCGGAAAATTGTTTCTCCTTGCGTACTGGATATATTTGTTAATAATTGTAAAACCTTTTGAATAATGACACTAAAAGCAGTGACTAAACAAATAATAAAGAAACAACCAGTAAATGAGAAAATATTTAAACCCTTTTCCCAATTTCCTGCAACAATATAAGAAAATAAAGAATGGGTACTAGGTACTTGTTTTTCATAGAAATATGCAACACAGATTACAATCGCATAGAAAGATAAAATCCATTTAAAGATGGACGTAAGCTTTTGTTCCGGTGTTTTTTCATTCCATGAAAGTGCAACTTTTGACCAACGTGAAGAAACTGCAATACTTTTTTTCGTTTGTCCATCAGCTAATTTCACATCAATGATTCCATCATCTTGCTCTTTACGTATTGAAACAAAATCTACTTCTTTATGAATAGTTAATAAAATGGAAACAACCAATAAACATAAAATGCTTACACCTGTTGTAATCAAAGCAATCGATAATCGATTCGATGCAATTTCAGAAGCAGGTACACAAGCATATAAATAATTTTTTGCACCTTCTAATGAATTCGCATAATAACGTTTTCCATTAATGGTAATAAAATCACTAAAACCATCTTTCATTTGAGACTTCTTAATTCCATAATTTGTCGCTTTTTGACCAATATAATCGGAGTCTGGATAATAAGAGAACTTTCCTGTCTTTTTATCAATGGAAAAAGTAAATCCATCTGTACCAATTTGTACACCACCAATAACAGAACCAATTTGTAGTTTCTTTACAGCTTCCTCTAGTTTACTTGGATTGACACATATTTGTACAAACCCTTCTGTAACACCACTCTCATTACGAATTGCTACACCTACATATTGGCTGTATTCTCCAAGCGCATCATCTTTTTGTGCTTCTTGAACTAAATAATCACCACCTGCTAATAAACGATTAAAAGCGTAAGACTGGCTATTCTTGTCTTGACTTAATTGATATCCAAGATAATTTGAATCCGTTGCCGTGATTGTACCTGATTCATTAAAGAAACTTGTATATTTCACATCTAAAACTTGTGTAAGTTTTGCAATTTCTTCACGTGAACGATAGTCATGATTTTTGCTTAAAACATAGGCTGCAAACCGTGCTTTATTTAAATAACGTGTATTATATTGTTCTCGTAAAAACTTTTCATCTTTTTGATATCTTTCATTGGTCTTTTGTAAACTTTCTAAATAGTTTGCGTTACTCATTGATCGATTTGAAAGGGAGAAGAGTTCTTGTGTATACATCGAACTTAAAAATACACAAAGAATTCCAACTACACTGATGACTGCAACTTTTGTTCCAATTGCTTTATTGAAATAATATTTTCCAAACTTTTGATAATGCTTTTCAATTTGATCTGGATGTTTTTCTTGTTCCTGCATCAAGAAAATTGCATATGCGATAATTAGAGTTAATATCGCAAATACGACCGCAATCACAATTCCTACCGTAAAATTACAAGACGTTCTCATTTGTGAAGCAGGGATTGCACATACAACATAGGTATCCCCTACTTTAGCTACACCACAATATTCTTTTTTACCATCAATTTCCATCCAAGTTTGATTTTTATCTTCTAGATCTTCTGCTTTAACACCTAAATTCAAAGCATCTTTTCCAATGTATTTTTTACTTGGTGAATATAAGAATTTATAATCTTTCGCACTGATCGCGAAAGCATGCCCTTTCAACCCCATATTCACATCGCCTAAAATACTTTCCCATGAGGTTGTATCTTCTAAGAGTTGATTAAGTTCACTTGGATCTTGTTCGATTACAGCCATTGTTTGATCATCAATTTTTGCTGCATAATACCGATAAGATTGATTATCTGTTTTCACTTCAAATGCTTCACTTGGCGTATTGGTTGTAAATACCGTTTTTAATTGATTGTATCGAGCTTTAGAAAAATCAGCTACAGTCCCCCCCGACTGTGCTTGGATCGAACCTTCCGAATTCACAACAAAAACATTGGTCACATTTAAAAGTTCTTTATATTGACTCATCATTGTTTCTGGATTGTCATCCACATCATTTTGGAATAAATAAGCCAATGATTTAGCCTTTGATTGATACATCTCATCATAAGAATCAATCGTTTCTTGTTCTTCTTTTGCGGATTGTTTCACCGCTTTACGCAAAGATTCAATTTTTTTATCAATCCCTACCGTTTGTTCATTTGTTGAAAGCGACACTTGTAAATTATAAAGAAAAACACTTAACAAGACGACACAAATCACTTCAACAACAATCATGATCAATCCTTTTTGTTTTATTCGTTTCATAACTCTCTCCTAATCCCATTTATCTTTTAATTTTTTTAGCGTTCCATCTCTTTGATACGCTTTGATTTGTTTGCGTATTGCTTTAGTCAAAGAAGATCCTTTTCTTGTCGCAATTCCATAATTTTGTTGCGCTACATTGATATCTAAGCATTGTCGTGAATCATCCATGTACATTTGAGCAATGACACCATCCATACAAAGTGCATCTACTTCACCACTTTCTAAAGCTGTACTCATTGCTTTATAAGACTTATAACGAGTCAATCGTAAATGGTCATATTGTGTATACAAATCATTATCCTCTTGCACTGAAGATATAAGTCCTTCCTCAGACAGTTTTGCAGATAATAGAGGGCCTGCATTACTTCCATTTAAGATTCCAACATTTTTCCCTTCTAAATCATTCACTTGTGAAATCAAGCTTGATTTTTCAACCATAATTTTCGTTTCATCGGAATAATAAGCAGGTGAAAAATCAAAATTCTCTTTTCGCGTATCACTAATGGAATAGGTAGCAATCAAACAATCCACCTCTTTATTTAATAATTTTTCTTTTCGATTACTTGGTTTAACTTGAACAAACTTTACATTTTCATAATTTAGATCTTCAGCTAACTGATTTGCCAAATCGATTTCAAATCCATAATATTGTTTATTGCTTTTATCATAATAGCTGTAGTTTACAATATCAGAACGCACACCAATCGTAAGAGTACTCTGCTGGGCATGAATATTGATTAAATTATCCTTCATCATTAATAGTGCAAATCCACAAGCTAATATACGCTTCCATTTTGACATTTTTCTTCTCTCCTATATATTACATCTTTCCTTTATTCTTAAGTATATGTTGATTACCAAATTATGTGAACCTAAAATTCTTAAATCTAGTCAAAATAAATGAAAAAGCCATAATACATGTTTGAATATTTCCTATTCAAATTAAATGCTATGGCTTTTATAATAATTTCATCAGAAAGTGAGTAAAAGAAAAGAGAGTAAAAATCAACGCACGGCAATGAGTTCTTTAATGTGTCCTAAATGTAAACATCATCATTTCGTTAAACATGGTCATTACCCAAAAACATTGAAATACAGAAATAAAACGGTCTCTTTATGGATTTTACGTGTCAGATGTTTAAGCTGTGGTTCACTACACTTTGCGCTAAATACCTATGGTACAGTTTAATCTATACTAGATGCGCATCCTGACCGATGCACTGCAAAAAAGTCGGAAAGTTCCGACTTTAATTAATTTAAGTTTTTTCTTTTTGCCTTTAAATCGGCAACGATTCTTTCTCCTAATGAAACGGGATCAACATCGACAATCATGGATGAATGAAGTGTTTCTTTTGTATCTTCTTTTAGAAATTTGATTACGTTTGGTGCTCCATGAATGGGTGCTTCGACACAATGATAGGAGGAAATTCCCATTAATCGGAAACCCAATGCCGCATCTACACCTTTTTCATTGCTCCATTCTGGCGATGCAAACGCAAATGGCATTTCATGCAATGCTTTATTAAATTCACCGGCAATTCCTGCAAAAATTCCTGAACTTCGACAATTATCAATACATTCTCCCACATGCCATACAGGGGGTTGTTCACCATTTAGAAATTCTTTTAGTCCTTTTCCACACTTTCCATAGGCAAAATCAGAGCATTGGCAATAGCCCATTTTCATTAATGGAAAGGAAGCACAGCCATTGGTAATGATTAAAACATTATTTTTTAATAAGACATCACAGACATCTAAAACGGCTTTTTCATACATGATTTTTGGATTGTTGCATCCAACCATGTTAACAACACCTAAGATTTTTCCTTCTTTGATTGCATTTGCTAAAGGCTTAAATCCTCCATATTTTTGATAAATATATTCCACGGAAAAACCGACTTCTGCTTCTACTTCATAAGGCGGAATATAGACTGGAATACCTTGACGTGCTTCAAAACTTTCAATGGCTCTTGATACGATTTTTTCCGCAATCAAATGAATATCTTTCACATTGGAATGATGATGATCAAAACCGATGTGTTCAGCTCCTGGCAATCGTGCGGAATCACTGGTTGTCACAACCGTTGTTTTATAACAACGTGCAACATCCATAATCGATGGATAGACTTCTTGTACATCGGCTACCCATAAATCTAAAGCACCTGTTCCAATGACTAATTCGGCTGTAACCGCATTGGATAAAGGAATGACTCCTTCATAGCGATACATAGCCGATAATCCAGAACAACAGATTCCATAGAATTGAATTCCTTTGGCACCAACTGCTTTGGCTTGTTGAATAAACTTTTCGCTTTGACCTGTTTTTACAATTTCTTTTACTAAAACGGGTAAATGACCATGAACCGCAATATTGACATAACCCTTTTTTAAAGCACCAATATTTACTTTCGATGTTACGCGATCACCAACACCTAACAACGAATCCGTTGCAATAGAAGTCGATACAACTCCACTAAAAGTAAAAGCTAAACCGCATCGTAAAAATTGTTGCATCACACTTTTCCAATCACCATCAGTTGCACAGCCACTTTTATGATACGCTTCAAACACTTCATGATAGGCACTGATGGGTAAAATATCTAAATCTTCCCAGACTTTCTGTCGTTCAGCTGGCGCACAAGCTTTAATGGTTTGATAATCATCCGGTTCGGTTCTGGATAGATCTTCTAAAAGAACATCGCATAAATCAATTGTAATGTTCTTTAATTGACGATGCTTGGTTGGAATCCCATAGGCCTCAGCCATTTGACGTACCTTATATTCGCCAATAATGGGTAAATCTAATTTCCCTTGCGCAGCCCATTTTAACATTAAAATGACTTCTCTGGCGTGCATACCATGTTGTGCTGCCCCTGCAGCAGCTGAACGCAATAAATTTCGGGCAGCAATTAAATCGGCATCTGCTCCACAAACGCCTTTTGGCGATTTTGCCGTAATTTTACAGGGACCCATGTTACAAATCTTACAACAGGTTCCACTGAGGCCAAAGCTACATTGGGGTTTTTGCGCATCAAAACGATCAAATGCCGTATCAATTCCAATTTGTTCAGCTCTTAATAACATTTCTCGTACAGCTGGATCTGGGGTTTGATCTAATACATCTTGTTTGGAAGGAAAGGTTTTCCGATAAGCGGCTACGGCTTGCATATAATCTTGGCAAAAATCACCTTCATGCGTATGTGTATAGGTATTCCCATCTTCATCCACATGGGTATGACTGTGTCCACTCACTGCTTGTAAAACTTTTGGAATTCCATTTTTGTCAAACCCAATAATCGCACGATGCGTATGGGGTTCGATTTCTAATGGATTATCATGTGTATGTTCACTCATTTTGTTCTCCTAAATGTAATATTCTATTTGATTTTCTTTTTTCATATGGAAGATTTCAAAAATCTTGTCCCGTATTCTCAAGAAATCCTCACTGGTTCGATCTCTATTTTTACCTAAGGATATTTGGATAATGGCTTTAATCGTTCCTGGATTGGCATCCATAATAACGACACGATTGGATAAGAAGATAGCTTCTTCAATATCATGAGTTACAAAGACAATCGTCTTTTTGGTTCGATGACAAATTTCTAAAATATCATCTTGTAGTTTCATTCTTGTAATGGCATCTAAAGCACCAAAAGGTTCATCCATAAATAAAATTTCAGGATCTACTGCAAGTGCTCTAGCAATCGATACACGTTGTTGCATACCTCCAGATAGTTGGGCTGGTTTTTTCTTTTCAAATCCACTTAGACCAACCAAATCAATATATTCTTGGCAGATTTCCTTGATTTTATTTTTATCTTTATGCGTTGTCTCTAAACCTAAGGCAACATTTTTTTCCACATTTCGCCAAGGAAGCAAACCATAATTTTGAAAGATTGTGACATATTGATTGGAAGGTTTTTTCACTTCTTTTCCATCAATACGTATTTGTCCTTTTGCAGGTTGTATAAAACCAGCCATCGCATTCAATAAAGTGGATTTCCCACAACCGGATGGTCCTAATAAACAAACAAATTCACCTTTTTCAATGCCTAAAGATATATCTTGTAAGGCTTCTTGTTGTCCATAGCATACAGAAAGTTGATCTACTTCGATTTGCATAAAATTTCTCCTTCTACCAAACGAATTAAGGTATCCAATAATAAACCAATTACCCCAATGACTAAAATAACAGCGAGTAAAGCATCCGGTCTTATACAGTTTTTACTATCCATCACTAAAAAACCAAGTCCAGATTGCGAACCAACCATTTCACCGGATACCAAGAAAATCCATGAAGTACCTAAAGCAAGTCGTAAACTGTTGATAATTTGAGCACTGGATGCTGGTAAGGCAATTTGAAACATAAAGCGAATTTTATTGAAACCAAAAGTTTGAGCAATCTTTTCATAAATAGGATCTAAATTTTGAATTGCAGACACCGTTGATAATAAGACAGGAAAGAACCCAGCAATAAAGATAATGACAATCGCCGGAATACTTCCAATCCCAAACCATAAAACAATGAAAGGCATCCATGCAACTGGCGCAATGGGCCGAATCAATTGGACAATCGGATTCACATAGGCAAAGATATTTGGAAAACTTCCTAAAAATAAACCCAAAAGAATTCCAAGAAAAGAAGCAATACCATAGCCAATGATAAAACGAATCAAACTCACACTGATATGTGATAATAGAGGTAAGTTTGAAGTACTTCCTTTCAAACCGGAACGAAGTAGTTCCACAAAGGCTTCGATTACTTGAAATACAGAGGGAAATAAAGCAGAGTTGATATTTCCAATGGAAAAAATCAATTGCCAGAGTACTAGAAGTCCAATGATACTAAGGCATCCTTTTTTAATTTGTTGCATCGTCTAAGCTCCTTTCGTCGTATATACAAAATCTTGATACGTTGGTGCATTTTCAATCATTTGATTGGCATTCACCTTTTCATATAATTCTTGATACGCTTCTTTTGTGATTTCTAAATCATCATAGCTAATCCATTTTAAGGATGTTTTTAAGGTTTTCGCTTCTTGCCCTAAATACTTCTTTGCAATTCTTGTTGCTTCTTTTGTATTCAAACGATTTCCTGCTCGTTTATAGGCTTTCAAAAAGGTATTAAAAGATGTTTTATCTTTTTGAATAACTTCATTACGGAAAATTAGACCGCAACAAACTGAATCTTCCCATAAATCATCCGACCGTGCTAGAACATGCCCATAATTTTGGGTTACGGCTTGTGCTCCAAAAGGCTCAGCTACACAATATCCATCGATTGCTCCACTTGCTAAGGAAGATGGCATTTCCGAAGGTGCTAATTGCGTAACTTGAATATCACTCAAACTTAAACCTGCTTTTTCTAATTCCTCAATCAATAAAATATAATGTGATGATTGCGTCGATGGAATCGCAATCGTTTTTCCGACAAGATCTGAAGCAGATTGAATCGAATCATTAACTACAATTACGTTTCCATCCTTATGGCCTAAGGCAACCGCTTTTAAATCAATTCCTTTTGCTTTAGCACTCATTGCAAGTTCAATTAATTCTGAGGCTCCATCAATCTTTCCTGCATGTAAAGCATCCGTTAAATCCGACCATGAACTAAATTTTTGTAGTTTAATCTGTATGTTCGAATTTTCTTTTTCTAATAATTCTTTTTCTTCAAAAATAGGTAAAGCATGCGTAATTGGTAAATAACCAATGGTATAGGTTACCTTCGCATTTTGTGCTTCTTGATTTACTTGAATCGTTGTAATTTGCCCAGCAATGATCATTAAAATCAGAATCAAGGAAATTAAAACAATCCCAAAACGATTCTTTGTCATAGTACATCCTCCCTTTATACTATATTTCCTATCAAATTAATAAGTTATTATCGAGTATAAAAAGGATCTACTTTTCTGTCAACAAAAAACGTCTTGTTATAAAGAAGGTCTAATTTACTTCTAAAAAAAAACTATAAAAAAAGGAATGATTTCTCATTCCTTAACAACATGCGCATTTAACCATTGAATGATATCCAAGCTTTCATACATTGCTTTTTGATCAATCATTAAACAAGGGACTTGATCCATACCACCCATTTCAATTAATTTTTGATATGCGCTTTGATCTGCATGAATATCTCTATATATTATATTTTCAATCTTATTATCTTTAATAAAGCGTAGTACCTTTTGACAATAAGGACAGGCCTCAAAATAATAAAGTTCTAATTTCATGAATCACCATCTACTTTCTTTCTGTTCCCCCCCCGCATAAGCTTGGATAATATATTTATGACAATCTTTTAGACAAGTCATTAAAATCGGATTGAATTGACCACATTCTCCATTGAGGATCATTTCAATTGCTTTTTGATGCGAATATGCTTTCTTATATACACGATCGCTAACCAAGGCATCATAGACATCCGCTACAGATACAACCTGTGCACAAATAGGAATTTCATCGCCTTTTAATCCATCCGGATATCCTCTTCCATCCCATTTTTCATGATGCCATCGACAAATATCATGCAAATAACGAGCCAATGGTTCATCTTGAAATGCGTCCAATCCTTTGACCATATCTGAACCAAAAACCGTATGTTTTTTCATTATTTCAAATTCTTCGTCCGTTAATTTTCCTGGTTTATTTAAAATTGCTTCATCAATTCCCATCTTTCCAATATCGTGTAAGGCACTTGCACTACTAATTTGTTTAATAGCTTCTTCACTTAATGGATATAAATCCGTTATGTCACTCAGATGATTTAAGAGAATTTCGGTAATGTGTTCTACATGCATCACATGGGGACCACTTTCACCATTTCGATATTCAACAATATGCGATAAAATACTCGTCAAAATATAAGAGTTGCGATTTTTTTCTTCGATCTTTTTGCGAACTTCTTCTTGGAGCATTTTTTGTTTCTGGTACAAAACCATAATATTATTGACACGCTTTAAAACAATGCCATTTGAAAATGGTTTTTGAATATAATCGGATGCGCCTAAATCAAAACAACGTTCAATAATTTGTTCATTTCCTTCCGCACTGATCATAATTACTGGAACTTCTTCTAACCAATGATATTGATCCATTGCTTTTAATACTTCCATTCCATCCATTTCAGGCATTTTGATATCTAAGAGAACCAATGAAAGTTCTTTATGGTATCGTTCAATTAAATGTAAAGCTTCTTCTCCATTTTTAGCCAAACAAATTTGGTAATCTTTTTCTAAAAAAGCTTCTAAAATCATACTATTTATTTCATTATCATCCACAATTAAAACCAAAGGCTTTTTCTGGATTTGTTTTGTGGATACTGGTAAATTGCTGTCACGCTTCCATTCATAAGACACAAACTTTTTTTGAATCTTGATCGAATCCATCAACCGTTCAAGCTTTAAAAGACAATTCTTTCTGCTTCGATGATTTGAAACCAAAGCGCATACATAAGATGACAATTGAACATAGCCATACCCTGGAATGACCGTCAAATTGATTTGTTTACGAATTTGTTCCAATTTCAATTCAAAATTAGCTTCATTAATTCCTTCTAAAACAATTAAGAATTGTTGATCCGAATAACGAATCACACGATCATTTCCTCGTAAATTATTCATCAAAACTTTGACGACCCCATGCATAGCACGATCTTTTATTTTTTCGTTTTGATCGGAAGCATTGAGTTCAATCAATGCGATACCAGCGAGTCTACGATTAAATGTTTCAACTTCGTCATAAAAACGTTTATTATATATTCCTGTTGCTTCATCACGAAATATTCGTTTATTTTCAAAAGCAATTTGTGATTCCAAATCTTTTTCCACATTTACTCTTGTAATGATTTCTAAGATAATTGGTTTTTTCTCAACTTCCAAATATCTTATAAAAAATAAATAAAGTTCATCTTTTATAAATTCAATATGACAAGAATCTTCTTTCTTAGTAAATGTATTTTCTAAAAGACGATAATCCAGAAACTTTTCATCCTTGATGTTTACAAAGGTTTCGTTATCTTTCATTTGATTTTCTTCGATCACTCGAACAATAAAAAATAATTCTTTTAGTTCTGCTAAAAAAGAATCGAATTCTTCTTTTGAATATTGATACTTCTCTTGTTTCATCATCTTCCCAAATTATACTTTCTATTAATCTTCCAATTCCTTTAAAGAATCCATCGTCCTTTGATAAATAGGATCTAGTTGATCCATGAGCTTTTCCGTACCTTCTAAAGTTTTTGAACGAAGAAGTTCATTTAATTCTAAAAGGCCTCCTTCTGTTAATTGTGTAAAGCCTAAATTTAAACACATTCCTTTTAAAGTATGACAAGCAAAGAAAGCTTGTTCAACATCTTTTTTCTCTAAAGCCTCTTTTAAAAGTAAATAATTTTGATCTCTTCTAAATATTCGAGCAGCTTTTACAATTAAGGCTTCATTTTGTAGCCGTATAAAAGCATTTTCATAATTCGCCCCCATTTTTTCATAACATGTTTTTATTTCCATATACCCTCTTTAAGCCCAATTTATTTGTCAAAATAATCATTAACTAAGTGAATCACTTGATTTGACAATAAGAACAAAGCAATTAAGTTTGGAATAATCATAAAGCCATTAAAGGTTTCTGCAATATCCCACATCAATCCTAAATTCATTGTAGCACCTATAATTGCTACAAAGGAATAAATAACTAAGAAAAAACGAACCCATCTTGAACCAAATACAAATTCAACACAACGAGAGCCATATAAACCCCATCCCAAAACAGTTGAAAAAGCAAAACAACATAAGGCTACAGCAGTAAAAATAGAAACCCAATTACCATAGGTCGAAACAAAGCCAGCAATGGTCAATTCAGCACCTGCTGCTACTCCATAAGTTAATGTCTCATTTCCACATAAAATAACCAAAGCCGTTAATGTACAAATCACAATGGTATCCACAAACACCTCAAAAATACCAAATAGCCCTTGTTTACATGGCTGATCAATATCAGCACAAGCATGTGCAATACTTCCTGTACCTAAACCAGCTTCATTTGAAAAAATCCCACGGGATACACCCTTTCGCATTGCAATCATGGCTGAACCTACAACACCACCCGTTACCGCACTTGGATTAAAAGCCCCAATAAAAATTGAAGAGAATACAGCCGGTACTCGATCCAAATGCAAACAAACAACGCCAAGACCAAAAACTATATAAAGCAAGGCCATGAAAGGTACCAAATATTCAGAAACTTTTCCAATTCGTTGAATGCCACCCAATAAAACCAAGGCAACAAGTAAAGCAATCACAATTCCTAAAATCAAATTCACTTGTGAAAATTGATTGGATGAAATGAGATGATAATTAACTAAAGCGGATTCAATTGAAGCTACAATAGTATTCACTTGAGTTGCGTTTCCCGTTCCAAATACAGTTAAAATCCCAAAAATAGCATAAGCATAAGCCAAGGGCATCCATTTTTTTGATAAACCATTTTTAATATAATACATCGGTCCACCAACATATTCCCCATTTTCATTTAATTCACGATAACGAATTGCTAAAGTAACCTCTGCAAATTTGGTACACATCCCTAAAAAAGCGGAACACCACATCCAAAAAATTGCACCCGGTCCGCCAATTGCAACCGCACCAGCAACACCAGCAATATTACCTGTTCCAACCGTACCAGCTAAAGCTGTACAAACGGCTTGAAAAGGAGACATTGTGCCTTCTTTTACTTCTAATTTTTGAAATGCTTTCCCCAAGGTACTTTGCAAAGCAAATTTAAACTTTCGAACTTGTAGAAATCTTGTTCGAAAAGTCAATAAAAGGCCTACCCCAATGATGCAAACCATTGCCGGTACGCCCCAAATAAATTCATTTAAAACTTGATTAATGCTTGTAATTCTTTCGATCATTATTTTCACCTATATTTCCTTCTTTATTTTAAAAGCTATACAAATGAAAATCAATGACTTGTAAACAGCTTCTCTTTTTAAAAATATCAAATCTAATTTAACGAAGTGATATCACATAGGATATAATGGATACGGTTTAAAGGAGATTTTATGGTACTTAATCAAATAAATCCAGAATTAATGGAACAAGCAAAACAATCTGAAATCGATTTGAAAGAAATCTTTAATGAAATCGATGAAATTTGTCTTTATAACAGCAATCGTATTTTATCTGCTTTTATCGAAAATCAAGTTTCTTATTCCGATTTTACAGATATTAACGGATATGGAAATTATGATGAAGGTCGTGATAAGTTAGAAAGAATCTTTGCGACTATTTTAGGTTGTGAAGATGCTTTGGTTCGTCCGCAAATTATGAGTGGAACTAATGCCTTATATTTAGCTTTATCCGCTTTATTAAAACATGGCGATACACTCATCTCAATCAGTGGAGCCCCTTATGATTCTTTGCAAGCTATGATTGGCATCAGTGGAAATTCAAGTCAATCCCTAAAAAGCAATGGCGTACTTTATGAGCAAATCGATTTGATTGAAAACGATTTTGATGACGCAAGCATTGTTTCACGTCTATCCAAAAAAGATGTAAAATTGGTTGAAATTCAACGTTCCCGTGGTTATAGCAATCGTCTATCCTTGTCTTGTGCAAAAATCAAACGCATCATCCAAAAAATTCGCGAAGTCAATGAAGATGTCATTATTATGGTAGATAATTGTTATGGTGAATTGGTTGAAAGAGAAGAACCTGGACATTTAGGAGCAGACCTTGTCGTTGGTTCCTTAATGAAAAATTTAGGTGGTGGCATTGCACCTACAGGTGGTTATGTTGCAGGTCGTAAGGATCTTATTTTCAATGTTGCAGAACGTTTAACAGCACCAGGAATTGGAAAAGAACTGGGCGCAAACTTCAACTTGAATAATGCTTTCTTTAAAGGTTTATTTATGGCTCCAAATGCTGTAAAAAGTGCTTTAAAAACCGCTATTTTCTCAGCTTATATGTTAGAAAAACTCGGATTTAAAAACGTATCCCCAAAATACAATGAACATCGAACCGATATCATTCAAACTTTAGAACTTGGCTCAAAAGAAAATCTTGTACACTTTACACAAGGTATTCAATCTTGTTCACCTATTGATTCCTATGTACAAGTCATGGCTGCACCTATGCCTGGTTATCCATTTGATGAAGTTATGGCAGCCGGTTCTTTTACACAAGGAAGCACCATTGAATTAAGTGCCGATGCCCCAGTGGTTGAACCTTATACACTTTATATTCAAGGTGGACTCACTTTCGAATATGGAAAATTATCCATTTTATTGGCCTTGTCTAACCTAAAAAAATAGAAGTGCATCTTTTGCACTTCTTTTTATACGCTTCCGACTTGTCCACCATCAATGCGAAGAATCGTATTATTGATATAATCTGCTTCTTTACTAATCAAAAATTTAACAAGATAAGCAACTTCTTCTGGTTTTCCATAACGCTTCAACAGAATTTTTTCTTCTTCGGATTTTAAAAATTCTTCGTCATAACCATCTAATTCACTTTCAGTTCCAATAAAGCCTGGCGCAATTGCGTTTACATGAATATAGGGTCCATATTCAAACGCAAGATTATGCGTCATTGAAATTAAAGCTGCCTTTGATGCATCATAATCAATACACATTGGATAATAGGTATTGATACCATTGGTCGAAGCAATGTTAATAATTCGGCCATATTCCTTTTTTAACATATTGCTTGCAGATCGTTTGGCACAATTAAATGCACCAACGACATTCACATTCATCGTTTGACGAAATTCATCGGCTGTTTTTAAGTGAAAAAGGTTCGATAAATCAATCGCTGCATTATTAATTAAAACATCAACACTATCCCATTCTTTTTCAACTTTCGAAAACATTTGTTCAACCTCTTCCTCTTTTGAAACATCAGCTTGAACAATCATACATCGTACATTATAAGTTGATAGGATGTTCGCTTTTAATTCTTGGGCTTCCTCTTTTGAGCTTCGATAATTAATCACAATATCATAGTGATTCTTTGCGAGTTCAATTGCGATGGCCTTACCAATACCTTTCGCTGCACCTGTAATTAATACAATCTGATTCATAAGCTTAAAAAAAGAGCTTATTAAGCTCTTCCATCGTATTTTCCATCCGCCGTGAAGACAATGATTTTTTCGCCTTGTTCAATAAATTGAGGAACACGTAAAGCAAGACCTGTATCCGTTAGCGCATCCTTTGTTTGATTTGATGGAGCACCTTTGATTGCAGGATCTGTTTGTGCAACGGTCAATTCAACCTTTTCTGGTACAGAAACCGCAAGTAACATTCCATCAAAAAACATTAAGTTTGCTTCTTCACCTTCGACAATAAAGTATTTATTGAAACCAATTTGTTCCTCTGACAACTCATATGTATCATAAGTTTCTAAGTCCATAAAATAATAAGTTGCATCTGCAGAATAAGAATATTGGCAAGTTTTCTTTTGAATATTTGCTTGCTCAAATTTTGTATTCGCATTAAAGTTTCTTTCTTGTGTTGAACCTGTTTTTAGGTTTCTCATTTTTGTTTTAAGAATGGCTGCCCCTTTTCCTGGTTTTACATGTTGAAAATCTAAAACAACCCATGGGTCACCATCTACAATTAAAGTTAATCCTGTTTTAAAATCACCTGCTGCAATTGCCATATGTATCACTCCTATTTCTATTCATAATTCTTGATTTATTGTATCAGTTTTATACCCTTCTCTCAAGGACTATTAAAAGATTGACTTCGTCTTTTCTTGATGGGTTTTAATATATTTGCTCCATTTGATATAGCCATAGGTTGTATTGGTAAAATAACCTAATTTTAAAATCAAAAGAACAAATTGACCAGACATAATATTGATTACAGCTTCTAAGAAAGCACAAATATACCAAGCAATCCATTGTTCACGTAAACGGAAAAAGATAAACAAACCATTGGCCACACCAACGGCTGACGCACAAGCATCAATATAAGTAATCACTGTTTCAAGTGATTTATTGTTGTAGAAATCAGTTGCGATATCCAATCCACTCAACAAATACCCCACAACAATCGTCCAAACAATAATACCTAAAATCACAAGAACTTCTTGATACCCTTTTAAACGTCGAACCATGGTAAGCTCTTCTTCGTCATCATCCTTATGTTTTGACCAGTTGATATAACTAATAATATCGATTGGCAACCAAAAGAATAGGGTCGTTGCCATTGTTGCAAAACGATACATTAATACGACACAAATCGCAATTTCAACAATTTCAACTCCCACTGAAACCAAGAAATTATAGCGAGACTGTTTTGAAATCAAAAGCTCACATAAAATATTTAAGAAAGTATCTAAAAGATAGAGCAACATAATAATAATTCCATTGACCCCATTGGCACTTTCTTCTGGAAATAAAACCGAAAAGATGGTTGCTAAAACCATAATGGTCATAAACCAAGATTTCTCATAGGTTGTAAATTGCTTTGAAAATAACATCATAATTAATAAAGATAAGATAAGAATAAAAGCGGCATTCCCAAAGTTAAATAAAGGCATTGTTTTTTCGGCCATTACTTCTTTATAAGTTTCTTTGATCTTCGCTTGACTTACATCCTTTTGATCAAAATAGAGCTTCGTTCCATTTTCACTTTCATAAGTATAAGCAGTAATTTCCTTATCTTTTAATTTTTGATAATCTGCATAAGAATAAGAAATAACCATTTTTTGACTTCCGTTTTGATACGTCACATCACAAATCGTACTATCTGAATCGTAATCCTCTTGATCAAAATCACGTGTCATTTTGATTGAATTTAAATAATGAACTTGTCCAACTTCAGAATGAAGCTTGCTCATACCAACAAAAATAGATAGACAAGCACTCACACAAAGCAAACATAATAAAAAGATTTCAACAACACGCACCTTCTTGTTTGCTTCTATATTGTTTTTAAAAAATTGAATCATAATACTCCCTTCCTTTTTTCAAACACCATCCCATTATAATCAATTTTTTTTACTCTTGCCTACTAGTTCTTCCATCAAATTATTTTCACTTTGTATATATTTTATCTATCACAATATCTTTTTATTGTTTTTCGATAATTTTTTATTGCTTTAATTATATAATCGTGATATATAATAAGTAAGAAAAACAATACAATATGTAAAGGAGAAAGCATATGAAAACAAAAATCTTGAAATTATTCTTTAGTTTAACTTTAATTTTTACCATGGGTTTATTTTTTGTCGGATGTTCAAAGCAGAAAACTTATACAATCAAAGCCGATGGAGTCACTTCCTTCGAGTTGGTAAAAGTACCGGATGGAACTGTAAATGGAAGCACAAATGAAGATTCATTTACCGTCACATTAAATAAAGATGGTAAATACAAATTTGTCGTAAAAGATCAAGATGGAAAAAAACATAAAATCACATTGGATTATGAAAATGGCAATGTGAGTGCAAAAAGTAATGATCTAGGTCTTACAGTGAGCAGTAAATAGGAAAGAAAGAGCTATATTGAACAATGATACGCATTGATTCATATAGCTCTTTTACTATTTTTAATCATTTAAAATCTTTCCATCAATGGATAGTGTAATTACTTGCCAAGGAATGAATTTTCCACTCTCTTTTAAAGCTTTCACGGTTGCTTGTTGTAGACCACCGCAACAAGGCACTTCCATACGAACAATGGTTACACTTTCAATATCATTTTGGCGAATGATTTCATATAATTTTTTGCTATAATCCACTTCATCTAATTTCGGACAACCAATTAAAGTGACTTTCCCACGCATGAATTCTTGGTGAAAATTGGCATAGGCATAAGCGGTACAATCCGCTGCAATCAATAATTTTGCTCCATCAAAATAAGAGGCATTGATGGGAACCAACTTGATTTGTACGGGCCAAGAAGAAAGTTGGGATTGAATCGTAAAGTTCGGTTCTATTTCTTGATTTTCACGAATCAATTGATGCATTGCATGCCCTGGACAAGCTGCCTGAAAATTTTTATTTTTTTGTTTATTTTCGAATACCGCTTTTTCATCATAAGGCAATGCTTCTCTTTCAACAAAAGATATGGCACCCGTTGGACACTCGGGTAAACAATCACCCATTCCATCGCAATAATCATCACGCATTAATTTCGCTTTTCCATTCACCATTTCTATTGCTTCTTCATGACAAGCTTGTGCACATAGGCCACAGCCATTACATTTTGCTTCATCAATTTGTATAATTTTTCGAATCATTTGATATCCTCCAATGCAATATTCTTGTACTTACAAGTTCAGTATAATAGAATACAGAAAAAGGAACGTGGTTATAACCACGAAAGTATCAATTATGTCTTTAAATTCTACTATTCTATTTCGAAATCTTAAGGAAGAAGAAATCGAAGAAATGAAAAAACAAGCTTGTATTTATACCAAAACCTTTCAAAAAGGGGAAACGATTCTATCGACCGGTCAATATACCAATGAAGTGGCCCTTGTCTTAGAAGGTTGTATACGCATTGAGAATTTTGATTTATGGGATAATCGAAGTGTTCTTGCTTCCATTGAATGTGGTCATGTCTTTGCAGAAACTTATGCCCTTTGTCATATTCCCTTAAGAGTCGATGCGATTGCACATAGCGATAGCCGTATTTTATTTCTTAACTTAAGCATTTTAAATCAAGCGCATTTCGCCAATAAATCATGGACCTTAAAAATCAAAGAAAACTTGTTGCAAATTTCCGCACAAAAAAATCTTCTTCTTTCTCAACGTATTTTTTGCACCAGCGCCAAAACCATTCGAGAAAGAGTCATCACCTATTTATCGAGTATGTCGAAACAAAAGAATGCTTATCTGTTCAAAATTCCTTTTAATCGCATGGAAATGGCGGATTATTTAAATGTTGATCGAACCGCTCTTTCAAAGGAATTAAGTCGTATGCAAAAAGAAGGTCTTATTTCTTATCATAAAAATACCTTTAAAATAAAAAGAAAATCAGAGAAGGTCTAATGTCCTTCAATGATTTTCTTTTCTTATATATTGGATTGTTCTTTAGCATCAATATCTAAATCCATATGATTTGTTCCATCTTTATGTTCAAAGGCTGCCAAATTTGGATTCTCTCTTTTTTCCTTTGTATAGTTTTCATAAGATGGTTTTTTGTGTGTTTGATTCTTCCAAATCTCATCAGCCACTGGTGACCAAGCTTTGGCATAGGCTTGCGTTTTTGAACAGAGATGTTCAACTTCTTCTGGTGATTCTTCATTGGTTTGATGGGCTCCGGTTTTATGAACCATTTCTACCAATAAATCTGGATTCTCTAACATTGGACAAGGTTTCAAATGATTTCGATTGAATGGTTGTCCTTCATGATAAGCCATAAATAAAGGTGATTGTAACATTTCAAGAATAGAATGATCCTTGATATTACAATTAGAGAAATGAATAAATACACAAGGTTCTGCATCCCCATTGGAATTGATATGGAAATAATTTCTTCCTCCGGCAATGCATCCACCGACAAATTCACCATCATTTTGGAAATCCATTGGGAAGAATTCAATATCACTTTCTTCGGTTCGAATTTCACGAATTCTTTGAATCATATATTTTCTTTGTTCTAAAGTTGGCATCAATTCTGGTACTGCATTATTTCCAATTGGCATCAAATGGAAATAGAAGCCATAATGCGCACCTTTTTCACATAATAAGTGGAAGAAATCATCACTTGTAACAGCTTCAACATTCTCCTTTGTATAACAAATTGATGTTCCAAAGACAATGCCATATTTCCTTAATAAATCCATTGCCTTCATAACGGCATCATAATGTCCTTTTCCTCGACGCATATCATTGGTATCGGGTGTTCCTTCAATCGACAACATGAAGGATAAATTCCCTAATTCTTGGATTTTTTGACAAAGTTCTTCATCAATTAAAGTAGAATTGGAATAAGCAACAAAGAAACAATCATTGTGTTTTTCACAAAGTTTTAAGATTTCTTTTTTCTTTACCATTGGTTCTCCACCTGTCATCATATATAAGTGAGCCCCTAATTCTTTTCCTTGGGTAACAATTTTATCCATATCTTCAAATGTCAAAGAAGACTTTCGTCCATAGGTTCCAGACCAACAACCAACACAATGCATATTACAAGCCATTGTCGGATCAAAAAGAATCAACCATGGGATATTACAATTATATTTTTCACGATTCTCACGAATTGTTTTTGTTCCTCTAAAAAAGGATTCATATCCAAGATTGAGTAACATCATCTTCGCATAGTGTGGATCGGCATCATCAATAATGTGATTAATCATTTTCATCCAACGATGGTTCGGATCCGATACATAATTGCGGACCTTTTCAATTTTATCCTTTCCTTCAGGAAAAAACTTTTCAGCTAAATCAACAATTTGTAAATAAATATCCGTTCTTTCCTCATAATTATCCGCATGATTCAGTTTCTTCAATAAGCGATCCGCTAATGCGGACACAGCTGCCCTTTCTGCTTTATGTTTCGCATTTTCTAAAACTGCCATACTTTACCTCCCTTTTAATATTTTTATATTTTAATCTCAATTTTGGAGATTTTAAACATACAAAATAGTCAAAAAGTCTTAATTTTCCACATTTGTAGAAGATTGTATAATACGCTTTTCTCTTAGAAATCCACTTGATTTTTAACAGTATCTGATTCACAATAACTATAGTTAGAATGGTCTAACTATTCTTATGGAGGAAGCCAATGAACTTTGAAACAATGGGCAATCCCAAAAATCCAGTCATTCTTTTTTTTCATGCGATGGGTGTTACAGGAAAAAGCAGTGAACGAATCGCAAAATATTTAACAGAGAATTATTTCTGTATTTTGCCAACATCAACAGTTTATTGTAAAGGACAAGATTATCTGAGCAAATTCGAGGAAATTAAACAGCTTGAAAGCTTTTTAGATCAGCTACAAATTAAATCGATTGATTTACTTGTTGCCTCTTCAATCGGAGCTGATTTAGCAATGGCCTTTTTATCTAAGAGCAAACGAGAAATTCAACATGTATTTATCGATGGTGGTCAATTTGCACAGATTGGAAAAACAACTCGGAAATTCATGGTGCCTTTTCTCTATCTAGCCATCAAAAGCATCTATTGGACGAAAGGCAAAAGCTTAAAAAAGATTCTTTGGTGCCACGATTCTTCCATTCAGCCTTACTTTATTGAAGCCGGAAAAAATCTAAGCTATCCTAATCTGAAAAAACAATTATCCGATAGCTTAGAAGATAAAGCCTTTCCTGTTCTATCAAAAGAAATGCAAAGTCGAATTTATTTTGAATTCGGAAGTATTGAAGACCATTTCAAATATCGCAATGTCGTTATGAAAAGCTATCCTTTTAGCATTTTTCCTATTTTTCTTGATTATAATCATATGCAATATCAAATACGTGATCCAAAAGGCTTTGCGATAATGTTAAAAACAATTATCGAAGAAAACCATTTACCTGATCTTCCCTTTTTAAAGTAAGAAAAAAACAGATTGTCCTAGTGATCAATCTGTTTTTTAAATAATTTTTCTGAATGTAAAATACGATTACAACCATTTAATGTACTCATTCGATGTGAAATAAGAATAAAAGTTTTATTGGCATATTCCTTTTCTAAGGTATACAACAATTCTTTTTCATGTAATGCGTCTAAAGCACTGGATGGTTCATCCATCAAACAAACATCAGCTCCTCTTAAAAAGATTCGTGCAATGCCAATACGTTGTCTTTCTCCACCCGATAAGCGTGAACTCATTTGTCCCATTTCGGTTTGGTAGCCATCCGGAAGCGTTTCAATAAAATCTGCTATGCCGGCTCTTTGCGCTGCTTCTTTAATTTCATCGAATGATGCTTCCGGTTTTGAAATCGCAATATTCTTTTCAATGGTCGTATCAAACAAATAAGTTTCTTGTTCTAAAAAGGCAAAACGTTGATGAAGTTCTTTAAAGGAAATTTGATCAATTGGAATTTGATTAATATAAATGTTTCCTTCACTTGGTTTATAAAATCGCAACAATAAGCGAAGAATGGTTGATTTTCCTATACCCGATTCTCCAACAATTCCAATTTGATCTCCTTTATGAATGACATAATTAAAGTGATCAAGCACTTTTCTTGTCGTATTTGGATAAGTGAAACAAACATCTCTAAATTCAATAGTCTCTATTTCACCACAAGAAATGGGATTTTCACAATCACTGGTTTCTGGCAATGTATCTTCAATTTTAAAGAATCTTTCAGCCGCTGCATAAGTTTCTAATAAACTGGTTACCACAAAGGTTAAATTAAAAGAAGAAGATAAAGAAGCTGTTGCTGCAAAAGACAAGGCAATCGTACCGACTGGATTATTCGATCCTTGTTTTGCTAAAAAACCAGCACAAGTTAAAATCAAGATTCTTGCAAGATAGACAAAGAAATCCGGAAAGGAAGCAATTGTTTGTCGATGTAAAGTCAGGGCAAATGAAGCTTGATTGAGGCGATGATTTGAATTCATAACCTCTTTTAATCTTTCTTTGCTTGCTCCAAAAATTTGAAGATCACAAATACTATAGACACTTTCTAAAATCTTTGATTTTAAAGTACCCAATTCTTTACGATAACGCATTCCAACCTGTCTTCCTGCTTTTAAGGCAAACAATGGAAGAAGAATACTGATAACGATATAAATTGGAATTAAAGTATATGCAAATAAAGGATTCACTTGCCATGCAATCACAATGGTTGTGACAGGCAAAAGAATTACCGTAATCATTGGACCAATGGTATGCGCAAAGAAATATTCTAAAGTTTCAATATCCGATACCGCAATATTCATCAAATCCCCTGTTTCTTTAGAAATTAAGAATGCTGGTGAAATACAATCAATCGAATCAAATAAATGAACCCGAATCTTCGCTAAGATTCCATAAGCACCTTGATGCGAATAAACGCCTTCTAAATATCGACAAATCGCAATCAAAAAAGCACATAATATTGTACATACAATATAAGTCCAAAGCCCTTTACAATAGCCAGCTGCACTTAATAACCATAAGGCACCAAAGCCCATCAATCCCATATGCGAAAGGGCGCCGAGTACACTGGATATGGCAGAAATCACAATATAATTACGAATTGGTTTTGCCAAAGCTAAAAGCCTTGCATTCATTTCTTTCATAGAATACGAAAATTTATGCATAGTCTACCTCCATAGCCTTTTGTTTTAAGACCAATTCTTTATACAATCCATCTTCTTTGATTAAATCTTCATGACGACCTGCTTGAAGCAAAGTGCCCTCTTTTAATACAAAGATACAATCGGCATTCTGTATAGAAGACATTCGATGGCTAATTAAGATTAGAGTTCGACTTCCCGCCATATTTGAAATGGTTTGCCAAATTTCCTTTTCACTTTCAGGATCTACACTTGAAGTTGCTTCATCAAAAATTAGATATTCAGCCTGTGACAAAAGTGCACGAGCAATCCCTATTTTTTGTTTCTGACCTCCAGATAAAGAAGCACCGGCATTTCCAACTGATGAATCCATTCCTTTTTCAAGTGAATCCACAAATTTTGATAAACCTGCTTCATCTAAAGCTTCTTTTAACTGGCTATCACTGGCATGTGGATTTGCCACCAATAAATTTTCTTTAATCGTTCCCGAAAAAATATGTACTTCCTGTGGAACCATCGCAATCTGTTGACGTACTTCTTCTGGTTTCATTGAAAAATAATCTTTTCCTTCTAAATAAATTTTCCCTTTTATTGGATCTATAAAGCGCATCAATAAAGAAGCTGTTGTTGATTTTCCACAACCAGATAAACCAACAATCGCAACGACTGATTTTTTAGGAATTTCTAAAGAAAGATCTTTTAATCCACCACTACGTCCTGGATATTGAAAAGAAACATGATCCATTGTAATCCCATCACAAGCTTTTTCATTTCGAACAATCGTAGGATCATAAGGACGACTTGTATCCACTTGAAAGATTTCTTCAACTTTGCCCGCTGCTGATATAGCAGTCAAAGCACCATGCGATGCATTCATTAATTGTTTTTCACTGGAAAAAAAGCTATATCCCAACATCAATACAACCAAGGCTTGAGAAATTGACATCGATCCATTCATTATTTGAAAAGTAGAATATATTAAAGAAAAAATAATGGAAAGATAAATTAACAATTCGGTCACTAAAAAAGAGGTAAAGTTAATTTTCATAAAACGATTAATATTTATATTCAAAGCATTGGCTTTTTTCGCTAAAACTTTTGAATGCTCTTGATCTCGATCAAACAATTTAAGTGTTGTTAAGCCTTTTAAACTATCCATATAATAAGCCGTCATATCATCTAAAGACGTCCAATAAACTTTACGTATTTCTTCAATTCGACTTCGAAATCCATTATGCAAAGGAAGTAAAATAAAGGAAACGCAAAGTAAGACTAGTGCAATTTCAAGCGAAATATCCTTTAGATTAAAAAACAAATAGATTGGAGCAATTAAACTAAAAATCAAACTTGGTAAATAATTACTAATATAGGTTTGCATTTGCTCAACTGCATCAACAGAAGATGTAATTGCAGAAACAGGTCCAATTTTTTCAATCCCACCAACATCGAGTTCCATAATCTTTGAAAAGATTTTTTCACGCATTGTACTTCGAGCCAAAGCAGCCGTTTTGTACTCTAACATACCTTTAATCAATTGCATAAAAAAGGTATAGAGAGCAATAACAAAAACCCATTGAACTGCTTGTTGCACTTCAGAAAGAATACTTTGTGGATCAAACATATGTCCTAAAAAGTTAGCAATCACTTTTGCGATCGCAATCGATCCGGTTAATGACAAAAAATTCGCAAAAACAATGGCTAAAATCCAAGACCATAAACCTTTTGAAAACTTAAGTAATGTTTTATTAATAAGAAGCATTTTCTTCTCCTTTCTTTTGATTCGCAAATGTTATTATAGTTAGCTTGAACTAAACCGTCAATTTTCATCCACTAAAACAGAGAAACTTGACATAAAAGTGAAATTTTGTTATAAAACATTTACTTGCTCGGAGGGCAGATTGTTATAAAGACAAAGGCCGGATAAGAGACAGATTCAACATTCTGTTTCTTGTCCGGTCTTTTTTAAGGAGGAGAATATGAACTTAATCAACGGAAACATTAAAACAATCTTTAAAAAATATCTGATTGCAGCCTTTGGAAGTGCTATGATCACTTCCATCTATTCCATTGTCGATGTTGCTATGGTTGGGCAATACCAAGGGCCGAATGGAACGGCTGCACTTGCAGTTGTAGCACCTATTTGGAATATCCTTTATAGCCTTGGATTATTGACTGGAATTGGTGGCAGTGTTCTTTTAAGCATGAATCGAAGCAATACACAAGATTTCAAACAGGGAGAACAATATTTCACATTGGCTTTTTTCACAACGGTCCTTTTTTCCTTATTGGCTTGGATCTTACTTCTTACCTTCGAAAATCCTCTTTTATGTTTTTTCGGTGCCAATTCATCTTTACTTGTACTTGCCAAACGTTATATGCAAGCTATTCGATTTGTGATTCCACTCTTCTTGTTTAATCAAATGTTTGCAGCCTTTTTAAGAAATGACAATAATCCGTCCTTAGCTACCTTTGCAGTCTTAGCTGGTGGTATTTTTAATGTCTTTGGAGACTACTTCTTTGTCTTTACTTGTGATTTTGGAATCTATGGCGCCGGTTTAGCAACCGCTATTGGTTCTGTTATTACATTCATCATTCTATTAAGTCATTTTAAAAGTGAAAAAAACACCTTACATTTTGTCAAAATAGAAAATATGTTTTTAAAATTGAAAAAAATGCTCGCAACCGGCTTTTCAACCTTCTTTATTGATGTCGCTATGGGCATTTTAACCATCTTATTTAATCGCCAAATCATGAAATACTTAGGATCGGATGCTTTAGCAATCTATGGTCCAATTATTCAAGTCAGTACCTTCGTACAGTGTTGTGCCTATAGCGTAGGTCAAGCGAGTCAACCCATTATTTCGAGTAACTATGGTGCAAAAAAAGGTGAACGTATCCAAGAAGTACTTCGATATGCTCTTTATGCAGCTGCTTTTTTTGCTCTATTTTGGACTGGACTCAGTATGATTTGTCCAAATCTTTATATTTATATTTTTATGGTACCGACTTCAAAGATTCTACAAATAGCACCTTCAATTATTAGAACTTATGCCCTTTCTTTTATCTTGTTGCCTGTAAATATTTTCTCAACCTATTATTTTCAAGCCATTTTAAAAGCAAAAGTTGCCTTTCTAATTTCCGTAGCCAGAGGTTTTTTACTCAGTGGATGCTTAATTTTGACCTTACCTGTCTTTTT
This sequence comes from Bacteroidaceae bacterium, assembly GCA_963596085.1. GTDB lineage: Bacteria > Bacillota_I > Bacilli_A > Erysipelotrichales > Erysipelotrichaceae > Absicoccus. The sequence continues at coordinate 7,873 of CAVBLW010000034.1, read as the reverse complement.
CAATGCGAATTGTTTATGGCTTGTTATGCCGATTACTGAACTTGTTGTTGCTTGTTTTGCATTCATAGAAATTAAGAAAAGTGTACATTCTTTTAAGTAAAACAATAAAGTCAATCTGTTTCGATTGACTTTATTTAAGTATTATAATTTTCCTTCTTGTTCCATTTGCTGAAAAGCAAACATGGCCATTTTATAACTTGTTTTTCCCATGCCGGAAATTTGTCCTAAACATTCACTAGCTGTAACGGAGGTATGTCGAAAATTATCTCTTCCTTGAATATTTGACATATGAACTTCAATGGCAGGAACTAAAGTATGTACGGATTCTAAGGCATCCATTAAGGCATAGCTATAATGCGTATAAGCACCAGGGTTTAAGACCATAGGAATCTTTTTTCCCATTTTTTCTGCCTCATAATATAAGCTTTGAAAATAATCAATCAAAGCTCCTTCTCCATTGTTTTGATAGGCTTCTACTTCAAAACCTAAAGAAGCACCATATTCCTTTAATTCATCAATCAAATCACAATACAGTTGATTCCCATATTGTCCTTTATTACGAATGCCATAAAAATTATTATTTGGCCCATTCACAATCACTAACTTTCTCATCACTTTCTCCTAATCTAGCCAAGGCTTTTGTTCTAATATGGTTTGAAGTGCTTTTGCATCGCCTCTTTTTAATTCAAGAACCATACCATTTGGTAATTCTAACCAATTTTCTCCCATTTCTAAGCTTTGACAACCCCACTCCTTACATTTTTCTAAAGTCTTTTCATAATCACTGGTCATCAAAGAAAAATGATCACATCGTCCTTCCTTATTCATAAAAGAAGGATCTTCATTGAGTTGAATACCAGCATGTAACCATACCTTTCGATTTGGCTTTTCACCTATTTCTAAACGAATAGTCATGCCAAACACTTCTTGAAAGAATCGGATACACCAATCTAAATCATTAACCTTAAAGGCCATATGTTCTAAATAAGCTGCCATATTATTTTCCTTCTTTTAATGAAGGCTCATATTGTAAAATAAATTTTTCAATTCCCTTTACACAAGCCACTAAAGTTTGATTGACGGGTGTTTTAATTCCATATTTCTTACCATATTCAACAACCGATCCATTGATAAAATCAATTTCTGTTGGACGTTTGAACTCGAGGGATTGTTGAATCGATGTTTTAAAAGTTGGAGGTAAACCTTCACTTGCTGCATACCAAGGATATTCTGGATCTTCACTTTTCAATCGAACACCTGCTGCCTTGGCAACATCAATACCTTCTTGAATAGCCATTACAGCTACATCCTTTAAGTATTCTTCTTCATATAAGGGACCATAAGGTAAATGGGTAATACCACATAAAGCGCCAGCTGCGACATTGATTAACAATTTATCCCAGATTAAACCTTGGATATTATCACTCACTTCACAGAGCAGGCCAGCTTCATTAAAAGTCTTAGCAACCTCCTGAATACGAGGCGTGTTTTTACCATTTAATTCACCAATATAGGTCCATTTCCCTTCCGTTCGACCTGCTACATAGCCAGCTTCAATCAATCTTCCTCCACAATAGGTTTTCCCACTGATCACATTCTCTTTTCCTATGACATCCGCAATCGTTTCTTCATTTCCTAAACCATTTTGTAGTGACATCACTAAGGTTTTTTCACCAAGAACACCTGTTTCTTTTAATTGTTGGATTGCCGTTTTTGTCGCAAAGGATTTAACAAGAACAATGACTAAATCGACTACACCAATGCCTTGCCCTGTTGTTTGAGCTTGAACCGGAACAAAGCAATCCTTCGTTTCATCGGTCATCTTTAAGCCTTGGCGATTAATTAAATCAACATGTTCCTTCCATTGATCCACAAAAATCACTTCATTGGTTTTAGCTAAAGTACCACCAATCGTGCTTCCTAGAGCTCCTGCCCCTAACATAACAATCTTCATGGATTAGTCCTCCTCTAATGGGAAAAACTTTAAAATATGAATCGCAAATAAAACAATTTCGCCATGTTGGTTAAAAATCTCTAATTTAGAAAAAGTTTTGTTGCTTTCTTCTTCAATGCGATCAACCGTATATTTACAAGTTAGGGTATCCCCAAAATAAACCGGTTTAATAAAACGAAGCTTGTCATAACCATAAGAAGCGGATGGAATCGGTGATTTGACTTGTTCTTGAATCTTAGTTGAAGCGGTACAACCAATCGCAAAGGTTAAGATTCCATGGGCAATACGTGTTCCATACATCGTATGCTTCATATATTCTTCATTAAAATGCATTTGGGAATAATCCCCTGTTAATCCCCCAAATAATACAACATCGGTTTCCGTAATTGTTTTTACAAATTGCGCACTATCTCCAATATGAAGCGGAATATCCACTTTTTTAATTTCTTTTCTTTCCATGCTTATTCTCCTTTAAACGCATCATAAATATTCATTTTTTCTTCTTTAAAAATTCTCTCATCCATTACTTTTAAATCCTTCGATATTTCCGGACGGAATCCCATTTGAGAAAGAATGTCTTTTTCTAGATCTATTCCTGGAGCGATTTCAATTAAAGTCACCTTATGATCGATTAATTTAAAAACAGCTCTTTCAGTAATATAAAGTACCTCTTGCCCTTGTTCAGAGGCTTGTTGGGCACTAAAGGTAATGGATTCAACCTTAGGAATCATTTTTTCAAATTTTCCTTCTTGTTCGATTTCAATTTTGCCATTTTCTACCTTTGTCTTGAGCTTTCCTGCTCTCAAGGTTCCACATAGAACAACCTTTTTACTTCCAGCTACAATATTGACAAAACCTCCAGTTCCCATGATTTTCCCATTGAATCGATGCACATTTACATTTCCTTTTTCATCCAATTGTGCAAAGGATAAAAATGCAACATCCAATCCACCACCATCATAGAAATCAAATTGTGTTGGCATATCCATAATGGCTCTTGGATTTACAGTTGCGCCAAAGAAGATACCTTGGGCAGTTGCACCACCAATGGGTCCTGTTTCAACTGTTAAGGTAAATAAATCATTAACGCCTTCTTCGCGAGCAACATTTCCAATGCCATCCGCAATTCCAACACCCACATTTCCTACATAACCCGGCTTCACTTCCATCAATGCTCTTCGCGCGACGACTTTTCTTTGATCCAAAGGTAGAATTTGTACGTTTTGATCATCCGCAACATAATCTCCCGCAAAGAAACGGTCCGAGCCATTGTAGAGCTGTTCTTGATTGGGTTCGACAACTAGCGCATCCACTAAAAAGCCTGGTATCTTTACTGATTTTGGATGTAGGCTTCCTGCTTTGACAACCCGTTTGACTTGAAGTAAAACTAGACCGCCATTATTGTGAACGGCTTGAGCCAATTGCAACGCATCAATGTATGTAATTTCATCTTCCATTGAGGCATAACCTTCAGTATCGGCTGTTGTTGCACGAATCAAACATACATCGAATGGAATACTTGGATAATATAAGTATTCTTCTCCATGAATATCCATCAATTGAATCAAATCTTCGGTGGTCACTTCATTTAATTTTCCACCTTCATTTCGTGGATCAATAAAAGTCCCTAGACCGACCTTACTTAAAAGACCAGGTTGTCCAGCCGCTACAGTGCGAGCCAATTGAGCCATAATACCTTGTGGAAAATTATAGGCTTCAATCTTATTCTCACTTGCCATCTGTGCTAATCGAGGTGACTGTCCCCAATGTCCACCAATAACACGTTTCACTAAACCATCCATTGCAAGAGGAGACATTCCTTTTTGATCTCGATCTCCTAATCCAGTGGAATGCCAGAGGGTTAAGTTTTTAGGGGATTGTGTTTGTTCATAGCGATCATGTAAGGCATGAATCAAAGCATAGGGATCTAAAATTCCACCACCAGCACCTGTAATGGCAACTACATCTTCATCTTGAATATAAGAAACTGCATCGATGGCACTCAGTATAGGAACATGGTTTCCTTTTCGTTTTATTCTTGACATATTACACTCCTTATTCCTGCTTAAATTATAAAAAAAAGCTCCTTTTTAAAAAACGAGCTATCTTGTAGAGCATTTGAATTATCTTGTTGATTTTTTTCATATTTAGTATAATAAATTCAGAAAATACCAAAGTATTCTGTGATTTATAAAAATTATTTTGTGATTTGGAGCGCTTATGTTTCTATATGATATTACGAAAATGGTCAATCAAGACCAAGTTATCTTTAAAAAGAATCCCATTTTATCTAAGCTATCCCATAGCTTTAATGATGCCCATTGGTCCTATCCCTACCACATTCATAAGGATGAAACGGAGCTTATTTATTTTTCCGATGGAAAAGCTGACTATCAAATTAACTTAGAAGTTTTTCATGTGCAAAAAGGTGACCTTTTAATTGTAAACAAGGGCTGTATTCATTCCATTACATCCAGTCAAAAAGAACCCATTTCTTGTTGGACCTGCAGCATGAAGAATTTTCAATTAGCCAACGAAAATCCTCTTTTTCTATCCGTTAATAAAAAACCTTTTTTACATGCCGGAAAACATGAACAAATGATTGCAGAAATCTTTAAAGAATTAGAATACTTTTCCCAAAGCGATGCACACTATGCCACCACCATTTGTAACGAATTAACAACCGCTCTCGCAACACTTTATTACCATATTTATAAATCTGCAAAAAAGGAATCAATTGTTAAAAAAGCCAATTTTGCTCAAGATATTCTCTTTTATATCAATGAAAACTATACGCAAAAAATAACCATCCATGATTTAAGTCATCATTTTCATATTAGTAGCGATCATATTTCACACACCTTTAAAGAGGTCTATGGAATCAGTCCAATTAACTATGTGATTGATCGTAGAATCAGCGAAGCAAAATGGATGCTGATTAATACCAAGGATTCTTTAGCTTCGATTTCATTACAAGTTGGATATGAAAATACAACCCATTTTACTAATTTATTTATTAAACGAGTAGGCTACCGTCCGTTAGAATACCGAGAAAAATTCCATAGCAATATCACGAACGTCTATTATTAAGCACAAAAAAAGTTGTAGAGTCCCTAATTAGGTTCTACAACTTTTTACTTTTCTATTTTGTAGCGGGTTCAATACGCATTTGTTTATTGTCTTTCACTTTTTCAATTGCATAAGACAAAACGGATTCCAATACCAATGCAACAAGAATACAATTGATTTGCGTAATTCCAAAATTAACATAATTTGTTGCGATTCCACATCCCCAAGCAATGAAGGCTTGCCATTTAACTTGAGCGACATCATTGCCTTCAAGAGAAGGATAACCTTTACGATACGTTACAAGATAGTCTGCAATGAATACACCACCTAAAGCTGGAATGGTTGTTGCAAGGAAATCAATAAATTGACCAAAATAATTATAAAATCCGATCACTGCACCAATTGTACCTGCAAGTCCAAATCCAATAACCAAATAACTTCGTTTTACTTGTACCGTATTTCCTAAAGATAAAGACCCTGAGTAAACACAACCTTGTGCAGTAGACCAAATATTCAAGATCATGACAATAAAGGCTGGTGCTAACAAACCTTGCGATGCAAGAACATAAGTAATATCTGAATATCCAGTTGCCACTGCACCAACAGCTCCTAAAATTATCATTAATGGATTTGCCAAAATCATAGCAATAAACATAATAATTAGCGTTTGTTTCTTATTTTTCGCAAAGCGTAAAACATCTGGTGTAAAAGATACTGCACCACAGACAAAAGAACCAATGGATAAAGAAACCAAGGTATTAAAAGAAGCAGGATTTTCTGGTCGAATCGCAAATAAACCAGAAAGACCACCCGTACTTTTTACACTTAAGACAATTGAGATTACACCAAAGATTAATACCAAAGGAACCGCAATATCACTTAATTTAGACATCCATTTCATTCCAAATAAAGCTGTAATGGTCATTGCGACACCGGCTAGAATCGCAATTGGGATGATTGGTAAAACAGGAAATAAGGCATTCGATGCTTGTCCAATCATATAAGCATCCACAGAAAACCATCCAACCAAAGTAACCACAATCATTAAGGAAATCACATGTGATCCTAAATTTCCAAAAGCATAACGACATAATTTTCCAAAGGTTAAACCCGTCTTTAAAGCAATTAAACCCATAAAAGATCCAAGCACCAACAAGATCACACTACCTACAGCCAATGCTTTTAAGAGTGTGGCAAAATCCGTAGAAACGCCCATTGTTCCACCAACTTGCATTCCTGTTACCACAAACACATAACCAATCCAAACAACACAAATTTCCCAAAAGCTTTTTCTCTGTGACATTGGCACCGCTTCTTGGGCAAATTCTACATCTTTTCTTTCATCCATATCATCCACTCTCCTTCCGATAAACAAAAAAGTGTCGCAAAATGAGCAATCTCATTTCACAACACCTTCGTTTCTATTGGATGTATGAATAGTAGCACAAGAATCTTTAATCTGTATATGTTTATTCTATCTGTATTTCAATTCTTAATCTATAGATAAACTATCCATAATATTTTCTTAAATACATCACATCCATGATTTCTCTTCGTACGTTAAAATCATTGAAATCCACATCTAATAAGGATGCAATTTTATCCAATCTTTGAAGAAGCGTATTGCGATGAATAAATAAGTTTTGACTGGCTTGAGCGATATTAAAATTACACTCTTGATAAATATTTAAAGATTCAATTAAATCAACCGAATATTTCTTTTGATAATTTTCTAAAGGTTCTAAAAAATCATGAATATATCCTTGAATCATTTTTCCACCTTCGCTATCATTCAATAACTTTAATAAACCCAACTCATCATAAAACATCATGTTCTTTTCCTTTGTTACGGATAAGAAGCGTAAAGCTTGAAGTGCTTGATTATAACTTTCACGATATTTTAAAACATCACTATATGGATTACCTATACCAATAAAAGCATTTTCATAATTGGATAAGACGGGTTGAAAAAATTGTTTAATTTTTTGTTTTTCATCCTGAGGATAAAAGAGAATCACATAACCATTTTGTTCCATATATAAAAGTTTTTTATGCTGATGAATCGCCTTTTTCATTGCATCATAAAAAGCATCTTGTAAAGATACATTTTCAATACGTGCCACAATGCATTGATGTGCCTTTCGTAAATTGTAGCCATAATAGTCCGCTTGTTGTAGAATGGTGCCTGGATTTAAATTCGCAAAAAGAATATTTCGAATCAAGTCCATAATATTGGAATCTTCTCTTTCTTTTCGCACAATATAATCGTAAACCGTATTTAATATCTCACCAAACGAAACATCCCATGGTAAAGAAAAAATCGGTAATTGGTATTGATCCGATAAATCCAAGGCCTCTTTGGGAATGGTAGGAATATAGGTCTTACTGATTTCAAAGACAATGCAAGCCGCATTTCCCTTTTGGGCATTTTCAATAACAGCCAAAATATTATCTTTTTGATCCAAATGCAGTCCAACTCCATTGATTAAAAGAAATTCTCCTCCAGCCATCCAATCAGAAAAATTCATTAATTGTGCAATATTGGGACGTGTAACAATTCGATTTAAACCTTTTTTTCCTGCTAACAACGTCAATTCATTTTCTTTAAAAAAATGCAGATTCATTATATCCTCAACCGTAGCCATAACATTCTCCTTTTCTTGCATTGTACAATTTAACCAATTCTTGTCAAGAAAGTATAGATACTTTAAACATTGAAAAATACAATTTAAAACTTTATTCTAAGTGCATAAAAAGACAACGGAGTCATTTCATCTAGAAATGACTCTTTTTTATTTAGGACAAACTAGCGTCTAATCCTCGGTTATTCAATTGCCGAGATACAGACGC
>CAVBLW010000033.1:0-18681 GCA_963596085.1 Bacteroidaceae bacterium | reverse complement strand
TATTTTATATAAAGAACAAAGTTAATCTTTCTGTACGAGCTTTAGCGAGTAAAAGTTTCTATGTAAATACTAAGACAAATTAATTTGATTTGTCTTTTTTCATTTCAATCACGATTTTTACTATTCTTTATGATAAAATCATTTGTGGAAAATATGAGGATGTTTGTATGAAAATTGGTTTTGATAATAATAAATATTTAAAAATGCAATCGGAGCATATACAAGATCGCATTTCAAAGTTTGATGGAAAGCTCTATTTAGAGTTTGGAGGAAAATTATTCGATGACTATCATGCAAGTCGTGTCTTGCCTGGTTTTTCTCCGGATAGTAAACTTCAAATGTTAATGAAAATGAAAGAGGATGCGGAAATCATTATTTCGATTTGTGCAAGTGATATTAATAATAATAAACTACGAGGCGATTTAGGGATTACTTATGATGCAGAGGTTTTACGTCTCATTAATGAATTTTCAAGTCGTGGCTTATATGTAAGTAGTGTTGTTATAACACGTTATGAACATTCAAAAGCAATTGATCGTTTTAAGGCAAAATTAAAACGTCGAAATATTCAAGTCTATCAACATTACTTTATTAAAGGTTATCCAACAAACGCAAAACTTATTATTTCTGAGGATGGTTTTGGAAAAAATGATTATATTCAAACTTCAAGACCTTTGGTTGTTGTGACAGCACCTGGTCCTGGAAGTGGTAAAATGGCAACTTGTTTATCTCAACTTTATCATGAAAATAAACATGGGATTCAAGCTGGATATGCCAAATATGAAACTTTCCCAATTTGGAATCTTGATTTAAATCATGCAGTTAACCTTGCTTATGAAGCAGCTACAGCAGATTTAAATGATGTGAATATGATTGATCCTTTTCATTTACAAGCCTACAATAAAGTTACCGTAAATTATAATCGGGATGTTGAAATCTATCCGATCTTAAAGAATATTTTTGAAGAAATTTATGGAACTTGTCCTTATCAAAGCCCAACCGATATGGGGGTCAACATGGCTGGTCTTTGTATTTCGGATGATCAAGCTTGTATTGAAGCCAGTCAACAAGAAATTATTCGACGTTATTATGAATCATATACACGTTTCATTAATGAACAATGTGGACAAGATGAAGTATTGAAACAAGAAATGATCATGGAAAAAGCTGGAATTTCAATTAATGATCGCTTATGTGTTTTAAAAGCCCAAGAAAAAGAAAAAGCTTCTAAAACGTATTCTGGAGCCATTGAATTAAGTGATGGAACTTTAATTACAGGAAAGACAACGCCATTGATGGGGACTTGTTCTTCTACAATTATTAACGCATTGAAATACTTAGCATCGATTCCAGATTCTACAAAAGTAATTAGTCCAGATACCTTTGGACCAATTCAAGCTTTAAAAACCAATTATTTAGGCAGTCAAAATCCTCGCTTACATATTCAAGAAGTTTTAATTGCTTTATCTTTAAGCGCACAAAGCAATGAAAACGCAAAAAAAGCTTTAGAGGCTTTATCTTCTTTGAAGGGTTCACAAGCGCATTTTACTTGTAATATGAAAGAAGAAGATTTAGAAATTTTAAGTCGTTTAGGAATTCAAAGTACATATGAGGCAGATAAAAGATAGGAGATAATATGGCAAAATCATTACCAAGTTCAGGCGCTGGAGCCGTTCGTATTCTTTTAAAGAATAAAAAAGATTTTCATTTTGATTTAAGAGAAAAGAAGGAAGAAAATGGCAAAACTTCTTATCTCTATGATGTATTTTATGAAAATGCAACTGGAACTTTCAATATTTTAACAGAGGGAGATGAAATTAAGGTTGCTGCCTTAAATTTAAGTTTAGGTAAGGTTATCACTTTATCAAATGATCAAAATTTAAAGAAATTATGTAAATATGTCATTGAAAACAGCTAGAAATTAATCTAGCTGTTTTTTACGATACGTTTTAAATATTTTAGGAATTGCATTTAATAAATCTTCGGGTTGAAAACAAGCCGGATCAATATCTTCTTTGGCTGCCTTTGAGTGGATAAGACAAGCTGCAATAGCACTTTTTAAGCTATTTTTGGATTGACCATATAGCCCAAGTAAAATACCACATAGTAAATCACCAGAGCCACCTTTTGCTAGAGCAGAATTGGCTTGATCCAAGACATAGACTTGATCATTTTCACTAATAATTGTCATACTCGATTTAAGAATCAAAGTACAATTTGGATATTTCTTTGAAAACTTTGAAGCGGCTTCAAAAGGATTTTCTAAAACCTCTTTTAAATCCATATGCATAAAAGTTGAAAATTCTTTCATATGCGGTGTTAAGATGGTTGGTGCTTTTCGATCTAATAAATCATTACAATTTTGTAATGCCCAAAAAGCATCGGCATCAAGAATAAGTGCTTGATCGGATTTTAAACAAGCTTCCAATAACTCAATGGATATCATTTCTCGTCCAAGACCATTACCAATTGAAATGACGTCATAATTCCTTAAATTTTTTTCTAAAATCGCTAGGCTTTCAAAGGCAAAATAGCCCTTTTCACTTGGACAAACCAAACGCATGGCACTATCCATCTTATAAGCTAGAATATCGGCAATACAATCCGGAATCATCAAAGTTAAAGTGCCAATACCAGATAAGTAAGCGGCTCTACTTGCCATCGTGATGGCTCCATGCATGGATTGACTTCCACCAATCATTAAAGCCTTTCCAAAACTTCCTTTATGGGAATCCTTTGCACGCTTCGGTAATTGAATGAAATCAGGATCTAATAATCTTGCTGCATTAAGGGATGGATGTGGAATTCCAATATCTAAAGGAATGATCTTTCCACAACATTTTCTTCCTTGTCGAATCAATTGTCCTTGTTTCATACAATCAAGAGCTAAGGTAATATCCGCTTGAATTGTACAACCTAAAATAACACCACTTGTTCCATCTAAACCAGATGGAAGATCAATCGAAACAATCTTTGCTTTACTTTGATTGACTTTATGAATTAATGTAGCCCATTTTCCTTCAATTGATCTGGAAAGCCCATTTCCAAATAAGGCATCAATGATTAAATCAGCATCATCTAGAATGCTTGCATCTTCGTGTTCAATCGAAACATTCAATGCTTTTAAGATTTCGTATTGAACTCTTTCGGATTCAGACATAGACATCGATGGCATATAGATTTCACAAGAAATTCCTTTTTGATACAAAAGGCGCGCAATTGCTAAACCATCGCCTCCATTATTTCCTGGACCAACAAGAATCGCAACTTTCTTATTTTTAATCAAAGGTAAGATTTCTTTGACACATTCAATCGCTGCATGTTCCATTAAAACCAACGATGGAATATGAAAGAAATCTTGTGCTCTTTGATCTTCAAATCGAGCTTGTTCACTAGTACAAATATACATATTATTCAAAATCGACCGTCTTTGAGTATTCAATATATGGTGCAAATTCTTTCTTACAAGCACAATGTAATTCATTGACTTGATACGTATCTAAATCTTTTTTATCTAAACGAACGATAAGCGCTAAATCAAAGGAACGATCCGAATGTAAAAAATCGATTCCAACCTCCATTTCATGAACATAATCAATTTTACCTTGCATTTTATTTAAGATTTGTGCAACCTTTTCTTGATTTTCTTTTGAATAGTCTTTTAATTTGAAAAAAACAATATGAGTCATAAAAAAACCTCCTTCTTTATTTGTATTATACACGAACTTTGATTTCACCATTTGATTTCCTTTTGACTCTTTTGAAAATGAATGATCTTTTTAAAAGAAAGGATTAACACGTACTGGGTCTATTCATGTTGCATTTTCGCTTGGATCGAAGGTGTCAATCAACTGATATCTTAATTAAAAGAAGATGGCTTTGAAATCGTTAGTGGCCCAAGAGTAACGGGTGATGGCTATTACGAAAGTTGCTTTATTGATTTAGAAGGCAATCAAATTGAAATTACGGGATAATTTAAATGGATCTGAAAATAAACAAACAGGTCTTTTTTTATGCATTTTATTTTGAAGTAATCATGAAATGTTCATATTTCAAAAAATTATATTTTTGATAGAATAAAGAATAAAGGAAATAATTTTATGCGAAATAAAAAAGTTCAAAGACAATCCAAATTGTATAAAATTTTATTGAAGCAAGGAAAAACGAAGGTAACGGATTTAGCTAGTCAACTTAAGGTTACACCAGAAACGATTCGTTCGGATCTTTCTGAAATGGAAAATCAACATCGAATTATTCGTGAGCATGGCTTTGCGCGTCCGATTTCAAGTGTTTCAGAGGTCCCTTTTCAAATGCGTGAATTGGAAAATATGCAAGAGAAAAGACGCGTAGCTTTTCGTGCTTTACAGGAAGTAAAAGCGAATTCGACTGTTTTTTTAGATGCTGGTTCAACCATAATTTTAGGTTTGGCTTCTTTACCTAAAAATCAAAATATAACGATTGTGACCAATGGAATTCCTTTGGCCTATGAAGCAGGTTTATTGGGCTTTCATGTTATTGTTTGTAGTGGAGAACTATCCAATATTGGTATACGAACATATGATGCTTTAAGCAATGAAATCATTGAATCAATGTCTTTTGATTGTTGCATATTAACTTGTGATGGCATTGGAAAGGGTGCTTATTTTGCAACAAAGGATTTTCATGATGTAGGAATCAAACGACTTGTCCTTGCCCATTCAAAACGTAAAATTGTAGCAATGGATCAATCGAAATTTAGTGAAAATGGTGCTTATAATTTTGGTGCTTTAAAAGAATTTGATTGTTTTGTTTCGAATCCATTGACGCCAAAACAAAAACAGTTAGTTAAAGATATTAAGGAAATTATTGAGGTGTAAGCATGGCAAAAAAAGATGAAAGGCAATCACAAATTTATCATATTCTATTAGATGAAGGTCGAGTAAGTGTAAAAGGTCTTGCGACACGTTTGAAGGTAACACCAGAAACAATTCGTAGTGATTTAAGCGATATGGAAGATCAAAGACGCGTGATACGTGAACATGGCTTTGCACGTCCCTTATCAACTTTAGAGGAAGTTCCGGTTCAAATGCGTGAACAAGAAAATTTAGAGGATAAAAGAAGAGCCGCTTTAAGAGCAATTGAAGAAATTGAAGAAAACCAAACCGTCTTTTTAGATTCAGGAAGTACGATTATTTTAGGTTTGCCAGCGCTTTCTTTTAAAAATGTAACCATTGTAACCAATGGAATTCCCTTAGCTTATGAAGCAGGCTTGTTAGGCTATCATACGATTTTTTGTGGTGGTGAGGTTTCCAATGTGGGATTGCGAACCCATGGGCATTTTTGTATTGATATTATTGATCGAATTCAATTTGATCTAGCACTAATGGGAACGGATGGACTCATGGGATCGAATAGTTTTACTGCTTTAGCTTTTAATGAAATCGCCATTAAAGAGCATATTATTGCCCATTCAAAGAAAAATATTGTGGTTACAGATCGTTCAAAATTTGAAAAGAAAGCGGCCTACAACATTGGTAATTTCCGTGATATCGATCTTTTAGTAACCAATCCATTAAGCGAAAAAGAACGACAAATGGTTCGTGAAATCAAAGAAATAATTGAGGTGTAAAGATGAGAATTTTATGTATAGGAGATAGTAACACATGGGGCTATAATGCCCAAAATGGACTTCGTTTTGAAGCAAGATGGACACGTGTTCTACAAAGCTTATTAAAGGAAGATGAAATTATTGAAGAAGGTTTAAATGGACGTACATTTGCCTTTGTTGATCCTTTTTGCAAAGAAAGATGTGGCTTGGATATTTTGCCATCTATTTTACGTAGTCAAGATCCGATTGATTTGGTCATTGTTATGTTGGGAACCAACGATTTAAAAGTTCTCTTTCATGCCCATGCCAAAGGTATAGCCAAAGGGGCTCGTAATTTCATTCGAGAAATTCAAAATCCGGTTTATTATAATTATGACGTACCAAAAATATTGATGATTTCACCAATTTTAATTGGTGAGAACATTGTTGAAAAACAAGGACCTTATGGCGATTTTGATCTTTGTTCTTTCGAACAATCTAAAGGCTTAGCGCAAGAAATAAAAGCAGTTTGTGACATGTATTCTGTTGATTTTATGGATGCGGCTAAATATGCACAAGCTTCGGATTTTGATTGCATTCATATGGATGAAGAAAATCATTATAAACTTGCCATCGCCATCCAAAATAAGATTGAAGCATTACGAGGTGAAAATGAATAAAACCAAGATACAAGGCATTGATGGACTGAAAGCCATTGCGATTCTTGCCATAACCTTCTTCCACTTTTTTCCATCCAAGCTTACAGGTGGTTATCTTGGCGTCTGTCTTTTCTTTTTAATTACTGGTTTTTTAATGAGTTTAAAGTCTCCATTTCCTTTGTTCAATTATTTTAAAAAACGCATCAAGCGGATCTATCCAGCCTTGCTTTTTATGTTTTTTTTCACGATTGGTTTTTACTATTTCTTTTGTCCAGAAGGAATTCAAGCCATTCGTATGGAAGGAATCAGTGTTTTAACGGGTTGGAATAACTGGTGGCAAATCAATCAAAATGCGAATTATTTTACCCGGATTGCCAATGCATCGATGTTTACGCCAATGTGGTTTTTATCCATTGAGATGCAATTTTATCTCATTTGGCCCCTTTTTTATTGGGGATATAGAAAGCTTGAAAGAACAAAAGGTTTTTCTTTTGCGCAACGGCTTCTATTGATCCTGATTTTAAGTAGTGGCATTTGGATGTTGATTCAATATCATCCCAACCAAGATGTAACCCGCCTTTATTATGGAACGGATACACGGTGCTTTTCACTTTTAATGGGTGTTTATTTAGGGATGCTTTATAATCATCATAAAATTAATGAAAAGGAAGCTTCAAATGATTTTCTCATCTTACTTTTGTTTCTTGTTTTAGGCTTTTGTTTTAAGTTTTGCAATGGACAAGCTGCCTATATGTATTGTGGTGGATTCTTTGGAATTAGTTTAGGAATGGCTCTTTTGTTCTATTCTTTATTACATAAAAATCATTGGACAGCTCTTTTGGAATGGAAAGGATTGAAATGGATTGGGCAGTATAGTTATGAACTCTTCTTATGGCAATATCCGATTTTATTCTTTTTTCAAAGCAAACATTGGCAAAGTGGATGGATGATCATTATTCAATTTGTTCTTTTGATTGGACTTGCGTTTTTAACAAAGCAAGTATGTACTCTTCACTTAAAGAATTGGAAACGAAAATCAAAGATTGGACTCTCTATTCTTTTATCGTTTTTCTGCTTTTTTGGCATACTGGGCTTTGTGCAATCCAAAGAACAAAAAGATAGTACGCAACTTGAAAAGACCATCGCGCAAAATCAAAAAGCTTTAAAGAAACAGAAAAAGAAAAAAGTTAAAGTCACGCAAAGCATATCTATAGAAAATGTTTATTGTATTGGTGATTCCGTTATGCTTGGCAGTGCGCAAGCCTTACAAGAACAACTTCCGAATTGCCAAGTCAATGCTGAAGTGTCTAGACATATTGGGGCCGAATTGGCCAGTGTACAAGAAGCAATCAATGCAGGACAAGTTGGAAAGGTAGTTGTCATTTCCCTTGGAACCAATGGACCTTTATATGAGGAACCGGTTAATAATTTATTAAATGCTTTAGGGAATGAAAGAGAAATTTTTTGGGTCAATGTCTATGGTCCTTATCTGGAATGGCAAGATGATGTCAATCAAACCATTGATCAATTGGCAAAAACACATAAGAATGTTCATAAAGTGGATTGGAATGCCTTGATTTCGCAACATCCAGAATGGTTGACTTCCGATGGTATTCATCCTGAAGAAGAAGGGCAACAAGCTTATGCCCAATTAATTAAGACCACCATTGAAAAGACCAAATCTAAATCTTAAAAAAAGCTAGAAATATCCATTGACTTGTAGTATGATACCCTTACTTGAGGGAGTAGTCTCACAATAGTGTGTATTAGTCAACATCGCGAATGATTACATTCTGGCTAAACTTAAAGACAAGACTCATGAGGATTTTTTTCTCATGAGTTCTTGTCTTTTTTTTATAAGGAGGAAATAAAATGGAATGGTACAAAAAAAGCATTGAAGAAGTTATCAGTGAATTAAATACTTCATTCGAAGGATTAAAAGAAAGTCAAGTTGCACAACATCGATCAAAATATGGTTTGAATGAATTAGAAAGTGAAAAGAAAGAAAGTATTCTCTCTATCTTTTTGAGTCAATACAAGGATTTATTGGTCATTGTCTTGATTGTTGCGGGAATTATTTCAGGTTTTACAGGTGAAATGGCCAGTGCTTTGGTTATTTTTGTCGTAATTACGATGAATGCCATTTTAGGAACAATTCAAACGGTCAAATCTCAAAAAAGCCTGGATAGTTTAAAGAAATTATCGATTCCTCAAGTAAAAGTTATTCGAGAAGGAAATTTGATGCAGATTCCTTCCAATCAATTAGTCGTTGGCGATTTGGTGCAAATTGAAGCGGGTGATTTGATTGAAGGGGATGGACGATTGATTGAATGTTTTAATTTACAAATCAATGAAAGTGCATTGACTGGAGAATCCATTGCACAAGAAAAAAAGATTGATCCGATTCAATCGGATTGTACTTTAAATGATCAAAACAATATGGTTTTTTCCAGTGCTTTAGTGACCAATGGAACGGGAAAGTACATTGTTTGCGAAGTGGGTATGAAAACACAAATTGGTCAAATTGCTACAATGATTCAAAATGCTAAGGAACGAAAAACACCGCTACAAAAATCCTTGGATGAATTCTCGAAAAAGTTGACTTTATCCATTTGTATTATTTGTGCAGTCATCTTATTAATGAATATTTTTATTGCGAAAGAAAATATCCTTGATGCCCTATTGATTGCGGTAGCCTTAGCCGTTGCTGCAATTCCTGAAGCTTTAGGATCGATTGTGACCATTGTCTTATCGATTTCAACCCAAAAAATGGTCAAAGAGCATGCGATTATTAAACAATTAAATGCGGTAGAAAGCTTAGGTTGTGTTTCAGTTATTTGTTCGGACAAAACAGGAACTTTAACACAAAATAAAATGACTGTAATGGATGCCTATTTAAATTTTGAACATTGCTTGGATTTAAATGGGAAAGATCATTGTCATGAAGTATTATTAAAAACTTGTAAGCTTTGTTCGAATGCTACCGAAGAAATTGGTGATCCAACCGAAATTGCTTTAATTGAATTTTATCAACGCGCAAACTATCCAGTGGAAAGCATTCGTCAACAAGAGCTTCCTTTTGATTCCGTAAGAAAGTTGATGTCGGTTAGTTCAAAGCACCATCTTTATACCAAGGGTGCTGTGGATGAGCTTTTAAAACGATGTGATTCCATTTTACTTCATCAAGAAAAAATTCCATTAACATCGGCTCATATCGAAACAATTTTAGAAGAAAATAAAAAGTATGCCAAAAAAGGTTTACGTGTCTTAGCTTTTGCATATAAAACCTTAAATCAAGAAGAAATCAGCTTTGCCGATGAGAATCATTTGACCTTTATTGGCTTGGTTGCTCAAATGGATCCACCTAGACTTGAAAGTAAAGAAGCGGTTGCTCAATGTAAAAAGGCCGGAATTAAACCAATTATGATTACAGGTGACCATGTACTGACGGCGCAATCCATTGCACAGGAAATTGGTATTTATCAAGAAGGGGATCAAAGTCTATCTGGAAATGAATTAGAAAAGATGGATGAAGCACAATTGGATCAAGTGTTATCTAAGGTATCTGTCTATGCACGAGTAAGTCCTGAACATAAGATCCGTATTGTGAAAGCTTGGCAAAAGAAAGGAGCAATTGTTGCCATGACTGGCGATGGCGTGAATGATGCACCTGCCTTGAAACAAAGTGATATTGGAGTTGCGATGGGCATTACCGGAACGGAAGTTTCAAAAGATGCTGCAAGTATGATTTTAACGGATGATAATTTCGCAACCATCATTAAAGCCGTTTTAACGGGAAGAAATGTTTATACGAATATTAAAAATGCGATTACCTATTTATTGTCGGGAAACTTCTCAGCCATTCTAGCGGTTGTTTTTTGTAGCATCTTCCAACTGCCAAATCCTTTTATGGCCATTCATTTATTATTTATTAACTTAGTGACAGATTCACTACCTGCCATTGCGATTGGAATGGAAAAAGGTAGTGCCGATGTTTTGAATGAAAAGCCAAGAAGTGCAAAAGATTCCATCTTAAATAAGGAGACCATAGTTCAAATTGCCAAAGAAGGATTGATTATCTTTATCTATGTGATGATTGCTTATTTTATTGGTTTAAAGGCAAATCCTCTTATGGCAAGTACAATGGCTTTTTCAACCTTATGTTTATCGCGTTTATTTCATGGTTTTTCTTCTCGAAGTAAATATGCAATTTATAAAAAAACAATGAATCCATATTCATTGGCTGCTTTTGCACTTGGTTTTATCTTATTAACAAGTATTTTAGGCTTTACAAGCTTACATGGTGTTTTCTCAATTGGAGCGATTTCTTTCTCTTTCTATTTTAAAATCGTCTTTTTATCCTTTTTATCCTTTTTAACGATTCAAGGAATAAAGATGTTAAAATATAAATAGAGGTGGTTTTTATGAAACTTGCACTTGTGAATGGCAAAATCTTAGATGGCTCAAAGGATATGGAAGTGATCGAAAAGCATGTAGTGCTTATTGATAATGGAATCATTCAAGCAATTCTTTCTGATACCGATTCATATACAGCGGATCAAATCATTGATTTAAAAGGTTGTTATTTAATGCCAGGACTCATCAATATGCATGTTCATTTAGCGGGGAATGGAAAACCTCAGAAAAAACAAAGAGATAATGAAAAATTGGTTTCCCAAATTCTCTCTTTAAAGCTGAGTCGTGCACTTGCATATCGATTGGTTTGTTCTTATGCGAAAATTGCTTTATATAGTGGGGTAACGACAATTCGTACCGTTGGTGGATTAAGTAACTTTGATTCAAGACTTCGTGATGAGATTGAAAGTGGAAAGCGTATGGGACCACATATGCTTGTTTCCAATCAAGGCATATCGGTTCCCAATGGACATATGGCAGGTTCTGTTGCGATTAAGGCTTCAAGCATTGAAGAGGCTTTAAACTATGTTGATCAAGCTCATAAAGAAAAAGTGGATTTAATCAAATTAATGATTACCGGTGGTGTTATGGACGCAACAGAAAAAGGTGCACCGGGGCAAGTGAAAATGTCTGCAGAAATGGTTAAAGCGGTCTGTGAAAAAGCACATAGAATGGGGTACATAGTTGCTAGTCATGTTGAATCTTTGGAGGGTGTAAAATTGGCTTTAAAAAATGGGGTTGATTCCATTGAACATGGTGCAAAATTGGATCAAGAAGCCATTGACTTATTTAAAGAGAAAAAAGCCTTTCTTTGTACAACAATTTCCCCCGCTTTACCGTATGCTCTCTTTGATCAAGAAATCACGCATTCAACGGATGTAGAAAAATACAATGGCAATGTCGTATTTGAAGGCATTATCAGTTGTGCAAAAACGGCTCTAGAAAATGATATTCCAGTCGTCTTAGGAAATGATGTAGGTTGTCCATGGATTACCCAATATGATTTTTGGCGAGAGCTCTATTACTTCCATAAATATGTCGGCATCAGCAATTCTTTTGCCCTTTATACCGCGACGCTAAATGCCGCAAAAATTGCTGGGATTGATCATTTAACTGGATCAATTGATGTAGGAAAATATGCCGATTTAATTGTGACAAAGGAAAATCCATTAAAAGATTTACGAGCACTACGACAAGTGGAAAAGGTTTTTATCAAAGGAAAAGAAATTGATCATCCGCAAATAAAAAAACGTGCTATTGTTGAAAAAGAATTGGATCAATTTTTATAAAAATCAAATCGTAGAATCTGAATAGAAGGATTTTACGATTTTTTTTAAAAGTATTTATAATAAAAGTAAATAGGGAGAATGGGCAATGAATAAAAGTAGAAAAGATAGATGCGATAATCAAAGACAAATTCAAGATAGAGCGCAAGGGAATCATAAGGAATCTTATCATCTCGATTTAACAGCCGATTGCCTAATTGGAGAAAAGAAAGATGTAAATATTGAGAACACCCTCCATCAAATCACAAGATATTTTCCAAATCTTCAAGAAGTTAAAAGCTTTTATCGATGTTTTTCAAGAGGACAAATGTTAAAGATGTTTGAAGAAGGAAAAAGTGAAATTTCAAAAGAAGTCCTTGCTTATTTTGAAGATGAAAGTATTCGTCCTGTACGTTATAGTGTACAATTTAAAAAAAATTCGAAGAATAATCATGTCGAATGTATTTTATATGGAATGGATATTTCAGCTGAAAAAGAGCAATATGAACAAAATTTAAAAGAACAACTTGCCATTTTTAATGCCCTGGCGGCTGCTTATTTGAATGTTTTTTTCGTGCATCAAGATAGTGCTGAAGTCAAAGTCTTAAAACTAAATGGATATGTAACCACTGGAATTGATAAAAATGCCGATCGGAGCTATCAATACCAAACGGTATTAAAACAATATATTACGGAAAGAGTCTATGCCCAAGATCAAGAAATGTTATATAAGGCGCTTTCTTTTGAACAAATAAAAAAAGAATTATCAAATAAGAATGAGTATACAGGAAACTATCGTGCTTTAGTGGATGGTGAAATTCATTATTTTCAATATAAATATGTAAAAGTAGAAAATGTGGATGCCTATATTGCTGCCTTTCAAAATACGGATGATATTGTAGCAAGCCAGCTCGAACAAAGAAAAGCAAAAGAAGAACAAATAAAAATCTTTAATTGTTTAGCACGAGGATTTAAAGATGTATATATTGTGAATTTGAAATTAGGAACGGCCAAAATATTAAAAAGTGAAGATAATAGTACAAATCAACTTCTAAAAAATATAGGACAAGAAGAATTTGTATTTGAGCCTTTTTTAAAACAATGGATTGATGAAGATGTTTATTTAGAGGATCAAGAAAAATTACGTAAACAATTGAGTATTCAAAACTTACGTAGCGTTTTTTCAAAACAAAAAGAATACACGGGAAGCTATCGCCTCTTTAAGAATAATCGACTGATTCATTATCAATTTAACCTAAGTATATCGGACGATGAAAATTATATTGTTGCAGGATTTCAAAACATTGAAGATATCATTCAAAAGCATTTATTAGAAGAGAAAAAACAAAGAGAAAAAGAAATGGCACATCAAAAAAGATTGGAAGAACAATTGGCTATTTTTGAAATTTTATCTCGAGATTATCGCAATGTTTATATCGCAAATATTTATACCGGTTCAGCTAAAATCTTAAAGTTATCACCAGATTATGAATTTGCGGCATTGGAAAAATTTAAGAATCAAGAATTTTCCTATGAACAAGTGATTCAGACATGGATTGAAAATCGTGTGCACTATGA
Source organism: Bacteroidaceae bacterium (assembly GCA_963596085.1). GTDB lineage: Bacteria > Bacillota_I > Bacilli_A > Erysipelotrichales > Erysipelotrichaceae > Absicoccus. The sequence continues at coordinate 5,197 of CAVBLW010000033.1, read as the reverse complement.
AGATCGAGATCGTTTGCGTACTCAATTAAGTACGGAAAATTTAAGTCAAGTATTGTCTGGACATGATTATATTTCAACTTATCGAAGTATTGAGGATGGTCAATTGCATCACTACCAATTGTTTGTTGCCAAATTGGATGAAAAAGGAAATGTGATTGCAGCTTTTCAATTGATTGATAAAATCATTGAAGATCATTTAATCCAAGAAAAGAAAGAAAAGGAAAAAGAAGAGGCTTATCAAAAACGATTAATTAAAGCGAAACAAGAAGCCGAACGGGCCAATCGTGTCAAAACTGATTTTCTTCTTCAAATGAGTCATGATATTCGGACACCTTTAAATGGAATTTTAGGGATGATTGAAGTGGCCAGTTATGCCCATGATGATCTACAAAAACGAGATGATTGTTTAGTGAAAGTGAAAGAATCTGCGAATATTCTATTGGAATTAATTAATGAAGTATTAGATATGAATAAGCTTGAATCCGGAAAAATTGTATTAGAACATCTTTCTTTTGATGTGAAAGAAATTTCTAGAAATGTATTTACCTTGATTAATCGACAAGCAGAAGCCCGTGGGATTGAAATTATCGAAGAAGATTGTAGAGCACCCCATGCAAAGTTAATAGGAAGTCCGGTTCATTTAAAAAGAATTATGATGAATATTCTCAGTAATGCGATTAAATATAATAAAGAACATGGAAAAATCTATATTACATGCAAAGAAATTTCATCCGATGGCAATCAAATGAAGCTTCAATTTAAGTGTCGAGATACGGGAATTGGTATGTCGGAAGATTTTTTAAAGCATCATTTATTTGAACCTTTTGCTCAAGAAAGACCAAATTCTCGTTCTCAATATGGCGGAACGGGATTAGGTATGTCCATTACAAAGAAAATTGTGGAATTAATGGATGGTTCTATTCGCGTAGAAAGTCAGAAAGGAAAAGGAACAAGTATTGATGTGATTCTTCCTTTTGAGATTGATCTTAGTAAAAAAGAAGAGAATCCAATGGAAAAACAAAATCTTATATCGATGCAAGGGTTAAAAGTACTCATTGTCGAAGACAATGAATTGAACATGGAAATAGCCAAAGCTATGTTTGAACATGAAGGCGTTACGGTTATTGAAGCAAGTAATGGACAAGAAGCAATCGATGCTTTTATAAAGAGTCAACCCTATGAACTTGATGCGATTTTGATGGATGTCATGATGCCAATTATGAATGGGTATAAAGCAACTCAAAAAATTCGTAATTTGAATCGAAAAGATGCAAAACAAATTCCGATTATTGCGATGACAGCCAGTGCTTTTGTAGAAGATCGTATCAAAGCAAAAGAAGCGGGGATGAATGAACATCTTTCTAAACCAATTTCAGTTAAACAGATGTATGAAGTTGTTTCTTCTTGTGTATCAAATTATCGACAAAAGAATAAGAATAGTAGCTAGAATCATAAATTGATTTTAGCTTTTTTGTATGCAGTTAGTTATAGATTACATTTCATCTTTCCAATCTTACAAAGGTTATGATATATTAAAACTAGTGGATTGGTGTAAATTTGTCGGTTCATATTTCGATAAAACATTGTTGAAAAGATATTCTAGAAATGTTTTATTCTAACTCAAAAAGAGATGAAGGGAGAGAGTTAAAAATGCAAAAGAAATTTCTTTCGTACTTCTTGTCATTTTTAATGATTATGAGTATTTTTACGCAAAATACACAAAGTCTATATGCGCAAGAATATGATGATTCAAATCAGACTGTAGAAGTACAATCAGAAGAAGCGAATGATACTACAAATGCAGTAGTTGATCAAAGCGCTCAGAAAAACGGGGGGGGGTCATTACAGTCTAATTTAGACGAGCAAGCGCAAAGTGATGAACCGACCACTACAGAGAATGTAGAAAACCAAAATGAAAACAGCCGATCTTTATCAGACGCGAGACAGAGTGAAAATTTAAATGAATTCTTAACTGGAATTACCATTTCAAAAGATGGAACGATTATTGATACCGGAAGTGGATCCGATGTGGTTGTTAAACCGGATACCGTTTATTCACTTACTTTGAGTTTTCAAGAAAATTCATCGGTGCAATTATCGGATTCTGGAAATTATACCTATACATTACCAGAGGGTGTGACTGGTATTAATATGGATAGTCCACAATCGATTTCATTGAGTATGAGTGATTCTCAAGGCTCTTATTCCATGCCAGCGACTTATCAATTTTTGAATGGAAAATTGTATATTAATGTCGATACCACAAATGAGAATTTTGACCGGTATAAGATGACACAAAATGTATGGCTACAAGCCTCCTTTCCATTTAAATTTACCAGTGATGGAGATGGTGGTGTCATTTATTGGAGTGGAGATAAAACAACGAAATTCACCTATGATACGACCAGCGATTTAAATGTAAGCAAAGAAGGTAGTTACGATAAGAGCAATGGTAAATTTAATTATACGGTTAAAATTACATCGACTGGAAAAAATAAAAATGTCGTTGTAAACGATATCGTTTCTGGAACGGCCATTACATATAATAAAGATGCAAAAGCATCCGGTGATGATGGAAAAGGATCAATCGCTACAACAGAGAATGGTTTTACTTATAAAATTGATGAAATGACAGATGGACAAACCATCACCATAAGCTATTCTGCTGATATTGATTATTCGAAAATGAGTGGGAATCAATTTACTGTGGATGAAACCAAAAACACCGTAAATGCCAAAAGTGATAGTTCGGAAAAAGAAGCAGAAAAGGATTTTAATCATACGACGGCTTATGATGTGAATCCTTCAAAAAGTGGTAAATTATCGGATGATCGTAAAACTATTGATTGGACGATTACGGTAAACCCAGATGCAAAAGTAAATTATAAGGGATCTACGATTTCAGATACATTGAGTCAAAATAAAAAAGTACCAATGGAATATACAGGAAACGGAATTACCATTAAAAAGTATGATTCCAAAGGAAACCTTGTGGATACGCAAAACGTTGCTTGGAAAGATTTAGCGAGCTATGATAGTGAAAAGGGATGGACCTATAAAATCACGGATGATGAAGCTTATAAATATGTCATTACGTATCAAACCAGTGTTGATACATCGAAAATGACTACTTCGACTAGTGTGAAAAATACCTTTGATGATGGCAAAGACCATAAAGCCGAAGGAAAAGTGGATATCACTGGTGAAGGAGACTTTGATGTAAAAAAATCATATGGTAGCTTAAGTAACGGAACCATGGATTATACGGTTCAAGTCACAATTCCAAAATCTGGCTTTAATGAATCGTTTGTCATTACCGACACATTGCCAAGTGGATGGGAAAATAATACATTCCATAAAGATACCTATAAAGGAGATTTATCGATTCAATGGAATGGTAAGACTTTAGTTGAAGGCGAAGACTTTACAGTAGAATCAAAAGATGGTGGAACCCAATCAGCGGATCAATTGATTATTACTTTTAATAAAGATAAATTATCCAGTTTGTTCCCTAAAACAACAGAAGATAAAACTTTAACATTAACCTATAAAACAAATGTAGATGAAACAATGGATTATCATAGAAATACTGTTGTAGCAAGTGCAGATGGTGTAAATAAAACGGCTTCAAGCGAATTTAAAATCAAAAATGATCAAAGCATCAAAAAGGAATTGAGTGAGAACAGTAAAGATGAAAAGGGATTATTAACATTTAAATATTTTGTGACGATCCATGGTGTAAATACCGATACCGTAAATATCAGTGATGTATTTGATACCAGTTTATTAAAATATTCGGATGGATTTACAGTCGGAGCTGGATCGGCCGATTGGGAAGCTAAGAATAATACCTATTCTTGGAGTGGTTCTTATAACAATGGTGGTAGTGTTACAAAAACCGATACAAAAGATGGTATGGATTTAGTCCTAACGCCAAGTAAAAACGCGGATGGAAAATATTATGATTATTATTCAATTTGCTATACATTAAAAGTGAAAGATGCCGATGCCTTAGAAAAAATCAAAAAATTGGCAATCGAAAATGATGGAAAATATACCATTTCAAATACGGCAAATTGGGAAGGTAAATCATCACAAATTGATTATGATTACAAGGTAGACCCAATTAAAAAATCAATTACCGTTCAACCAAATAAAGCTAATAATTATATTGCCACATTTACAATCACATTAAATAAAGATGGAGACCAATTAAATAAAGGAAAAAATTATAAGGTTTCCGATATCATGTCTTCAACGTTGCGGTATCAATTAGGTACGGCTGAAGTAAATGGTGAAAAAGTGGATCCAACCATTCAAACGGAAGGTGATGAAACAACTTTAACTTGGAATGTTCCAGATGGAACACCAGTTACAATCACTTATCAAGCGCGTGTTGTTGGTTCTGGAACTGTAACTTATAGTAATAAAGCACAGATTGATGGATCGAGCTATGATAGTGATGCGAATGGACAAGTAGATGTTGATCATTCTTCAGAAGGTGGAGGTTCTCGTATTAATATTAAGATTAAAAAATACAATGAAGAACAAACACAAACTTTAGAAGGTGCGCAATTCCAATTGTATAAAGAGGATGGAACGACTCTAGCAAGTAATCAAATCTTTACAACCGATAAAAATGGAGAAGCAACCATTGAAGATGATGGAAAGAGTTGGTCTTTAGATGCAGGTACTTATGTATTAAAAGAAATCAAAGCACCAAAAGGTTATGAAATCTGTGATCCAATTACATTTACAGTAAGTACGACACCAAGTTCGAGTGCTGAATATGGATCTGGAGATACCATTATCATTCAAGATAAAAAAGCAGATTCTGGAAAACTTACTTTAACGAAGACAATCAGTGGAGATCGTAAAGCGAGTGAAGAAGCTCTTAAGAATATCACATTCACAATTACAGGACCAAATGATTATAGTAAAGAAGTTAAATTATCTGAAATGACAAAAGGTGATGATGGTAAATACACTTATACAATTGATCAATTAGAAGCGGGTGATTATACCGTTACAGAAAATAATGCAAACGTTAAAGGATACACCGTAGTTACAAAATATAGTGTAGATGGTGGTAAAACAACGATTGAAAATGGTGAAACATCAACAGTCGATGTAACAAATACCTATACACAAAAGGTTGGAAACTTAAAATTCACGAAAACAATTAGTGGTGTGAGTG
>CAVBLW010000032.1:0-40954 GCA_963596085.1 Bacteroidaceae bacterium | reverse complement strand
ATCCTTAACTTTGCAGAATTTGTATAACTAAAAAGAAAAGCACTAGTATTTAAAATCCTCTTTAACATTTTATTTATGTACTCTTACAGATTTTGGTATGAATTTAGAATATGGAAGATCTTCTTCTTGAAGTATTGGCTTATTTGAATGTAACAGAAAATACAATTCTTTATAAAGCAGTATTATAATCAATTATTTCAATTCCTTCATAGTCTTGCGTTCCATCACCTAAGAAATCCTTTTAATGTCCCTTGGAAAAATAAACTCTCCGAAGGGATAGAACAGTCTACATAGGGGGATCCAAACTCCATGAATTTTCTTAACAAAATTGATAAGTAATTTAACTTTGGATACATTTATTAAAGATCAGAGATGAACTCTAATATGTCACTTTCTGATCCTTAATTCCATTTTATACTTGGAATTAATTTTGACATACCTGTATAGATTTTATTGTCAGTAGTATTTTCTAAATGCATGGTAATTCAAAAAATAATTATACTGATAAGGAAGAACCTGATCTGTCAGTATGCTTTAATTCTTTTATGAACATTTCAGCAGCCTTTGATTGAAAGGCAGTTCTTTTCCAAATCAATGCGTAATGAATTTCTAATGATGGTTTTAGGGGACGGAAGCAAACATCCTGTTCTAAAACCGCTGGAAGCAAATCTTCAGTGGTCAGATAAAACCCTAATCCGCTCTTGATAAATTTTGTCGGAGATCCATTAACCACATTATATGTGGCAGCAATATTGAAGTTTTCAATATCTGTATCCGCCCAATAAGAAATTAACTGTTGCAGACCGGCTCTTCGATGAAAAATAAGAGGTATTTCCAAAAGATTATTTTGTTCTATGTAATCTTTTTTTGCAAGTTCACAGTTAGAGGGCATTAAAAGTCCCCAGCGAGATGATTCTGGCAGTGAAATATAATTATATTCTGAGATGTCGATTGGTTTCAAAAATATAGCAAAATCTAAACTTCCATGGTCCAGACGTTCTAACACATCAATTGCATCGCTGCTGTAAAATTGAAAATGTACATCAGGATATTGGGAGCGAAGTCGGGAGGCTGTATTTAATACTGTCATTGTTGGATTGCCACCAATGGTAATTTCTCCACTGATTTGCGGATTATTAGAGATTAAATCGGATTCTGTTTTTTTCACTAATGACAGAATCTCTTCTGTACGTTTTCTAAGAATAATTCCATCTTCCGTCAAAGTGATTTTACGCTTTCCACGAATAAGCAGCTGCTTTCCTAATTCATTTTCCAGTTCCATAAGCTGCTTTGAAAGATAAGGCTGTGAGATATGCAGGCTCTCAGCAGCTCTTGTGATATTCTCTGCTTTAGTAACAGCAAGAAAATATTGTAATGTCCGTAATTCCATCATCATCACCTCAGCTCTAATATAGTTGTTTTTACTATTCCTGTCAATTATGATAAAAGATTCTATATAAGTATTTGTTATTTTTAATAGAGAAGATTATAGTTTTCACTGACAGAACAAAGATCAGAGGATTGAGAAAAATGATAGAAAAGCGAAAACGCAAAACATTAGATATGTTACATGGCTCCATTTGGAATAAGCTGCCGCTATATGCACTTCAAGTGGCGGCAACAGCTATTTTAGAGCAGCTTTTTTAATGCTTCTGATATTGCGGTCGTCGGGAATTTTACCGGAGCCGGAAAAACAATAGCAGTTGCTGCAGTTGGCGCAAACAGTTCGATTATTTCGCTGATCGTCAATCTTTTTGTTGGAATTGCACTTGGAGCGAATGTTGTCATTGCCAACGCAATCGGAAGAAAAGATAAAGAAGCTGTTACAAAGGCGATTCATACTTCAATTATTATTTCACTATTAGCAGGAATCGGTGTCGCCATCGTAGGGGAATTGCTTGCAAATTCCTTATTGTCATCCCTTCAGGTACCAGAGGATGTTTTCCCAGAGGCACTACTTTATCTTAGAATCTATCTAATTGGAATGCCGGTCATATTGCTCTATAACTTTGAAGCAGCTATTTTCAGAAGCATAGGAGATACCAAAACTCCGCTTGGCATATTGACAATATCAGGAATCCTGAATGTACTATTAAATCTGTTCTTTGTAGCTGTTTTGCACATGACAGTTAATGGCGTTGCCATTGCAACAGTTATTTCAAACGCAGGGAGTTCTGTCTTACTGTTTTATCGTCTTGTAAAAACAAAAGAACCGATTCATGTAGAATGGAAGAAACTGAGAATTGACCGGAAAATATTAGGACAGATCATGAGAATTGGTTTGCCAGCAGGAATCCAGAGTGCGGTATTTGCAGTAGCGAATATTGTGATTCAGTCAGCAATCAACAGCCTTGGAACAATCGTTATGGCAGCATCGTCAGCTGCTTACAATATTGAGATTTTTGCGTATCATATATTGAATTCATTCAGTCAGGCGTGTACGACTTTTGTAGGACAGAATTACGGTGCATTACAGATCAGAAGATGCAGAAAAATTTTGATTTTATGCATTGTAGAGGATGCGATTGCAACTGCGTGTGCCATTGTATTGATCCTGCTGACAGGAAAGGGATTGCTTTCCATTTTCAACAATGATCCACAGGTTATTTCCGTAGGATATACGAGACTTATTATGGTATTCTCGGCATACACATTCAGTATGTTGTATGAAAATATGTCTGGCTATATGAGAGGATTTGGATTTTCTCTGATACCGGCTATTATGACAACTCTGGGAATATGTGGAGTGAGATTTTTCTGGATTATGGCAGTATTTCCTGCACATAAAACATTTGCTGGAATATTGACCGCTTATCCAGTAAGTCTTTCTGTGACAGCACTGCTTATTTTTATTGTATTAATAATTTATCATCCATCGAAAAGATTTCAGACAGATAAAGGAGAAATGTAATTATGGAAAGAAAAGATATTGTTTTAAATAATGGTATAACAATGCCACCGATTGGTTATGGCGTATTCCGTATGACAGATCTAGAAGAATGTGAAAATGCAGTTGTACAGGCAATTAAAACAGGTTATCGACTGATTGATACTGCGGCTGCTTACGAAAATGAAACGGCTGTTGGAAAAGCCATCAAGAGCGTTATTGAGAAGGGAATTGTCCGCAGAGAAGAATTATTTGTAACTACAAAACTATGGATTACGGACACATCTTATGAAAAAGCAAAAGAAGGATTCAAGCGCTCCCTTGACCGTTTAGAATTAGATTATGTAGACTTATATCTGATCCACCAGCCATACCATGACTATTATGGAGCATGGCGTGCTTTGGAAGAACTGTACGAAGATGGAAAAGTAAAATCCATTGGAGTGGATAACTTCACGCAGGACAGAATGGCTGATTTTTTGTTTTTCAATAAGGTAAAACCGGCAGTAAATATGATTGAGTGCAATGCGTATTTCCAGCGTGAAGATGAGTCCAAATATCTGAAAGTGCAGAATATTTTGATGCAAGCATGGTCGCCTCTTGCTGCCGGAAAAGAAGATCTTTTTAGCAATGAGATATTATGCAACATTGCACAGAAGCATCACAAATCAGTGGCACAGATTGTTTTAAGATGGCTAGTACAAAGAGGAATTGTCCCGGTTGTAAAGTCTGCAAACCCTGTCAGAATGAAAGAAAATCTGGATATTTTTGATTTTGTTTTGCATGAAGAAGAGATAAAACAGATTGCGACATTGGATACTGGACACACTTATGCAACCGCACGTAATACCGGAAAAGCAGTGACAGAATTTCTGGAAAAAGCAAATCAGTATCATGTATAAGGAGTTTTGAAGATGAGAAAAAAGATTTTAGGTACAGACCTGGAAGTTTCAACAGTAGGACTTGGATGCATGGGGATGAACCATGCGTATGGTGCTCCGGCAGATAAAAAGGAAATGATAAATCTGATTGCACAGGCAGTAGATATGGGATATACATTTTTTGATACAGCCGAAGTTTACGGTACACCGGATAATCCTCATGGAAATGAAGAACTGGTAGGAGAAGCTCTGAAACCATACCGTGATAAGATTGTGCTTGCAACAAAGTTTGGTATCCATTTTGATATGAGCAATCCAGAACCAAACAAGCCGCTTGTGCCAGATGCAAGACCGGAGATTATTCGTAAATCTGTGGAACAATCCTTATTACGCTTGCAGACAGATCGTATTGATTTATATTACCAGCATCGTACCGATCCAGATATTGCACCGGAAGAAGTAGCAGGAGTGATGTCTGAACTGATGCAGGAAGGGAAAATTCTGCATTGGGGATTATCAGAAATGTCAGAAGAATATCTACGCAGGGCACATGCAGTCTGCCCGGTAACTGCAATCCAAAACCGTTATTCTATGATGGCAAGATGGCATGAAAATTTATTTCCAGTACTGGAAGAATTAAATATAGGATTTGTAGCGTTTTCACCATTGGCAAATGGATTCCTATCCGGAAAATACAATACCAAATCTGTTTTTGAAAAAAATACAGACTATCGCGCGATTATGCCGCAATTCCAAAAAGATTCTTATGAGAAAAATCATGAATTTTTAGCGTGGATACAGGCATTTGCAGAAGAAAAGAAGGCGACAGTTGCTCAGATTTCTCTTGCATGGCTGGTAGATAAGAAACCATATCTTGTTCCAATTCCGGGAACGAGAAAACTGGAACGTTTGAAAGAAAATGCGGGCGCATCTGATGTTTTACTAACACCAGAAGAAATAAAAAAAATAGATACTATGCTTGAAAAAATTCCTATGTCGGAGGTGTTCGGTGGAACTAAGGTTACAAAGTAGATGCTAATATAAGCAGCGTGAATATCCAAAATTAAAAGTAGGTATTCATACTGCTTTTTAAATTTCTAATGAATCTTTTGCATCTGTTCACATCTGTAAATTCCCATCAAGATATAAATTTATATATTCAATTGGTTCATCAACTGCAAGTAAAGTTAATGTATAGTCTGATTCAGGTGTTGTTTTTAAATCTTTTTCAGCTTCCTAACCGTCTATGTGAAGCATAGAACCAGCTGAAGTATAAACATCAATGCTGTTTCTGTGTGGATTCTATTCTGCAAATATTATTCTAATCGAATCGAATTTGCCTATCATTTATTCAATCATCATTTACAAAAATCAGATGGATTTCAATCGGTTCAGTATGTTGTTTTCATTTTGTGTATCTTTTTTCTAATTATAAAATCATAAATTAAATGAAAGAGAAAAGCAGATTAAAATGTATGGTTTCTATTAGAACAAATCAAATTCATATAGTAATTTTTAAAGAATGTGTTATAATTCAATCAGCATGAAAGCGGTTAGATTTAAAAAGGAGATGTATTATGACAAAAAAATTTACGTATTTGTTTCGTGAAGGAAATGAAAACATGCGTGAACTGCTTGGTGGTAAAGGTGCCAATCTTGCTGAAATGAGCAACTTAGGGATGCCTGTTCCTTATGGTTTTACGATTACGACTGAAGCATGTACACAGTATTATGAAGATGGGGAAACCATCAATGATGAAATCAAAGCACAAATTTTCGAATATTTAGAAAAACTTGAGAGTCAATCAGAAAAGAAATTAGGGGATCCTCAAAATCCTTTACTTGTTAGTGTTCGTTCTGGTGCACGTGCAAGTATGCCTGGTATGATGGATACTATTTTGAATTTAGGTATGAACGATGTTGTTGTTGAATCGGTCTCAAACTTAACGAATAATCCACGATTTGCCTATGATTCCTATCGTCGTTTTGTACAAATGTATTCAGATGTAGTTATGGGATTAAATAAATCTCGCTTTGAAAAAATCATTGATGAAGTTAAAGAAAACCGCGGAATTACAGATGATTTAGATTTAACAGCTGATGATATGAAAGAACTCGTTGTTCGTTTTAAAGAATTCTATCATTCGGAATTAGGTGCTGATTTCCCACAAGATCCAAAGGATCAATTAATGGGAGCTATTGAAGCTGTTTTCCGTTCTTGGAACAATGATCGCGCAATTTATTATCGTCGAATGAATAATATACCGTCAAGTTGGGGAACTGCTGTTAATGTTCAAATGATGGTCTTCGGTAATATGGGTAACGATTGTGGTACTGGTGTTGCTTTTACGCGTAATCCAAGTACAGGTGAAAAGAAGCTTTATGGTGAATTTTTGATGAATGCCCAAGGTGAGGATGTAGTTGCAGGTATTCGTACGCCACAAACAATTGATCAATTACAAGAAGTTGCACCAGAAGCTTATAATAAATTTATTGAAATTTGTGATACTTTAGAAAAACATTATCGAAACATGCAAGATATGGAATTTACGATTGAGAAAGGTAAATTATTCATGTTGCAAACACGTAATGGTAAACGTACGGCTCAAGCCGCATTACAAATTGCATGCGATATGGTAGATGAAGGCGCTATTACAACAGATGAAGCTTTAATGATGGTTGAACCACAACAGCTTGATTCTTTATTACATCCTATGTTTGATCCACAATCTTTAAAAGAAGCAAAACCAATAGCACAAGCTTTACCAGCTAGTCCTGGTGCTGGATGTGGTGAAATTGTATTTAGTGCAGAAGAAGCAATAGATAAAACAGCCAAAGGTTCGAAAGTTGTATTAGTTCGTCTAGAAACAAGTCCTGAAGATATTGAAGGTATGCATGTCTCTGAAGCTATTTTAACGGTTCGTGGTGGTATGACAAGTCATGCTGCAGTTGTAGCTCGTGGAATGGGCGCATGCTGTGTTGCAGGATGTTCGGCAATTGATATGCATGAAGAAGAAGGTTATTTTGTAATTGATGGTAAGGAATATCATCGTGGTGATATTTTGAGTGTTGATGGCTCAACTGGAAATGTTTATGGAGAAGCAATTAAAACAGTACCTGTAAGTATTACTGGTAATTTTGATCGTTTTATGAAATGGGCTGATCAACGTCGTAAATTAATGATTCGTACAAATGCAGATACACCGAGAGATGCAAAACAAGCCTATGATTTTGGTGCTCAAGGTATTGGATTGGTACGTACTGAACATATGTTCTTTGAGGGTGATCGAATTAAAGCAGTTCGAGAAATGATTGTTTCTAAAACGGTTGAACAAAGAAAAGTTGCTCTTGCTAAAATTCTTCCTATGCAACAAGGTGATTTTGAAAAAATTTATGAAGCAATGCAAGGTTTACCAGTAACAATTCGTTACTTGGATCCACCTCTTCATGAATTCTTACCAACAAGTTCTTATGATATTACACAATTAGCGAAGGATATGAATATTGAATTGGATGAATTGAAATCCGTTATTTCTGGATTACATGAATTTAATCCAATGATGGGACATCGTGGTTGTCGTTTAGCGATTTCTTATCCAGAAATTGCTGAAATGCAAACAACTGCAGTTATTCAAGCTGCTTTAAATGTTCAAACAAAACATCCAGAATGGACAATTGTACCTGAAATTATGATTCCTTTGGTAGGGGATATTGAAGAATTAAAATATGTTAAGGCTGTCGTTAAAGAAACAGCAGATCAATTGATTGCTCAAAGTTCTTTGGAAATGAAGTATCACGTTGGAACAATGATTGAAATTCCAAGAGCGGCTTTACTTGCAGATGAAATTGCTCAAGAAGCTGAATTCTTCTCATTTGGAACTAATGATTTAACGCAAATGACGTTTGGATTCTCTCGTGATGATGCGGGTGGATTCTTATCTGATTATTATGAAAAGAAGATCTTTGAACAAGATCCATTTGCTCATCTTGATCAAAAAGGTGTTGGTAAATTAATTAAAATGGCTGTTCAGAGTGGTAGAGAAACAAGACCAGATATTAAGTTAGGAATTTGTGGTGAACATGGTGGAGATCCATCAAGTATTGAATTCTGTCATCGAGTAGGTTTAAATTATGTTTCTTGTTCACCATTCCGTGTACCAATTGCACGTTTAGCTGCTGCGCAAGCTGCAATTAAATTTGATAAATAAAATCTCAAAACATCTATCTATGATAGATGTTTTTTTAAGAGAAGATAGCATGTCGTTAAAATTATGGTAAAATATACAAAAGAAAAAGTAAGGTGATTTTATGAAATTTGATTTTGATTGTGAAATTGATCGACGAAAAACAGATTCTTTGAAATGGGATCAAGCGATGGTCAAAGCACCAATGTGGGTAGCTGACATGGATTTTCAAGTAGCACCATGTATTCAAGAAGTTGTTCATACACGTGCGAATCATAATGTTTATGGATATACATTATTACCAAATCGTTTTTATACTTCTATTCAAAAATGGTGGCTAAAGCGTCATGGGATTGGTTTTGAAAAAAACTCGATGCAATATGTAACAGGTGTATTACCTGCAATCAATGTATTGATTCAACGATTTACTATACCTGGCGAAAATATCTTAGTTATGAGTCCGGTTTATCATATGTTTTATCATTTGATTGAACGAAATGGACGTAAGGTACAAATTAATCCTTTGCTCTATATTAATGGATCCTATGTGATTGATTATAAGGATTTAGAAGAAAAATTAGCAAACGCAAAGACAACAATGATGATTCTTTGTAATCCACATAATCCGACGGGTAATTTATGGGATAAAGCAGATTTAGAACGTATAGGAAATTTGTGTGAAAAGTATGGTGTTTTAGTTGTTAGTGACGAAATTCATGCTGACATTGTTCAACCTGGTTATTCTTATATGCCATATGCAAAAGTAAATGATACATGTTTTAACAATAGTATTACTTTAGTTTCTGCAACAAAAGCATTTAATATTCCTGGTTTATCGAGTGCTTGTGCGATTATTCCAAATCCAGCAATTTGTGCAAAGGCAAAGTCGGCTTTTGCTCAAGCAATGATTACCAATTCTGATTATTTTAGTGCACATGCATCCATTGCGGCTTTTGAAAAAGGGGAAGAATGGTTGGATTCAATGAATGCTTATGTTGCGGAAAATAAAAAAGTAACAATTGAATTTATTCGAGAATCAATACCAGAACTTTATGCCGTTTCTTCGAATGCAACTTATTTATTATGGATTGATTTTACTAATTTGACCAATGATGTTGATGGAGTTTGTGAACTCTTAAAGAATAAAGAAGGTCTATATTTATCAAAAGGTAGTGAATTTGGTCCAGGTGGTGAGCATTTTGTTCGAATGAATGTTGCATTGCCACGCCAAGAATTGCTTGAAAACCTATTAACTTTACGAGGTGGTTTACATACACGGACAATGAGACGATTCTTAGAAGGAAAGTAAAAAGACATAGATTAAAGAAGGATGATTTAATATTCATCCTTTTTTTTGAATAAAAAAAAGCGAATTGACTTATTTGTCAATTCGCAAGAATACAATTAGCTATGAATTTGTGAATAACCCATTAAGTATTGATCAACTGCTTCGGCTGTTTTCTTACCTTCTGCAATAGCCCAAACGACAAGCGATTGACCTCTTCGACAGTCACCAGCAACAAAGATTTTTTCTTCTTTTGTTGTATTTTGATCTGAAGATGCAAAAACATTTCTTGGAGTCATTTCTAATTTAAAATCATCTTGAATGGTTTTTTCAACACCAATGAAACCAGCAGCAATTAATAATAAATCACAATCTAATATCTGTTCAGATCCTTTGATTTCTTGTAATTTACCATCAATAAATCCTACTTGTACTGTTTTAATCTTATTTAATTTACCGTCTTTTGCGATACATTCTTTTACCGTTGTTGAATAAATTCGTGGGTCATGTCCGAATTTATCAATAACTTCCAATTGACCATAATCTGTTTTACAGACCTTTGGCCATTCAGGCCATGGATTGTTTGCAGCACGTGTATCGGGTGCTTTTGGCATCATTTCAAGTTGAACTACGGATTTAGCACCATGACGCATACAAGTACCAACACAATCGTTTCCAGTATCACCACCACCAACGACAACAACATGTTTATTTTTTGCATTCACATATTTTGCTTTATCGTTTAATAAATGTTTTGTGTTTTGTGTTAGGAAGTCAACCGCAAAATAAACACCATTTGTATTTCGATTTTTACATTGCAAATCTCTTGGTTTTTTTGATCCAACACAAAGGACAATCGCATCATATTCTTTTTCTAACTGTTTACGTGTAATATCTTTTCCAACTTCAACATTACATTTAAATTGCACGCCTTCTTGTTTTAGTAAAACAATTCTTCGTTCAATATAAATTTTATTAAGTTTCATGTTTGGAATACCATACATCAAGAGGCCACCTGGCATATCTTCTTTTTCATATACTGTAACAGAATGTCCTCTTTGATTTAATAAATAAGCAACCGTCAACCCAGCCGGTCCACTTCCGATAACAGCAATTTTACGATCTGTATGTACAGTTGGTAAATTAGCTTTCATCCATCCTTTCTGATAAGCTGTTTCAATAATGAATTTTTCATTGTCATGGATTGAGACGGCTTCACCGTCTAATCCATTTAAACAAGCTTTTTCACAAAGAGCAGGGCAGACACGACCTGTAAATTCTGGATAAGGATTTACTTTTAATAAGCGATCAAATGCAAGTTGATCATATCCGCGATAGATGGCATCATTCCATTCTGGAATGAGATTATGTAATGGACAACCTGTGACCATTCCTTTTAATTGAATGGCTGATTGACAATAAGGTACACCACAATTCATACAGCGAGCTGCTTGTTTTCTTCTTGATTCTTCATCTAATGGAACTTGAAATTCTTCAAAGGATTCCATTCGTTTCGAGGGTTCCATCCATGTATTTGAAACCCGTTTATAGTCTAAAAATCCAGTTGGTTTTCCCATGTTTTCCTCCTCTTACGAATAGAGTTGCTCAAAGGCTTTCATTTGAGCTTCCTCTGTGTTATATCCTTTATCTTTATATTCTTTAATTAATTTACCGATTTTTGCATAATCTTTCGGTACAATCATTTTGAAATGTTTTAGATTTTCTTCAAAATTTTCTAAGATTTCTTTTGCGATTTCTGAACCAGTTGCAGCTTCATGTTTTTTCAATAATTGATAAAGATTTTCTTTATCCGTTTTCGAACGAACCATTTCCATATTAATTAATTCATGGTTCACTTGAAGATACAAATCATGATCACAATCCCAAACATAAGCAATACCGCCAGACATACCAGCTGCAAAGTTTTTACCAACTTTACCTAATACAGCAACGGTTCCACCAGTCATATATTCAAGTCCATGATCACCACATCCTTCAACAACAGCTGTAGCACCAGAGTTTCGAACACAGAATCTTTCACCAGCTACACCAGAAATGTAAGCTTCACCACTCGTTGCACCATATAAAGCAACGTTACCAACGATTATATTTTCACTTGCTTTACGTTTTGAAGCCTTAGGTGGAGTTAAAACTAATTTTCCACCACTTAAACCTTTTCCAAAGTAGTCATTTGCATCCCCATGAACTTCAAAAGTTAAACCTTTTGGTAAGAAGGCACCAAAGGATTGTCCAGCGCCACCTTCCGCATGTACTGTAAAGAAGTCATCTGCATATTGTTTTTGAGTTTTAGTTAAAACATAGCCAGTTTGTGTACCTACAGTACGATTGGTACTTGAAATTTTTACTTGAACTTCATTATTTTTGCTACCATTTAGTAATTTTTCAAGAGCAGGAATAATTGTTTTTTGATCTAATGTTTTTTCTAGTTCAAAATCATAGGCTTTTTCAAAGTGAACATTGGCAGGTTCACGTAAAATTGCTTGATAATCTAACATGTTCTGACGTTCATTCTTCGATTTACGTACTTCTAGACAATCTGAACGTCCAACCATTTCATTGATTGAATGGAAACCTAATTCAGCCATGATTTCTCTTAATTCTTGGGCAATAAATTGCATGAAATTCATGATATATTCAGGTTTACCTTCAAAACGTTTACGTAATTTGGCATTTTGTGTTGCGACACCAAATGGACATGTATCAAGATTACATACACGCATCATACGACATCCCATCGTTACTAGTGGGGCAGTAGCAAATCCATATTCTTCTGCACCTAACATACAAGCAATAGCAACATCACGTCCTGACATTAACTTACCATCGGTTTCAATAACGACACGTTCACGTAAACCTTCTTCAATTAACGAATGATGAGCTTGTACTAAACCAAGTTCCCAAGGTAAACCAGCATGATGAATACTTGAAATTGGTGCTGCACCAGTTCCACCATCATAACCTGAAATTAAGATAACTTGACTTCCGGCTTTGGCAACACCACAAGCAATGGTACCAACTCCAGCTTCACTGACTAGTTTTACTGAAATACGAGCTTGAGGATTTGAATTCTTTAAATCATAAATTAATTGAGCCAAATCCTCGATTGAATAAATATCATGATGAGGTGGTGGTGAAATCAAAGTAACACCTGGCGTTGAATAACGGTTTTTAGCAATCCAAGGATAAACTTTTTGTCCAGGAAGGTGTCCACCTTCACCTGGTTTTGCACCTTGGGCCATTTTAATTTGAATTTCTTTAGCACTAACTAAGTATTCACTTGTAACACCAAAACGACCACTGGCGACTTGTTTAATAGCACTATTTTTTATTGTTCCATAACGTTCTGGTTTCTCGCCACCTTCACCAGAATTTGATTTTCCACCTAAGCGGTTCATGGCTATTGCCATACAAGTATGTGCTTCTTCAGAAATTGATCCATAAGACATTGCACCGGTTTTAAAACGTTTTACAATTTCACTGACTGGTTCGACTTCTTCAATTGGAATCGGTTTATTTTTGCTTACAAAGGAGAAGTTTGAACGCAATGTATGTGGGCGACTTTCGTCATTGACACGTTGGGTATACTCTTTAAAAAGCTTATAATCACCTTGTTTTGTTGCTTCTTGTAAAAGAACAATGGTTTTTGGATTATACATATGATCTTCAGCTTTTTCACTATTTCTTTGTTTATGGAAGCCGATACTATCTAAAGTTGTATCGATGGATAATCCTAATGGATCAAAAGCCTTATCATGATGATACATGATGTCTTCTTCAATTTCTTTTAATCCAATACCGCCAACTTCATTGACTGTATTCGTAAAATATTCATCAACTACTTCTTGTGATAAACCAATGGCTTCAAAAATCTGTGCACTTTGATAAGATTGAAGGGTTGAAATACCCATTTTTGATGCAATACGTACAATTCCATTTTTGATGGCATTGTTGTAATCTTTGATTGCTGCTCTTGGTTCAATATCTAGCATCTTTTTATCAATTAACTCTTGAATACATTCATGAGCTAAATAAGGATAGATTGCTGTTGCTCCATAACCTAATAAACATGCACATTGATGTACATCACGAGGCTCTGCAGATTCTAGAACAATTGAAATGGCAGTTCTTTTCTTTGTACGAACAAAATATTGATCTAAAGCGGATACAGCTAGTAAAGAAGGAATTGCCATATGATACTCATCAACACCGCGATCACTTAAGATAAAGATATTGGTTCCACGATGATAAGCTCTTTCACATTCAACAAAGAGTAAATGTAAAGCTTCTTTTAATGGCATTCCGCGATAAAAGAGTAGGGAAATTGTTTCATTTTTAAATCCATCTTTATCTAATTGACGGATTTTTTGCATATCTCTTTCATCGATAATTGGATTGTTAATTTCAAGCACACGGCAATTGGATGGTTTTTCACTTAATAAATTACCTGTCCCACCTAAGTAAACTGTTGTGTCAGTTACAACTTTTTCACGTAAAGAGTCCATTGGTGGATTGGTTACTTGTGCAAATAGTTGTTTAAAATAATGGAATAAACCATAATGTTGTTTACTGATGACAGCTAATGGTATATCGGTTCCCATAGAGCCAATTGGTTCGTTTTTCTTTTGGATCATTGGCACCATGCCATCCATAATTTCTTCATAAGTATAACCAAAGTTTTTATATAAACGATCTCTTTCAAGTTGAGAATACATATGAGGACGTTTATCTTTTACTGGCAAATCACGTAAATTTAATAAATTTTGATCTAACCATTCTCCATATGGATTTTGATGGGCATAGTTTTCTTTTAATTCTGCATTTGGAATTAATTGTTTTGTCTTTGTATCAACTAAAAGAATTTGACCAGGTTTTAAACGATCTTTTTTAATAATTTCATCATCTTTGATTGGCAATACACCAACTTCACTGGCAAGAATTAATTGTTTGTTCTTTGTTAAATAATAACGACATGGACGAAGACCATTTCGATCAAGGGTTGCTCCAACTTTATCTCCATCACTAAAGATAATAGCAGCAGGACCATCCCATGGTTCCATAATTGAAGCATAATAATGATAGAAATCTTTAATATCTTGACTTAAAGGAACTTGTTTCCATGGTTCTGGAATACAAATCATGACAGCTTTATCTAATGGCATTCCATTCATTGTTAAAAATTCAAGGGTGTTATCTAACATAGCTGAATCGGAACCTGTGTTATTGATTGCAGGTAATAGAATATCTTTGTATTTTTCTAAGAATGGACTGGTCATACTTTCTTCACGTGCCATCATTCTTTTTACGTTTCCACGAATTGTATTGATTTCACCATTATGCGCAATCATACGGTTTGGATGTGCACGTTGCCATGAAGGTGTCGTATTCGTTGAAAAACGAGAATGCACAATCGCAATACTTGATTGATATTGTTGACTTTGTAAATCAGAATAGAAGTCTCTTAATTGGTTAACTAGGAACATTCCTTTATAAACAATCGTACGACAAGATAAAGAGCATACATATGTCTCTGGAGAACTTTTTTCAAACTCTCTACGAATGACATAGAGCCATTGATCAAATTGAAAATCATTTTTACAATTTTCAGGTCTTTTAATAAAAACTTGTTCAATTGCTGGCATACAATCTAAAGCTTTTTGTCCTAAGATTTCTGAATGGCAATCCACTTTACGCCAACCTAAGATTTCAGCACCATGACTTTTTGCGATGGTTGTAAAGATTCGTTTTGCTTGATTTCTTTTTAAATAGTTGTTTGGAAAGAAAAACATTCCAACACCATAATGACGTGCACTAGGAAGAGGGAAGTTTAAAATATGCGAAAAGAAGGTATGAGAAATTTGTAATAAAATTCCCACACCATCTCCTACTTTTCCACTTGCATCTTTTCCGGCACGATGATCTAATTTTTCTACAATTTGAAGAGCGGAATTAACAACGGAATGTGTTTT
This sequence comes from Bacteroidaceae bacterium, assembly GCA_963596085.1. Taxonomy (GTDB): domain Bacteria; phylum Bacillota_I; class Bacilli_A; order Erysipelotrichales; family Erysipelotrichaceae; genus Absicoccus. Next base: position 25,730 of record CAVBLW010000032.1, on the reverse strand, counting down.
TCGTCCATCGATATTACAGACCATTCCGATTCCACATGCATCGTGTTCTCTCATATATTTCGACCTTTCTATTTTCCACTATCGCCGTAATTGGATAGAACGCGTGCAGATGGGTCATCTACATTACATCCTGGCCATTCTTTATTTGGCATCCAATAGGCAGGAATCATTTGTGATTGATTTGGATAATATTTCTCAAATATATCTCGATACAATAATGATTCTTTATTGATCGGCATCACATCGGTATAAAGTGATTGCCTTTCTTTAAATTCTTCATCTGTGTATTGACGAGCGGCAAATGCAGCTAAATCATCCTTTAACGAATGTCCAACGGCATCCGAAAAGGCTGCTTTTTCACGCATCAAAATAGATTCAGGTAAGAGTTCATCTTCTTCAAAGGCATGACGTAATAAATATTTACCTTTACCATATTTATTTAGTTTTAATTCTGGATCAATTGACATACAGTATTCTACAAAGTCTAAGTCACCAAATGGTACACGGGCTTCTAAAGAGTTGACTGCAATACAACGATCTGCTCTTAAAACATCATACATATGAATTTCATGAATTCTTTTTTCACTTTCTTTTTGGAATTCTTCGGCAGATGGAGCAAAATCAGTATATTTATAACCAAATAGTTCATCACTGATTTCACCAGATAATAATACTCTTATATTGGTGTGTTCATGAATATATTTACATACAAGGTACATTCCAATAGATGCACGAATTGTCGTAATATCATAGGTTGCAAGAGAACGAATAACTGGTTCAATTGCATCGATAACATCTTGTTGATTGATAATGACTTCTGTATGATTTGCACCAATATATTTTGCGACCTGACGGGCATATTTTAAATCGATTGCATCAATGTCCATACCAATCGCAAAAGTGCGTATAGGTTTTGTACTTTGTTTAGCAGCAATTGCACATACTAAACTTGAATCAAGACCACCACTTAACAAAAAGCCTACAGGAGCATCTGCATCAAGACGCTTATCAATACCTGCAATTAATTTGTCATGGATGTTCTTACAAATAATATCTAAAGAATCGGAATGTACTTCTTTTACTTCACGCATATCTCTATAGCAAACAAAATTTCCATCTTCATAGTAATAACCAGGTGGAAAAGGTAAAATCTTTTCCACGAGGTTAATTAAGTTTTTAGGCTCTGAAGCAAAGACAATTGCACCATCTTCATCATATCCATAATATAAAGGACGAATTCCCATTGGATCGCGAGCAGCAATGACTTTATCTTTGTTTGCATCATAAAGAATCATAGCGTATTCAGCATCTAATTCTTTAAACATATCTACGCCTTTTTCTTCGTAAAGAGGAATTAATATTTCACAATCACTTTGTGAAATGAATTCTACACCATTTCGAATTAGACGGTCTCGAATTGGGCGGAAACCATAGATTTCACCATTACAAATGGAGTAAATGTTATTTTTATGAAAAGGTTGCATGCCTTCTGGTGATAATCCCATAATTGATAATCTTTGGAAGCCAAGCCATCCATGATTTACTTCAACAATTCTTTGGTCATCTGGTCCACGTGTAATTGTTGCTTGTAATGCTTTCTCTATAACTTCTTGTGAGAGGTCGTCTTTAAAATATCCGAAAATGGTACACATAATATTCTCCTTACATTATTCCATAAAGTAGTTTTCCATACGTAGGGAATGGCCATTCTTTTTGATCTGTTAATGTTTCCATTTCATCGCATGGTGTACGTAATGCTTCCATTCCAGGTAAGATTTCATCACGTACGTAGAATGCTGCTTTTTCAAAATCTTCTTCAGCAGCTAAAGTTTTTGTTTTTGCTTCTAAAGCGGTTAATGCTTCATAAGCTTCTTTTAATTTTTCAGACAATTTTGTAACTAAGTCTGTTTCGTAGCTTGCATCAACACCAATTGCTTGTTTGTCTTTGATTGTTTCAATGACTGTTTTTGTAAAGTGGCTTACACTAGGTAAAATATCTTTTTTAGCCATATCTAACATTGTTAAAGCTTCAATGTTAATGATTTTCGTATATTCTTCCATTGTGATTTCATAACGTGATAAAGCTTCTTCTTTATTTAATACGTGTTGACGATCAAATAAAGCTAAATTTTCTGGTTTCACTGAATATGGAAGAGCATCTGGTGTAGATTTTAAATTTAATAATCCGCGTTTTTCAGCTTCTTCAACCCAAGCATCATCATAACCGTTTCCGTTAAAGACAATACGTTTATGTTTTTGATAAGTTTCTTTAATTAAAGCATGTAATGCATCATCAAAATTATCTACTTTTTCTAAGTAGTCAGCCATTTCAGATAATACATCTGCAACTGCTGTATTTAACATAATGTTGCATCCAGCAATTGATCCACTTGAACCAGGCATACGGAATTCGAAACGATTTCCTGTAAAGGCAAATGGACTTGTACGGTTACGGTCAGTTGAATCTTTTTTAATCTTAGGAAGGATATCGATGCCGACACGCATACGGTCATTTGCGTTTTCAGTATAAGATTCATCGTTTTCAATTGCTTGTAAAATTTTAGTCAATTGATCACCTAGGAAAATGGAAATAATAGCAGGTGGGGCTTCGTTTGCTCCTAAACGATGGTCATTACCAGCACTCGCAACACTTAATCTCAATAAATCTTGGTGCTCATCTACTGCTTTAATAATTGATACTAAGAACAATAAGAATTGAGCATCATCTTGAGGTGTATCGCCAGGTGATAATAAATTGACACCGGTATCCGTCGATAAAGACCAGTTGTTGTGTTTTCCTGAACCATTAATATATTCAAATGGTTTTTCATGTAATAAAGCAACCATACCATGTTCTTTGGCAACTCGTTGAATGATTTCCATTGTTAATTGGTTATGATCAGTTGCAATATTTGTTGTTGAGAAAACAGGAGCAATTTCAAATTGTGCAGGGGCTACTTCATTATGTTCTGTTTTAGCTTGAATACCTAACTTCCATAATTCAATATTTAAGTCTTGCATGAAACTTTGAACACGATCATTAATTTTTCCAAAATAATGGTCATCTAATTCTTGTCCTTTTGGACAAGCTGCTCCAAATAATGTACGTCCTGTATACATTAAATCTTTACGATTTTCATAATATTTTTTATCCACAAGGAAGTATTCTTGTTCTGGACCTACAGTTGTTTTTACCGTTTTAACTTCATCGTGTCCAAATAATTTAAGAATACGACGTGCTTGTTTATCGATAGCTTCCATACTTCTTAATAATGGAGTCTTTTTATCAAGCGCATGTCCTGTATAAGAATAGAAAGCAGTTGGGATACATAAAACGCCATTTTTAATAAATACATAGCTTGTTGGATCCCAAGCCGTATAACCACGTGCTTCAAATGTTGCTCTTAATCCACCACTAGGGAAACTTGAAGCATCTGGTTCACCTTTGACTAATTCTTTCCCAGAAAATTCTAAAGAAATATCGCCATCTTTACCTGGATTTAAGAAACTATCATGTTTTTCAGCAGTTACTCCAGTTAAAGGTTGGAACCAATGGGTAAAATGCGTTGCACCTTCTGATAAGGCCCATTCTTTCATAGCGTGAGCTACGGCTTCAGCGATTTTTGGATTTAAAGGTTTACCTTCGCGAATAGTCTTTTCGATTTCTCTAAAAGTATCTTTAGCTAAGTAATCTTTCATCTTTTCTTCGTTAAAGACTTTTGTTGCAAATACATCCGTAATTGTCGTATTCATAACGATCCTCCTTATATATAAAAAGGCAACAGAAAAAATCTGTCTAAAAAAGACCAGATTGACTCCGTTGCCAATTCTATGTTTTTTATTTTACTCAATATGAAAATGATTGTCAATAAGAATGAAAATTCTTTCATTGTTGAAACTAAAAGAAATAAATAGTATAAAAATAGAAGAAGGGAAGTATATGTATGTTAACACAAAAAGAAGTAATGGAATATGTTGAAGAAGAAAATGTAAAGTTTATTCGTTTGGCTTTTTTTGATGTTTTAGGACATCAAAAAAATATTTCGATTCAACCAAGTGAATTATTACGTGCTTTTTCAACAGGGATTAGTTTTGATGCAAGCTCAATTACTGGGTTTAATGATGAGTCAGAAAGTGATTTATTCTTAGTGCCAGAACCTCGTACGCTTTCTTTATTACCTTGGCGTTCCTTTGATGGTTCAGTAATTCGTATGTACTGTGATATTTATAATCCAGATGGTACAGTTTATAAAAAAGATACTCGTTATTTATTAAAACAAGCTTTAAAGGTAGCTAAACAAAATCAAGTGGATATTCGTTGTGGGAATGAATATGAATTTTATCTTTTTCAAACGGATGAAAATGGAAAGGAAACGAAAATTCCTTTGGATCATGCTGGTTATATGGATATTGCTCCAGATGATCAAGGAGAGGATGTACGTCGTCAAATTTGTCATTATATGATGGAAATGGGCATGGATCCGGAAGCGAGTCATCATGAACAAGGACCAGGACAAAATGAAATTGATTTTCGATACAATGATCCATTGTTTGCTGCTGAAGATGGAGCGACACTTCGTTGGGTTATAAAAACGGTGGCACAGGCAAATGGATTGGTAGCTAATTTTGAACCGCGTCCATTGGAAAATGAAGCTGGTAATGGTTTTCATATTAATATTTCAACAAGTGCACATTTAGATGAATTTTTAGCTGGTATTCTTGCACATATTAAAGAAATCACTTTATTTTTAAATCCAAGTGAGAATTCCTATCGACGTCTTGGACAAGATAAAGCACCAAAATATGTTTCTTGGGGTTATAATAACCGATCCACCTTGGTTCGTATTCCAGCTGGAAATAAACGTTTAGAACTACGTTCACCGGATTGTTTAGCTAATACGTTCTTGGCTTATACTTTATTGATTTATGCGGGTTTAGATGGCATTAAAAATCATTTAAAATTAATGGAACCTACTCATTCGAATTTATTTATTGAACCTTGTGATTATGATTGTTTACCTCAAAGTTTAGAAGAAGCCCGAAAACTCGCAAAAGAATCCGATTTCGTAAAACAATATGTACCAGATAATGTTTTAAAGTGTTATCTATAAATGGGGAATCGTTATGGCAGAAAAGGTATTTATATTAAGCTCAAAGCCTGATTTTAGTACAAAATTAAAAGCTTTACTTCCATCTTTTCTTTACTCATCGGTTTCTTGTTTTAATACAATACAATCTTTAAAATCAAATTTACGAACGCAATCATGTGATCTTGTAATTATTCAAGAACCGCTTAAGGATGGTGTGGCATGGAAGGTTGCCCGAGAAATTTGTGCAATTTCGGATGTTGAAGTTCTTTTGTTGGTATCTGGTAAACAATATGATCAAATTGCTTATCAATTACAAGAAACAGGAATCTTTGTTTTGGCATTGCCGATTAAATCACAGGTTTTATTACAATCTTTGGAGTTATTGCGGATTAAACGGGGAGAATTAAAAAAATTTCAGCATGAAATATCAAAATTAAAAAAGACGATTCATGATGATCGAATCGTCAATCGTGCTAAAATGTTATTGATTGAAAGTTATCATTGGACAGAGGATAAGGCACATCATTATATTGAACATGCTTCAATGGAAAATTCAATCACGAAAGTTGAAGTTGCGAAGCAATTGATAGAAAGATACAATTCATGAAAGTAAAAAAAACAAATGCGATGCGCATATTAGATCAAAATAAGATAACTTATGAGTCTTTTGAATATGAACATCAAAAAAATGATCCAGTGGATGGATGTTCGGTTGCAAAAAAGTTAAATGAGGATGAAGCAAGCGTTTTTAAAACCCTTGTTCTTCAAGCAAATACGAAAGAATATTTTGTCTTTATGCTTCCGGTCCATCTTGAATTAAATCTAAAAAAATGCGCGAAAGCAGCACAAGTTAAAAGTGTTGAAATGATTCATGTCAAAGATATAAATAAAATTACTGGTTATATACGTGGTGGGTGCTCACCTTTGGGAATGAAAAAACAATTTAAAACATTTATTCATCAAAGTGCTTTTGAACAAGATTTTATTTATTTCAGTGGTGGTAAAATAGGTTGTCAAATCAAAATGAATCCAAACGATTTATCTAAAATCATTCCGATTGAAAGTGCGGATTTAATAAAGGAGTAAGCTATGTGGTTTAATCATGCTGTTTTTTATCAAATTTATCCTTTAGGAGCTGTTGGGGCTCCTTTTAAAAACGATGGAATTTTAAAACATCGTATCTTAAAAATGAAAGATTGGATTTCTTCTTTTAAAAAATTAGAAATTGATTGTATTTTATTGAATCCAGTTTTTATGTCTTATTCTCATGGATATGATACTTGTGATTTTCATACTATTGATAATCGTTTAGGGACAAAGGAAGATATGCAAGAAGTTATAGCTGCGTTTCATCAAGAGGATATCAAAATTTGTTTTGATGGGGTCTTTAATCATGTAGGCCGTGATTTTTTCGCTTTTAAAGATGTTTTGTCTTATCGACAAGCAAGTATTTATAAAGATTGGTTTTATATTGATTTTAATGGAAACAATTCTTATAACGATGGTTTGTGGTATCAAGATTGGGAAGGAAATGAGAATTTAGTTAAGTTAAATTTACAAAATCAAGATCTTGTTCATTATCTTCTTGATGTCATTGATGAATGGATGGATGATTATAAAATTGATGGAATTCGCTTTGATGTTGCTTATTTACTTGATCATCAATTTTTAAGAACAGTTCATAGTCATTGTAAAACAAAAAGAGCGGACTTCTTTTTGTTAGGAGAAACCTTACATGGTGATTATAATGTTTGGATGAATGATGAAATGTTGGATGCTTGTACCAATTACGAATGTTATAAAGGTTTATATTCTAGTTTTAATTCGAAGAACTTCTTTGAAATTCTATATTCCTTTAATCGTCAATTTGGAAAAGATCCATGGTGTCTATATACGGGTAAGATGTTATTTAACTTTGTAGATAATCATGATGTCATCCGTATTGCTTCACAATTAGAAAAGAAAGAATACTTAGCACTCATCTATACTATGTTATTTACCATGCCAGGTATTCCATGTATTTATTATGGAAGTGAATGGGGAATTGAAGGTCAAAAAAATTGGAATGATACAGAATTACGTCCCGCAATTGAGACCTTGGAATGGAATGAATTAACGGAACATATTCATCAATTGATACAAATTAAACACAATGAAAGTAGTTTCCATAATGCTAATTATCAACAAATTGCTTTAACGAATACAGCTTGTATTTATCAAAGAAATGATTGTCTTGTTTGTATTAATTTAGATGATCAACCATGTACTTTTCAAATTGATTACAATCAAACAATGTATGATTTATTAAGCCAAAGATCAATCGATGTGAATTATTCGCTTACAATTGATGCTTATACATCTTATATACTAAAGTAAAAAGCCAGAATAGTCTGGCTTTTAATTTAGTCTAATGATGTAAATAAGATATCGTTATAGTCAGGAATTGGCCAAGAATCCTTTGGCATATTTGCTTCAATTGTATCCGTTAATTTACGTATTGTTTCCATTAATGGAAGTAATTGATCTGCTGCATAACGACTGGCTTGTTTGGCATCGGTGAAAGTTTTTTCATTCATTTCATCCAAATGTTCTAAGTGTTCTTCTAAACTAATGAGTGGATCATTAATTTTTTGCATCATTTTAAATTCTAATGGCGTTGAAATACCAGCCTGTTTTTTGCTTTGAATGATATCGGATAATTCGGCTTCATATTTGAAAACAGCAGGTAAAATTTGTTTACGTAACATATAGGCCATCGTCTTTGATTCGATGTGAATCACTTTATAATAATTCATTAATAAAATGTTTTCACGTGCATGCAATTCACTGGCTGAATAGATGTTGTGTCTTTGGAATAATTCCAAATTTTTAGGGTCCGTATAATGAACAAGGGCATCTGGTGCAGTTTTAAATTCGGATAAGCCACGAGATAATGCTTCATTTCGCCATTCCTCTGAATATCCGTTTCCAGAATATAAAATTCGCTTATGCTCTTTTAATGTTTTACGAATTAATTGTATCGTTGCTTCGGTTACATTTTCACTGGCAACACATTCTAATTCTGTAGCGAATTGAGTGAGTTCTTCTGCAACAATTGTATTTAATATCGTATTAGGACAAGAAATATTGTCTTCACTTCCAAGCATACGGAACTCAAACTTATTGCCGGTAAAGGCAAAAGGACTTGTACGGTTACGATCGGTTGTATCTTTTGCGATTAATGGTAGGCTGGATACACCTAATTCTAATTTTGTGTTGAAATGATCAATGTATTCTTTATTTGATTCAATTGCTTCTAAAATGGCGGTTAATTCTTCACCTAAATAAATTGATATAATTGCAGGTGGCGCTTCATCCGCTCCGAGTCGATGGTCATTTCCAGCAGAAGCTACACTTAATCGTAATAAGTCTTGATATTCATCAACACCTTTAATAATCGCTGCTAATACCGTTAAAAAGCGAATGTTGTCTTTTGGATTTTCACCTGGTTCTAAAATATTATGTCCTTTATCATCGGAAAAAGACCAATTATCGTGTTTACCAGATCCATTGACTCCTTCAAATGGTTTTTCATGTAAAAGACAAACTAAACCATGGTGATGTGCAACTTTCTTTAAAACCTCCATTGTCAATTGGTTTTGATCACATGAAATATTTAATGAAGAATAAACCGGAGCAAGTTCAAATTGGCAAGGTGCAACTTCTTTATGTTCTGTTTTGGCATAAACACCTAGTTGCCATAGCTCTTCATTTACTTCTTCCATAAATTTCTTTACACGTTCATTAATATTTCCAAAATAATGATCATCGAGCTCTTGTCCTTTTACAGGTGGACATCCAAATAAAGTTCGACCTGTAACAACTAAATCTAACCGTTGTTTGTATTGATTTTCATCAATTAAGAAATATTCTTGTTCTGGACCAACGGTGACATTAATTTTCTTTGTGTCATAGCCCATAATATTTAATAAACGAACAGCAGCAGCATTTAATGCATCGATACTTCTTAATAAGCCTGTTTTCTTATCAAGACTTGATCCGTCAAATGAACAGAATAGAGTAGGGATATATAGCGTTTTATCTTTGACAAACGCAAAGCTTGTTGGATCCCAAGCCGTATAACCTCTTGCTTCAAATGTTGCTCTTAATCCTCCACTTGGGAAGCTTGATGCATCCGGTTCACCTTTAAATAGTTCTTTTCCACGGAATTCACTAATGACCGAATTAGGACCCGTTGGATTGATAAAGGCATCATGTTTTTCAGCAGTAATACCTGTCATTGGTTGGAACCAATGTGTAAAGTGTGTTGCGCCTAAATCGATTGCCCAATCTTTCATCGCATTGGCAACAATGTCTGCAATATCTCTTGGTAATTCTTTACCATTTTCCATCACATCAACCATAATTTTATAGGTTGAATGAGGCAAATATTTTTGCATTGTTGCTAGACTAAAAACTTTGCAACCAAAGTAATCATCAACTTTTTTCATTTTCCATTTTCCTCCAAGTAAAATTATTCTATCATATTCAATTCATAAATAGAAATGAGGGGATAAAAAAATACTGTCGAAATCGACAGTATTTATTTTTCTTTTGATAAAGCGGCCTGAATAAATCCAATAAAAATTGGATGTGGACGATTTGGACGTGATTTAAATTCTGGGTGATATTGTACACCAACGAAGAATGGATGATTTGCAGCTTCAATTGCTTCAACTAATTGTTGATCTGGACTTGTTCCAGCAATCATCATACCATTGTTTTCAAATTCACCACGGAACTCATTGTTAAATTCATAACGATGACGATGTCTTTCTTGACAACGATCTTGATTATAGAGCGCATGAAGTTTTGAATTTTGAGCTAATTGACAAGGATAAGAACCTAAACGCATTGTTCCACCTTTACGAATTTCATTGCTTTGGTCTTCCATGAAATCAATAATTAAATGTTGACTTTTTTCATCGAATTCGAAGCTGTTCGCATCTTTATAACCTAAGACATTACGAGCAAATGAAATCGCAGCAACTTGCATTCCTAAACAAATTCCAAAATAAGGGATTTGTTTATTGTAACAATAGATTGCAGTTTGAATCATTCCTTCAATACCACGATCACCAAAACCGCCTGGTAAAATAACACCATCTATTCCTTTAAATACTTCATCGAGATCTTTATCTTCTAAAGCTTCAGAATCAATCCAATGGATTTTTACATTCGAATCATTCGCAAAGCCGGCATGATATAAGGCTTCAGATACACTTAAATAAGCATCGTGTAATTCAACATATTTTCCAACCAATCCAATATGCACTGTATGTTTTGGATTTTTAATGGATTGAACCATTTTTTTCCATTCGTTTAAATCCGGTTTTTTAATTTCACATTCAAGTTTTTTACATACAATATCAGCTAAATGTTGATCTTCTAACATAAGTGGAACTTCGTATAAAGAATCGAGTGTAATATTTTCAATGACACTTTCTTGATCTACATTACAGAACAAACTGATTTTATTTAATACGGAACTTGGAATTTTTTCATTACAACGGGTAATGATGATATCTGGGTTAATTCCATAAGATCTTAACTCTTTAACACTGTGTTGAGTTGGTTTTGATTTATATTCTTTACTACCTTCTAGATAAGGAATATATGTAACATGAATAAATAAACAATTATTTCGACCAACTTCCAATTGAATTTGACGAATTGACTCTAAGAAAGGTAAACTTTCGATATCACCGGTTGTACCACCAATTTCGGTAATCACAAAATCGGCATTAGCATGTTTTCCAGCTTGATGAACAAATGATTTAATTTCATTTGTGACATGTGGAATAACTTGAACAGTTTGTCCTAAATATTTTCCATCACGTTCTTTATTTATAACATTCCAATAAACTTTTCCAGTTGTTAAGTTTGAATATTTATGTAGATTCTCATCAATGAATCTTTCATAATGTCCTAAATCCAAGTCAGCTTCTAAACCATCATCAGTTACAAAGACTTCACCATGTTGTAAAGGGGACATAGTTCCTGGATCAACATTAATATAGGGGTCTAATTTTTGTGCAGTGACTTTATAGCCTCTTGCTTTTAACAAACGTCCTAAACTGGCGGCGCTGATTCCTTTACCTAATCCGGATACAACTCCACCTGTTACGAAGATGTATTTTGTCATTATATTCTCCTCCAATGCGACTATTTTATGCCGAATCAATTAAATTGTAAATAAAAAATGTAAAATATTTCATAACATTAAAATAGACTATTTTGATTGAAAAACACTTAGTTTTAGACCTTCTTGTATTTTGACATTAATGATGTAAAATTAAGAAAGAAAGGTGTGATTACCATGTTTCATGTTCCAAAAGAATATCGAAAAAAAGCTTCTTTTTATCAATATATTATTCTTTTCATTGCGATTGTAGTGGTATTTGTCTTTTATATTGATAAGATTGGTTCGTTCTTTGCCTGGATTTTATCTATTCTTTTTCCATTTATATTAGGTCTTGGCTTAGCTTTTGTATTTAATGTATTTTCGAATAATTTTATGGGAATGATCTTGAAAATTTTTCCAAGTAAAAAGGAAACGAAAAAACTTCGTTTTTTCTGTAATTGTCTTTCAATAATTGTATTCTTATTAATTATTATCGCATTTTTTCTTTCGATTATTCCGCAATTATTGACTTCGATTGATAAATTGATTTTTAATTTACCTTATCTAGCCAGACATTTAAAACAGATTGCTTTAAAATTAACAGCGTCTTCGCCGGATTTATATCGAATTGTGAATGATGTGGACTTAAAATCTATTAATAACAATGTCCTTTTTTCTTATTTGGAAAAATCATCAAAAATAATTTTTGGAAACAATACGATGATTGGTCAAGTGAATTCAATTATTACAACGACCATTTCTTGGATTACCACTTTCTTTTTAAGTTTTGTATTTTCTATTTTTGTGATTTTTAATAAAGAAAAGTTTGTTGCGGATTTACATGATTTCTTTTATGCTTTTTTACCGAAGGAAGCCTATTTGAATTTGAGTCATATTTATCATGTATTTTGTCATACTTTTGCAAAATATATTGGTGGAACTTTAATTGAATGTTGTATTTTAGCAACCTTAGTTTCATTGATTAGTTCCTTATTGCATTTGCCTTATTCATTATTATGTGGTTTTGTGATTGGAATTGGTGCACTGATTCCGATGTTTGGTGCTATTTGTGCAGCATTTATGTGTACCTTATTAATTTTAATTCAATCACCAACACAAGGTGTTACTTTCTTTATTATGTTTATTTGTATCCAACAAATTGAAGGGAATTTTATTTATCCAAATGTTGTTGGAAAATCGGTTGGTTTACCATCGATGTATGTGATTGTTGCTATAACGGTTGGTGCAAGTATTGGTGGTGTTTTAGGTATGGTTGTCTTTATTCCTTTTTTCTCATCAATTTATCGTTTGTTGCGAGAATATGAACAAAAAAGAATGGTGAAGAAAGGTTTAATCGACATAAATGATGTCGATTAAGCCTCTATGCTTTCTTTGTAAGAAGGAGGCATACAAAATGAATGTAGAAAGAAAAATTGCATTATCACTATTAAATGCAGTATGGAATGAAGATTTACAAGGTGTTAAAGATGCATTGGATATGGGAGCAGATCCAAGCTGGATTTTTAATGGGTATCCCATTTTGCTTCATGCTGTATGTACAAAAAATAAAAAGATTGTCAATTGTTTAATAAACGCTGGGGCTTTACAAACGCAAGAAGCTTTAGGTTTTGCTTTGGAAAAAGGAATTGGAGAGATGGTTCCTTATTTGGCTTATCGTGGAATAGTTCCAAAACATTTTCAGGCAAAGAAAGGTTTTGGAGATTTCCCTCAACGTTTTGCTTATTAATAGTTAGGAGGTTTGGCAATGTTTTTACATTGCCTTTTTTTATGAATCGTGCAAGTTTATGTATTCGAATGTTACAAATATTAAAAGCTCGTTCTTCAAAGAGTCGGCCAATGAATGCAAATGAATTGGCCTCTGAATTAGAAACAAATCCCCGGAATATTCGTGAATATAAAAAAGAATTGATTGTTGCTGGTTACAATATTCAAGAAATTAAAGGACGTTATGGTGGGTATTATTTAAATGAAGAATGTTTGTTTCCGAATATTCGTTTAAGTAAAAATGAAGAATTAGCTTTAAGAGAAGGTTTTGCTTTTTTGAAAAATACGAATTTTGATAAAAAGGATGATTTTCGAAAGGCCATCGATAAGGCTTTAAACAGTTCCAAAGATGTGAATATGGTTTTTCCAATTTTTATTGATGACTTAAATGTTTCGATTTCAAAAATCGAAAATGAAATGATCCAATGTACGAAAGAAGGGATTGAAAAGTGTCTTTGTTTAGAATTGACATATCAATCAAGGGATAAAGATCATATGGAAACATATCTTGTTGATCCGTATGAATTGATTTATTATCATAATAAATATTATATGATTGGATTTAACCATACGCGTAATGCTTATCGCATGTATCGTTTTTCCTCTGAACGTATGAAGCAATGCAAATTAACGCAACGTGCTTTTTTAAGGGATTCGAACTTTCATATTGAACAACATATTGGTAAAAATTCATTAATTAAAGCAACTTTTGTTCGTGTGACTGTTTCCGTTAATGAAAATATTCTTCGTCCTTTTAGAGAAGTGAATTGGGGATTGGATTTTAGAGAAGAAGAAAAAAATATTTATTCTTTTTTAGTTGAAGATTTGTATTCGTTCTATCGCCAAATTTTTTCATTTGCGAAAGATGTTAGAATTCTTTCACCCAAAAATATTGTTGAAGAATATCACAATCAATTGCTTTCAACTTTACGAAATTATGAAAAATAACGTATGATTTACTAGGTGAAAATTATGATACATGTTAGTGATATATTACAATATGAAAGATGTCCACAATTGGTTTGGAATCGGAGTCATTATCCGCTACCTTTTGAGAGCTTTTTTCATATGGATTTACCATTCCATAAATTATGGATGAAGTATTTAGGAATAGAAAATGCTGTAAGTGGAAAAACGGGTGATGACAATGATACTTCATTATCGCTTTTAAAAGATAGTGAGGTCTTAGTTCAAGGGCGTTTTTCATATAAAGACTGTCGAACAAGAATACCAGTCTTAAAGAAAGTAGAGAATGGCTACTTAGCGATTTATCCATATTTAAATGCCTTTCCGAAAGAAAAAGAAGCACGTTTAATGAAGATAAATACTTATATTTTAGAAAAGCTTGGAATTTCTATCTGTGAAAATCGGATCCTTTATTTGAATAAAGATTATGTTCGTAAGGATGCTTTGAATTTGGATGAGTTGTTTCTAATGTCGGATCAATTATACAATCGTCGAAATCATTTGAATCTAACAATTCAAGAATGTATGGATAAAGAAGATATCGATTTAGATGATTTAATTGATAAAACGAAAGCAATTCTTGAAAGTGAAAATCGTGTAATTTGTAAGCGAAGTAAAAAATGTACTTCAGGTCGTCGATGTAGTTATTATAATACTTGTTTTAATGAAATAAATGAACCGGATGACTCTATTTTATTTTTAACTACAAGTTCAAATAAGTTAGCAGCTTATGAAAAGGGAATCTCTCATTTAAAGGATTTGCCCATTTCTGAACTTGAAGGATTTCGTTTACAATTCGCTCAATATATGGCAAGTAAAAATGGTGGCTATTTTATGGATTCTTGTGCAATTCATGCATGGCTTTCACAAATTAAATATCCAATCTCTTATTTAGATTTTGAATGGGATACTTTTGCGATTCCTCCTTATCGAGGATTAAAGCCTTTTGATGTGATTTGTTTTCAATATAGTTTACATGTAGAAGATAAAGAAAATACGCTTAAACATTTTGATTTTTTTGATTATGGAGATTGTCGAGAAGGTTTTATTCGATCATTAATTCATGATGTACCAAAAGAGGGTTCGATTCTTGTTTATAATATGGAAGGTGCTGAAAAACTACGCTTGAAGCAATTAAGTGAGCAGTTTCCTCAATATGAAAAGGAATTAAAACAAATCTATGATCGTATGATTGATCTTTCGAAACCATTTGAATGTGGTCTGTTTTATGATAATCGGATGCGAGGACATTATTCACTTAAAAGTGTTATGCCTATTTTTACAGAAGATTATTCCTATTATGATTTAAGTATTAATGATGGTTTACAGGCAGTAAAAGCCTATCGTATTTTTGAAAATGCAGACGAAGAACAAAGAAGTCAATTAAGAAACAATATCCGTTTGTATTGTAAAATGGATACGTTTGCAGAATATATTGTTTATCATGGTCTTTTGAAATTAGATCAGGAGGAATTAAAATGCCAAATATAATTACACATGTTTTGTTTGCAAGGGAATTAGAAGATAAATTAAATAATGAGGCAAAGCAAAAGATTCAACACAATCAAGCTTTATATGAAATTGCTTGTAATGGGCCAGATTTCTTATATTTTCACGGTGTAACTCCAACAAATTTAAAAAAGAAAAGTAAGGTACGTACATTAGGAAAATATTGTCATCGAAAAGAAGTGAATGCCTTTTTTAAATCTTGCATAAATGTTATTCGACAAGAAAAAGATGAAGTAGTAAAAGCAGATGAAATATCGTATATGTTGGGTTTGTTAAGTCATTGGGCTTTGGATGCCACTACGCATCCTTATATCTTTTATCGAACTGGATCTGGTAATGCCGTTTCAACGTTTCGACATCATAAAATTGAATCGATTTTAGATGCCATTTTGTTAAAAGTAAAAGAAGATAAAACAATTAAAGATTTCAAAGCCTATGAAATTTGTCAAGTAGATATTCATGATGTAAAAGCGATTGCACGTCTTTATGTAAAAGGTGCACAGCGTGTCTATGATTTAGAAATTAAACCGCATCAAATTTTAGAAGCTTTAAATGATTGGGAAGTGGTACAAAAAGCTTTATATGATCAAAATGGGACAAAATTAAAAAGTTTTCGAAAAATTGAAGAAGTACTTAATTTAAATGGTTTGATTTCGGCTATGATTATTCCAGATTCTCCAGATGATCCATGTGATGTATGTAATCTATTGCATAAAGAATGGAAACATCCATGTGATGCAAATCAAATTTCAACAAGTAGTTTTTTTGATTTATACAATCAAGCTTTAACGGAAGCAAAAGAAGCAATTAATTTATTTATGGAATGCTTAGATGATCTTAACAAAGAAAATGATTTTTTAACATTTATTCAAAATCGAAATTATACAAAAGGTTTAAGTGAAAATTTACCAATGTTGTATTTTGATCCGGATTTAGATCGTAACGGTGAAATGTTATTAAAAGAACAATATTAAAAAAATAGCTTATACGGATAAGTATACAATCGACTATAGTTAGTCGTGACTAAGCTATATCTTATTTTGTATAATTAGTCAAGGATAGGTGATTAAAATGTATAAAATTCTCGAAAAAGAGGTATTAAATCCTACGGTCACTAAAATAGTAGTTGAAGCTCCTTTTGTGGCAAAACGAGCAAAAGCGGGTCAATTTATTATTTTAAGGGTCAATGAGGATAGTGAAAGAATTCCTTTTACAATTGAAGATTCTGATCCGGAAAAAGGAACAGTTTCTGTTATTTTCCAAGTCGTAGGTGGAATGACAGAACTTTTGAATGCAAAAGAAGCTGGAGACGAAATTCATGATTTTGTTGGTCCACTTGGTAAACCAAGTGAAATCGACGGAAACAAAAAAGTTTGTATTATTGGTGGTGGTGTAGGTTGTGCTATTGCATATCCGACTGCAAAAGCATTTAAAGATGCTGGTGCTGACGTAACTACGATTGTTGGATTCCGTAATAAAGATCTTGTTATCCTTCAAAAGGAATTTGAAGAAGCAAGTAACCATTATTATTTAATGAGTGATGATGGTTCTTGTGGTGAAAAAGGACTTGTTACTAATAAATTGGAAGAATTGGTCTTAGCAGGTGAAAAATTTGATGAAGTTGTAGCAATTGGACCATTAATCATGATGAAATTTGTTTGTTTAACAACAAAGAAATATGATATTCCTACAACTGTTTCAATGAATCCAATTATGGTTGATGGAACGGGTATGTGTGGTTGTTGTCGATTGACAGTTGGAAATGAAATGAAATTTGCTTGTGTTGACGGTCCAGATTTTGATGGACATTTGGTTGATTTTGATGAAGCAATGTCTAGAAATCGTACCTATGCAGATTTTGAAAAACATGCACGTGAAAAATCATGTAACTTGTTGAAAAAGGAGGTAGCCTAATAATGAAACCTAATATGGACCCAAAGAAAACGGCTATGCCTGTACAAGATCCAGATGTACGTCGTCAAAATTTTGAAGAAGTAGCAATTGGTTATACTGAAGAAGATGCAATTTATGAAGCGCAACGTTGTTTACATTGTAAACATCAACCATGTGTTAGTGGTTGCCCTGTAAATATTCATATTCCAGATTTTATTGAACATGTTAAGACAGGGGATTTTGAAGAAGCTTATAAAGTGATTTCTTTGACATCATCTTTACCAGCTGTATGTGGTCGTGTTTGTCCACAAGAGAATCAATGTGAAAAAAATTGTGTTCGTGGTATTAAACATGAGGCAGTTGGAATTGGACGATTAGAGCGATTTGTAGCTGATTATCATCGTGAGCATAGTGTAGAAAAACCAGAAAAGCCACAAAGCAATGGACACAAAGTTGCGATTGTTGGAGCTGGTCCAAGTGGATTAACCTGTGCAGGGGATCTTGCAAAAAAAGGTTATGAAGTAACAATTTTTGAAGCATTACATGAAGCTGGTGGTGTATTGATGTATGGAATTCCTGAATTCCGTTTACCGAAAGCTATTGTTCGCAAAGAAATTGAAACATTAAAAGATTTAGGTGTTGAAATTATTCCAAACTTTGTAGTTGGTCGTTCAGATACGATCGATGCGTTAATGGAAGAAGATGGATTTGAAGCTGTATTTGTTGGTTCTGGTGCTGGTCTTCCTCGCTTTATGAATTTACCAGGAGAAAACTTAAAAGGTGTATTTAGTGCCAATGAGTTTTTAACTCGAATCAATTTAATGAAAGCTTATCAAGAAGATAGTAATACACCAATTTATCATCCTAAAAAATGTGTTGTTGTTGGTGGTGGAAATGTTGCGATGGATGCTGCTCGTTGTGCTCGTCGTTTAGGTGCTGAAGTACATATCGTTTATCGTCGTAGTATGGATGAACTTCCTGCACGTAAAGAAGAAGTTGAACATGCTCAAGAAGAAGGAATTATCTTTGATTTACTAAATAATCCAGTTCAAGTAATCGGAAATGAAGAAGGTTGGATTAGCCATGTTGAATGTATTAAAATGGAATTAGGTGAACCAGATGATTCTGGACGCAGAAGACCAGTAGAAGTTAAAGGCAGTGAATTCCAAATTGAAGCGGATTGTATGATTATGGCTATTGGTACAAGTCCAAACCCATTAATTCGTTCGACAACCTCAGGACTTGAAGCAAATAAAAGAGGTTGCTTAGTTGTTGATGAAAAAGAAATGACAACGAAAAAAGGTGTTTATGCAGGCGGAGATGCCGTAACTGGTGCTGCAACTGTAATTAGTGCTATGGGTGCTGGTAAAAAAGCTGCTGCTTCAATTGATGAATATTTAAGTGAATAAAGCTTTGAGAACCAAGAGATTTTCTCTTGGTTTCTTTTTTAAAAAAATATGAAAGTGTTTACAATTTTTATATAAAGGTGTATTATAAAAGTGGATAAAGTATGAGATCAGGCTCAATCTCAAAAACTCACATACAACACATCCTTCCTTAAAGTATGTGAGAGTATTTATTCATATCGATTCCTTTCGATATAGTAAAAGGTGCTTTGGCACCTTTTACTTTTTTTATGGAGTCTATTTGACAAAATTCGGATAATCTTTAAAATTATAGAAGGAAATTGAAGAAAGGATATAAAAAAATGATTAGTTCAAATGATTTAAAACCGGGTCAAACCATTGTTGTTGACAAGGATTTATATGTTGTATTAGATATTTCACAAAACAAAACAGCACGTAGTGCAATGGTCGTAAAAGCAAAAGTTCGTAACTTAAGAACAGGAAGTAATATTGAATTGTCATGGGGCGGAGGAGAAAAAGTTACTCCAGCTTTAGTTGAAAAAAGAGCTATGCAATATTTGTATGATTCAGGCGATTCATTTGTATTTATGGATAATGAAACTTATGATCAAATTGAAATTCCAAGTGATCGTTTATCATGGGAAAAACAATTTATGAAGCCAGAAGATACAGTTTCAATCACAAGTTATGAAGGTGAAATCTTAGGTGTATCTTTACCAGATAAAGTAACACTAAAGGTTGTAGAAGCTGAACCAGCTGTTAAAGGCGATACAGCAACTTCTGCACAAAAAAATGCTGTTCTTGAAACAGGATTTGAAGTTAAGGTTCCATTATTTATTAATCAAGATGAAATGATTGTTATTAATACCAATGATGGAAAATATGCAGGACGTGCTAAATAGAATTATATGAGCTGTTGATGCATCAACAGCTTTTTCACATAAGGGGATATGAATGTTAATAATTATTAAAAATATTTTGACAAATGTATTATCAAGCTTGTATACAGAATTTTTTGAATCATTACTTTTTGCGTTTTTATTTATTTATTTCTATGATTATGCAAAAAAAAACGGGGGATATAAAAAAGCAATTTATGATTTTTATTTAAATTTTAAATCGAATAAAGAGAATCGTATTCGATACTATTTTGTATTTTATGTTTCAATGATTCTTTTTCGAACGATATTAGGTCGTTCATTATGGATTAATACATTAAATGATGTTTTAGGAACTTGGACAATCTATGATTCAAATGGACATATTTATACAGAAGGGATTGAAAATATCATCTTATTTTTACCATTATGTTATTTATTGTTTTCTTTGCCTAATAAAAGAAACTTTACAAAAAGTCGAATCCTGTATAGTGTTAAATTTTCCTTTCTGTTTTCTTTAGGAATTGAATTTACTCAATTATTTTTAAAGCTTGGATCATTTCAAATTTCTGATATTGTATTTAATACATTTGGAGGCTTTTTAGGGGGCTTACTTTATGTATGTGTTCATTTAAAAAAACATTAGATTTATTCTTTAATAAACTTAAGTCTGAAGGAAATTTTCCTTTATTTATAGACTTAAGTTTACTTTTTTTATATAATTGATAAAGTGAAAATAGGAGGAAATTATGCCTAAATTATCTAGATTACAACGATATCAAGTTTTAAGAGATCGTTTAGATGAAGAAACAACTGAATCTCATCAAGAACAAAATAAACAATCTTTGCAACGTTTATCACGTGTTGCAAATAAAGATACAAATTCACTCTCACATGCAAGTGATCCTCGCAGGGCTTCTACAAATGAAAATGAACCAGTTCAAACAATTTCATCAAATCTTGTAAAAAGTCCTGTTATGGATAATTTAATTGATGAAGTGAAACAATATAATCTTGACGCAGGGAATACAGTTTGGGATGATACACAATTCAATATTCTTAAACAATTGGATGGAACCCAAGCTAAACATCGTACACAACATTTTGTGCCAATGGAAGAAAATGAAGACGATGATCTTGGTTCAACAATGCAACTACCGATTACTAAAATCAAAGCAATTGATGAACTAGCAAAAAGTAAAATAACAGAAGAAAATAAGGAAACAATTAGTGATGAAGCCAATGGCCCTACAATTTTACCTATGAGTAAAACCCCGCTTCCTTTTTATCCAATAGAAGAGGAAGAAGTCGAAGAACTTAAAGAAGAAACTGAAGATTCAAAGGACAAAATTGTTTTATCTCAAGAAGATTTTGTAGAAGAAGATGATATTGAATCTACGTTTGAAAGATTAGTACCATCGGATTCTTATAAGCGTCCAGAACAAGTTCAATTTAAAGAAGAAAAAGAACAAGAAGAAACAGAACAAGAAGAAACAAAAAAACAACCTGTATTGAAGAAAAAAATTGAAAAGAAGAAAAAAGAACATAAAAAACAAGAAATTAAAAAACCAGTAAAACCAAAGGAAGCAAAAGCTGTTATTAAAAAGGCTGCTCCTGTTTCTAAAAAAGCTGAAGTAAAAGTTGATAAAACGAAAAAAGAAAAACCAGATGCTAGTCGAATTTTAAATATTGTTTTGGTTGTTTTAATTATTCTTTTATTCATTGCGATTTTAGCAACTGTATTAATGATGAGGAGCTTAGCTGCCTAATATGAATAAGATTAATATTGCTATTGATGGTCCAAGCGGTGTTGGTAAAAGTACGATTGCTGATTTACTTGCTGATCAATTAGAAATGACGCATCTAGATACAGGCGCTATGTATCGTTGTGTTGCTTATTATATTCTTCAAAATAAAGTTGATTTTAATAATGAAGATGAATTGGTTCAAGCTTTAGAGAATATTCATATTACTTTTAAAAATGATTTCGTTTATCTAAATCAAATCGATGTGACACAAGAAATTCGTACAAATGATATATCAATGGCTACAAGTAAAGTGGCTGCTTTACCAGCTGTACGAAAAAAAATGGTTTCATTGCAGCAGGAAATCGCAAAGAATAAAGGATATATTTTAGATGGAAGAGACATCTGTTCTGTCGTTTTACCGGATGCAGAAGTGAAAATCTTTATGGATGCAAGTAGTAAAGCAAGAGCGGATCGTCGTTATAATGAATATATTCAAAAGGGAATTGAAGCGGACTATGAAACAATATACCAAGATATCGTTGCTCGCGATTATCAAGATAGTCATCGAGAAATATCCCCTTTAAAACAAGCAAAAGATGCGATTCGCATTGATACGTCAAATTCAAGTATTGAAGAAGTTGTAGAACAAATTCTTAATTTAATTAATCATTCATAAATGAGAAAGGAGTGTTGAAGATGTTACGTGGAACAGTAGCAATAGTTGGTCGTCCAAATGTCGGAAAATCAACTATTTTTAATCGTCTTATAGGACAAAGAAAAAGTATTGTTGATGATACACCTGGCGTGACAAGAGATCGTATCTATGGTGAAGTAGAGTGGTTAACACAATCCTTTCGTCTGATCGATACAGGTGGAATTCAAATTGAAAATCAAGCTTTTGGTGATGAAATCAATATGCAAGTTGATATTGCAATTGAAGAAGCAGATGTCATTTTATTTATAACCTCAGCAATTGAAGGGGTAACAAGCGATGATGTTGCGATTGCACGCAAACTTCAAAAATGTAAGAAACCAATTATCTTAGTTGTTAATAAATCGGATAATGAAACATTACAAATGATGCAATACGATTTTTATCAATTGGCTTTAGGTGATCCTATGGTTGCAAGTGGTGCCCATGGATTAGGTTTTGGTGATATCTTAGATCAAATTATGGAAGAACTTCCGAAAAAGGAAATTCAACCTTATGAAGGAATCACCTCATTTTGTTGTATTGGTCGACCGAACGTTGGGAAAAGTTCTTTGGTCAATGCCATTTTAAAAGAGGAAAGAGTTATTGTCTCGGATGTTGAAGGAACAACACGCGATGCGATTGACACGCCTTTCACCTATGAGGAACAAGAATACATGATTATTGATACAGCAGGTATTCGAAAAAAAGGTAAAATCTATGAAAATATTGAAAAGTATTCAATTTTAAGAGCGCTTAGTGCAATTGATCGAAGTAACGTTGCTCTCTTTCTAATTGATGGAGAAAAAGGAATTCGAGATCAAGATAAGCATGTAGCAGGTTTAGCCCATGAAGCTGGAAAAGGTGTCATTATTGTTTATAATAAATGGGATACGGTTGAAAAAGATGAAAAGACAATGCAAAAAATCGAAAAGAAAATTCGAAATGAATTTGTCTATTTACAATATGCACCAATCGCATTTGTTTCTGCAAAAACACACCAGAAAGTTAATCAATTAATTCCTTTGATTAATGAAGTACATGATGCATGTTGTTTACGTGTGCCTACAAATGTTTTAAATGATGTTATCTTAGATGCCCAAATGATTAATCCACCGAAACCGCATAATGGTAGACAATTAAGAATCTATTATGCATCGCAAGTAGGAGTTGAACCACCAACGATTGTATTGTTTGTAAATGATCCAGAGCTTTTCCATTTTAGTTATAAACGATATATTGAGAATAAACTTAGAGAAGCATTTATGTTTACGGGAACACCAATACGTATATTAGCTCGTCAAAGATCTTAGATTAGAAAGGTGTACTTATGAAAACAGTAATCATTGGAAGTGGTAGTTGGGGTACTGCATTAGGTCAAGCCCTAGCTGATAATAAACAAGATGTTTTGATTTATGGAAAATCAAAAAGTGAAGTGGATGATATCAATCAAAATCATAAAAATCAAAAGTTTTTTAATGATACTTTATTAAATCCAACTTTATGTGCGACAAATGATATTACGGTCGTAAAAGATGCCGATGTTGTTTTGTTAGCTGTGCCCACCATTGCAATTGAATCAATCTGTCAACAGATTGATTCATATTTAAAAAAAGAAATAATCATTGTCAATGTATCAAAAGGATTTCATCCAGAAACGAATGAAAGGATGTCTGAAGTTATTCGAAGAACGATTTCCAAAGAACATTTGAGTTCAGTCGTTTCACTTATTGGACCAAGTCATGCAGAGGAAGTGGTTATTGGTTTATTAACTTCAATTGATGCAATTAGTCTAAAAGAAGAAGACGCAAAAACAATTCAAAATCTTTTCTCAAACCAATACCTCCGTATATATACTGGAAATGATGAGGTAGGTAGTGAATTAGGTGCCGCAATTAAAAATGTTATGGCTATTGCAAGTGGAATCTTATCTGGATTAGGCTATCAAGATAATACGCGAGCTGCATTAATCACTCGAGGACTTCAAGAAATGATTCGATATGGTGTTTTCTTTGGTGGTAAAGAAAAAACATTTATGGGATTAACGGGAATTGGAGACTTGATTGTTACTTGTTCAAGTGTACATTCTCGTAATTTTCAAGCAGGATATCAAATTGGAAAAGATAATTCTGTAGAACAATTCTTTGCGAATAATACCAAAACGGTCGAAGGCGTTCGTACTGCTAAAATTGTGCATCGAATCTCTTCAAAAAATAAGATTGTCATGCCGATTTGTGAAGAAGTGTATCAAATTCTTTATGAAAATAAAAAACCGGATACATGTGCAAAGGATTTAATGTTACGTGATTTGAAAGAGGAATTTTAATGGCAAAATTTGTAAATAAAGAATCTTTAGCAACAACAGTTGCAATGGATCTAAATATTAGTAAAGTAGATGCATTAAAAGCTGTCAATATCATTTTTGATGAAATGTCAGATGCTTTAGCAAATGATGGAAATGTTGATATATCAGCTTTTGGTAAGTTTGAACTTTTTCATCGAAAAGAAAGAATGGGAATTAACCCATCAACGATGGAGCCAATGATGATTCATTCATCATTGCTTCCTAAGTTTCGTCCAAGTCAAACTCTAAAAAATAAATGCAATAAATAGTTTTTTAAAACCTTGAAGTAATATTCAAGGTCTTTTTTTCTTTAACTGACATAATTAATGTTGAAATTCCGTGTACTTTAAAATAAAAGGAGAACAAAGTTATGGAAGTTAAAATTTGTATTAAACAAGATCCAAATATGAATTATATTGTATTTATTGAAGGTTTACCTGGTTGTTTAGCAAAAGCTAAATCAATAAAAGAAGCTATTCAAAGTGCATATCAAGAATTATCAACTTGGAAAGAAGGGGCCTTTCTTTCTGGTTTTGACTGTTTTAAAGCTTGTTTATATTAAAATAGTTCTTTTTTCCAAAAAAGATGAAGGGAACTTCAAAAAGAATCATACAAATCCAACCAAATAAATACGACCAAGCGATTGCAGAAAAATCAAAATTCCAAATAAAAATTAAAACATAACAAGCCAAACAACGAGTAAACATATTTATAATTGTGGACCATAAAGTTACTTTTAGATCCCCTATGCCTCTGAAATATCCTTGTAGAGCATTTGTGATACCAGGAATAAAATACATAAAAGCCATGAGATGCAAATATTTTTCACCTTCTTGAATAACATTTAGATCACTTGTAAATAAATGCATAATTGGGTTAGAAGCTATATATAGGATTAGGCCCATCATAATTCCATAAATAACATTAATCATTAATCCATAATAAAATGTTTTCATTGCTCTTTTGTTTTGATTTGCACCTATATTTTGAGCCATAATGCTCGTCATTCCATGGGAAATATTTTGTTCTGGTAGTATCGCAAAATCATCAAAACGATTGGTTGCGTTAAAAGCGGCAGTTGTATCAACACCTAATGTATTAACCATTCCTTGTGTTACAAGTTTTCCAATTTGAATTGAAGATTGTTGTAAAGCACTTACGATTCCATAAGATAATGTTTTGATAAAAAGATGTGAATCGAAATGAAACCAAGCTTTTCCTAAATTAAGTATTTCAACTTTATGTATTACATAAGTCCAACATAGTATAGCACTCAAAGCTTCACAAATACCTGTA
>CAVBLW010000031.1:0-47141 GCA_963596085.1 Bacteroidaceae bacterium | reverse complement strand
TTCAGGAAATAGTGGGAATTCGACTGGACCACATACCCATATTGAAGTCTTTCGCCTAAAGGTTTCACTTAGTGAAGCCGTTGCTTATTTTCAAAGGGGAGCTGATTTTTCTTTTGGATGTGGTTGGCGAGTGCCTGCAAGTTGTTCAAGTATTGCATGTAGAGTTCGTCCAGAAGAAACGTTTTAGGAGATTAATATGAATGAAGAATTTTTGAAACGCATGAAAAATTATTTAAATGAGGAATACGATGCTTTTTATTCGTCTATGGCAACTCCTTTATTGCGTGGATTACGCTATAATCCCAAAAAGAAAATGGAATGCATCGAAGGGTTAAAACCAACTCCTTTTTCAAAAGATTCCTATTATATTGATCAAACTTTAGGGAACCATCCTGGTCATATTTGTGGTGCTTTTTACTTACAAGAACCGAGTGCATCAAGTGCCGTAACAATTTTAGATGTAAAAGAAGATGATTATGTTTTGGATTTATGTGCAGCGCCAGGTGGGAAAAGTACCCAAATTGCAGGTGAATTAAAAAATGGCTTTTTACTCACAAATGAAATCAATAAAAAAAGAGCGCAAATTTTACTATCAAATATTGAACGTTTTGGTGTACAAAATGTTTTAGTAACAAATGATACACCAGCTAAGATTTGTCGGTGTTTTGAAGCCTGTTTTGATAAGGTTTTAGTGGATGCACCTTGTAGTGGTGAAGGCATGATGAAAAAACACGATGAGGCAAACAATTGGTCACAGGAAAATGTTGACTATTGTAGTCAAAGACAAAAAGAAATTTTAGCGGAAGCTTATCGTGCTTTGAAAAAAGATGGTATTTTGGTTTATTCCACTTGTACCTATGCCAAAGAGGAAAATGAAGAAGTTATTCAATGGTTTTTAGAAAACTATCCGGATATGGAACTTTTAGATCCGAAGGTTTCTTTTGGTCGCTCTGGCTATTTAGAAAAGACCATTCGTATTTTCCCAATGGATGGTGGAGAAGGGCATTTTGTTGCGAAATTGCATAAGAAAGAAGGAAAAGCTCAAAGTTTTTCTCTTTTAAAGGATGCAAAAATCAATCCTTTAATTGAAAGTTTTTTAATGGAACAATTGGGTTTTATTCCAAAGCATATTCAAGTCATTTCTAATCATGTTTATGCCATGGACCTTCCTTTTATCAATACCAAAAAGCTTTCCGTTTTACGTCAAGGCGTATTGTTAGGAGAAATAAAAAAGAATCGATTTGAACCAGCTCATGCTTTTTATATGAATGCCAATTGGGTAGATGCTTATAAAAACAAGTATGAAGCAAGCTTGGATGAAATGAATGCTTTTATGCATGGAGAAACACTTTCTTGTGATTTAAATAAAGGTTATTATGCGATTTGTTTTAAAGGACTTCCTTTTGGCTTTGGAAAAAGTGATGGACATACATTAAAAAATAAAATTCCAAAAGGATTGCGTTTGTTGCCAAATTCAAATGTACATATATAAAGAGTTGAGATGATTCAGTCTCAACTCTTTTTCGAAGTTTTCTAAATTTCATATAAAATGATCGATTACTGAGTTTGTAAATAAAAAGGAGGAACATAGCTATTTGAGTTCCTCCTATTTCTTTAGTTTTTTATAATTCTTTAGCGATTGCTTGTGCAATGTTGTAATAATTTTCTAATTGATCTTGATTTGCTGAAAAGACTTGAGCAATGGCATCATGGCAAGATTCTAATCCGCACTCTACTAAAGCTTGATCGATATTTGATGGAACTTTAGGGAACCATCCAAAAGCACCGAAGCCTAAGCCTTTTTTTCCTTTTACTCTGGCTGCTTTTAAATGTGTTAAGAAAGCGCCAACGCTATAAGACATTTCATTATTGTAAGTACCAGATCCGACACAGACAATTTTTGCATCCATCAATTCTCTAAATACGATGGATGAGCGTGTTTCAGATAATTTATAGACCTTTACATCCATTCCGGCATCACCAAAGCCTTCTGCAAGTGTTTCGGCAATTTCCTGAGTATGTTTCCATACAGATTCATAAACAATAACGGCTTTATTACTTGTTTGATTGGTCGCAAACCCTTGATAAGCTTCTAGAATATCTGGAATGTATTTTTTCCAGATGATTCCATGCGCTGGTAAAATAGCTTCAATTTCTAAATTCATAGCAAGAATCGCTTTTAGTTTATTGTTTACTTGGACAGTATACGATAAAACAATATTTGCAAAGTATTCTTTAGCTTGTTGGATGCAATAGGATTTGTCTAAATTTTCATCCGTTAATTGATAATTGACAATGTGTTGCCCAAAGGCATCGTTTGAGAAGACCATTTTTAATTCAGGACAATAGGTCAACATATTATCCGGCCAATGAATCATTTGCATTTCAATAAAGGTAAAATTAAATTGACCCGTTGATAAGGTATCGTTTGTTTTTAATGGCTTGATTTCAAAATTGGGATGGAATTGACTATTTACATTTTTTACACAACCTTGTGAAGCGTATACCGTTGCATTGGGGAAAGCTTCCTTTAATTTCATTAATCCTCCGGAATGATCTGGTTCGGCATGTTGAAGAATAATGGTATCGATTGGACGATCTTGAATAATGGATTGAATTCGTTCGATACAATCATTTGTGAATTCTTCTTCTACAGTATCAATTAGAGTAATTTGATCATCTAAGATTAAGTAAGCATTATAACTAGTTCCTTCTTCAATGGGATAAAGTTCTCCATGGAATTTACGACAATTTAAATCACGAGCACCAACCCAATAGACATGTTCTTGAATTTTACGAGCTTTTTTCATATTTACACCTCACTTTACTTTCAGTTTATCGACTTTCTAAATCAATGTCCAATGTGATGCTCAGAAAATTAAATAATAAAGAATAATAAAAAACAATAAAAAATATTGCTTTTTAGATTCATGATTGTATAATAAAGATAGAATTTAGGAGGATCTCTCATGGAACTTATATTAGATACAGCGGATGTACAAGCAATTAAAGAATTGGATGAATTATTAACTGTTAAAGGGGTAACGACAAACCCTACCATCATTACGAAATCAGGAAAAGATGCAGAAGTCGTAATCAAAGAAATTGCCGACTATTTGGACGAAGATCAACTTTTCTTTATTCAAGTTGTTGCGACTGATTATGAAGGAATCATGAAAGAAGCAAAAGAAATTTCGGCCATTCGAGCAAAGAATATGTATGTTAAGATTCCAGTTACACATGCGGGTCTAAAAGCAATTAAGGAATGTAAAAAGTTAGGAATCAATACCTTGGCAACTGCTATTTATTCAGCGGATGAAGCATTTCTTGCGGCTATGAATGGAGCGGATTACTTGGCACCTTATGTAAATCGTATGTGTAATTATGGTGATGGTGTTGCGGAAGTAAAAGATTTAATTGAAATGTTGAAGGTACATAATTTACCATCAAAAATTGTCGCTGCAAGCTTTAAAAATACATTGCAAGCACATGAATTGATTAAAGCAGGCATTCAAGCTGAAACTCTACCACCAGATGTTGTATGGTCAATGATTAATCATCCAGGAACAACAATCGCAGTTGGCGAATTCAGTGTGAATTGGAAAAAGGCATACGGAAGAGATACTTTATTTAAATAGAACTAAGGCACAATGAATTTTGTGCTTTTTTTATTCCAAAATTTTTTTTGAATTATAAGAAGAAATAATATCTTGTAAAGTGATTTTTTGCATTCTTTTTTCAGCGGTCTCTTGGATTTGTTGATAATATTCACCTAATGCCAATTGAATTTTCACACCTACTCCACATTCTGGATTTATATGAGTATCTAGATGTAATAAAGGTTTATCTCCTTCTACAGCTTTATAAATATCGAACAAGGAAATTTCAGATGCTGGTTTCGTTAAAGTTGGCTGGGCATGACCTACTATGCTAGACATCAAATTGGCTTTTCGTAGTTTCATCATAAGTTGGCGAACATATGAGGGGTTTGTATGAACACTTTTTGCAATGGCTGTACTGCTCAAATCAAAATCTTGATTAATAGCAATAAATGCTAGTATATGTACTGCATCACTTAATTTTGTTGAATATTTCATAGAAGATCTCCTTATGTGGATGTTATTTTATTTATAACACCAATTGACACCGATTTAGCAGGGTGCTATAATCCGAACAGATGTTAATAAAATAATAACAGCCGAAAATCTTTAGGTCAATGACGAAAGGAGAGATTTATATGGAAACTATAAACTATCAAGAACAAATAGAAATATTATTAAAATATATTGAGGAATCCGATGCAATCGTGGTAGGAGCTGCATCGGGAATGTCAGCATCCGCAGGATTTAAGCATTATTATGAACGGGATAAAGACTTTGTAGAAAACTTGGGCGATTTTGAAAAGAAATATGGATATCACAATTCGTTTGATGGGTTTTATTATCAATATCGTTCCAGTGAAGAACGTTGGGCTTTTATTGCAAGAAATTTATGTATGATACTCGATGCATCAACTGGAAAACCATATTATGATCTCTATTCAGTTTTAAAGGATAAAAACTATTATATTTTAACAACAAACCAAGATACACAATTTTCACGTATATTTTCTGAAGAAAAAATTAGTGCTATCCAAGGGGATTGGAGATATTTTCAATGTAGTCATAGATGTCATGATGAGCTTTATGATTCTGTAAGAATTCTTCATGAAATGAATCGTGCGATTGATCGTGAATTATGTGTTCCAAGTTGCATGATTCCACGTTGTCCTAAATGTAATGCAGAAATGGAACCTTGGGTTCGTTCAAGGATATTTCTTGAAGGTAAAAAATATTTTGAAGAATATAATAAACTAAATTCATTTTTAAAAAAGAATAGGCATAAAAAAGTTTTGTTTCTAGAGCTAGGCGTAGGGCGTATGACTCCAATGTTTATTCAAGAGCCTTTTTGGAATATGACTTATTCATGGCCAAAGGCATTTTATATTACAATCAATCCAACAGATGCTCTTTTGCCAGAAAAATTAAAACAAAAGGGATTGGCAATTCATGAAGATATTGCGAAAGTATTAGCTGATATAAAGAAAATTGCCAATGGAAGAAGTTCAATGATATAGACAACTTAATAACAAAAATTCATCAAGTAGATTCAATACAGGTAGAAATTGGTTCTGGATATCTAATGCTTCTGGATATAATCATTGTCATTATAATGATTTGTTTAAAATATATTTTAAAGAAAAATGTGGAATAAGAAGTTTTTTTTGAGGATTTGATCATGTTCATTCCATTCCAGAACAACAATGGGGATTTATCGTAGGTATTAAAACGAATTAAGAGGAAAATAAAATGAAACATAAAGTGAAAATTACAATATTAAAATCAGAAGTTGATAAAAAACTTGCACAAGAATATGCGATTCCTAATTTTGAGCCTTGTCCTTTTCATAAAGCTGGGCAAGTATTTACTAGTGATGGCAAACACAAGCCGGACGGGCTATGTGTCTATGCATGGCAACCAATAAAAGAAATGGTTCAAATGCTTTCTAATGGAGAATTGCTTCAACCAAAAGGAACATGGATGCGTGATGATGATAAAGGAATATTTACATGTGTAGATGGATTGCGTCCGGTTATTATGCTCATAGAAGCAATGAATATAGATGCCTAGAAAAGGTAGTATGTAATGGAAGAGATATTTTATGATCGTATTTTAGAAAAAATAAAAGAAGCGGATGGTATTTTAATTGGAGCAAGTAATGGACTATCTATTGCTGAAGGATATAATATTTTTGCGAATGATGAACGCTTTTACAATCATTTTTCTGATTTTCAAAAAAAGTATGGAATTAAAAGTTTAATTCAAGGTAGTTTTTTTGATTTTCCGACAGAAAATGAAAAGTGGAGCTATTATAGTCGTATGGCTTATTATTATATGTATCATACAAAACCAAGTTCTTTGTTGCAAAGTTTATATGAACTGATCAAAGAAAAACCATACTTTATTATAACATCAAATACTGATGATCATTTTGCTAGAGCGGGATTTAAGCGGAAATATATCCTTGAACTTGAGGGCAGTATGAAAGATATGCAATGTATTAAAGGGTGTCATAATTCTGTGTACTCCAATAAGGATTTGCTTGTTTCTATGCATGAAAAAGAGAGTGGAATGAAAATTCCTACAAAGTTAATTCCTAAATGTCCAATTTGTGGAGGTGCAATGCAGATTCATGTACCTATCAATTCGTTTTTTATACAAAGCGAAGAATGGTATGTTCGCAATGAAGATTATAAAAAATTTATAAATCATTATCACAATAAAAAATTGTTGATTTTAGAATTTGGTGTAGGTATAAGAAATCGAATGATTAAAGCACCATTAATGAAATTAGCTGATTCTGAACCAAATGCATTTTATATTACATTTAATAAAGGAGACGACATTTATATTCCAGTACAACTTAAAAACAAAGCACTTGGAATCGATGGAGACCTTTCTATAATTTTACCAAAGCTTTTTGAAAAAATGAAACAGCTTAATCATAGATAAGAAGTGGCGGTATTATGGAGAAATCCAAGGGATAATGCTCAAAATCTTTCAATAAAACCCGAAGCGAATTGGCAGAGAGCTGAATGCTAAAATGCAGATAAGATCATTTGTAAGTTGTTGTAATTTATATTGTTCAAAGCAATAATTACGATTTAGAAAATGTACAAGAAATCGTTTATGAAATATAGAGGAAAGTATGCATTGACATCAAAACAGAAAATTATTTTAAAGCTATTTGGGTGGATAAAAAAATATATCAATCAAAGCATTCGTAAATTTAAATACGAGTGCTTTTTCTTTTAAGTTTTATAAATTCTGAAAATTAAGGTTTTGTTAAAAATTAGCACACATCTGTTGACAGTGCTAAAAGTTGTGATATACTACAGTTAGCACAAGAAGTATAAGAGTGCTAAAAGGAGGTGTTCCTTATGAACAACGATAAAATTTCTGAAAGACTACAAACAATTTTAATGAATGCTTTAAATACTGCGCAATCAAGACAACATGCGAGTGTTGATACGATTGATGTATTAGAAGCTATTTTTAAAGATGATATATTAGATGGACTATTTGAACGGATTGCCTTAGATAAGACAAAGGCTTTATCCATGATTGAAGAAGAGAATACGCATATCGCAAAGAGTTCGACCAATCAAATGAATCTTTCAAATGAAGTACAAAAATCCTTAGAAAAAGCACGTGAATGGGGATCTAAACATCAAGAAAGTTATTTATCTGTCGCAAGTCTTTTCTTGGCTTTAATCTTTAATGATTCTTATATTTCAAAAAAGATTGTAAAAGAATTTCATTTAAATCAAAAAGATTGTGAACAAGCTGAATTGGAAAGAAGAAATGGGAAAGCTTTTGATTCAGCTAATGCGGAAGAAAATGTGGAATCCTTAAAGAAATACGGAAGAGATTTAGTTGCAGATGTTCGCTCTGGAAAAATTGATCCGATTATTGGACGTGATGATGAAATTCGTCGTGTGATGCAAATCTTATCACGTAAGACAAAGAATAATCCAGTTTTGATTGGAGAACCTGGTGTAGGTAAAACCGCGGTTGTTGAAGGATTAGCTTGGCGTATTTTAAAAGGGGATGTTCCAGAATCTTTAAAAGAAAAACGTTTAATTGAATTGGATATGGGATCTTTAATTGCGGGAGCAAAGTATCGTGGTGAATTTGAAGAGCGTTTAAAATCAATTTTAGATGAAGTAAAGAAAAGCGATGGACAAATTATTTTGTTCATTGATGAAATCCATAATTTAGTAGGTGCTGGAAAAACGGAAGGTTCCATGGATGCTGCTAATCTATTAAAGCCAATGCTTGCGCGTGGTGAATTGCATTGTATTGGCGCAACGACCTTTAATGAGTATCGTAAATATATCGAAAAGGATGCGGCTCTAGAAAGACGTTTCCAAAAAGTTATGGTGCAAGAACCATCTGTAAATCAAAGTATTAGTATTCTTCGAGGTCTAAAAGATCGTTTTGAAAGTTATCATGGCGTTCGTATTATGGATGAAGCTTTGATTGCTGCAGCTACTTTATCCGATCGTTATATTACGGATCGATTCTTACCGGATAAGGCCATTGATTTAGTGGATGAAGCCTGTGCGACTTTAAAGGTTGAAATGGAAAGTATGCCGCAAGAGCTTGATGAATTAGAACGTAAAATCTTACAACTTCAAATTGAAAAAACATCCCTTCAAAAAGAAACGGAAAAGAAATCGATTGAAAGAAGAGAAGAAATTGAAGAAGAATTGGCAAAGTTACAATCTTCTCGTGATGAAATGCACAGTCAATGGGAAGATGAAAAGAATGTTCTTGCCAGTGCACAAGATGATAAAAAAGCTTTAGAGAAAGCTCGTTTAGATCTTCAACAAGCTCAAAATGAAGCTCGTTATGAAGAAGCTGCACGTTTACAATATGGTTTGATTCCTGAACTGGAAAATAAAATTGCGAAAACCAATGAATTAGAAAAAGATAATGCCTTGATTCAAGAAACAGTGGATGAGGAAATGATTGCAAAAATTGTTTCTCGTTGGACGGGTGTTGAAGTAAGTCGTTTGGTTGAATCGGAAAGAAATAAAATTCTTCATTTAAATGAGGCACTTTCAAAACGCGTTGTCGGACAAGATCAAGCCTTAGAGTTAGTCAGCGATGCGATTCTTCGATCCAAAGCACAAATTCAAGATGAAAATCGTCCAATTGGATCCTTTATGTTCTTAGGACCAACAGGTGTAGGAAAAACAGAAGTAGCGAAAGCCTTAGCTGAACAACTCTTTGATGATGAAAGACATATTGTACGAATCGATATGTCAGAATATATGGAAAAACACAGTGTTTCGCGTTTAATTGGAGCACCTCCAGGATATGTTGGATACGATGAAGGTGGGCAATTAACGGAAGCCGTACGTCGAAATCCTTATAGTATTGTCTTATTTGATGAAATTGAAAAAGCCCATCCAGATGTATTTAATGTTCTTCTTCAAATTCTAGATGATGGACGGATTACGGATTCTAAAGGGGTAACGGTTGATTTTAAAAATACCATTATTATCTTAACAAGCAATTTAGGTAGTCAATATGCGTTTGAATCCATTTCAAATGAAGAAAGACAAGAAAAATATATGGCTGAAGTAAAAAATCATTTTAAACCAGAATTTATTAATCGTATTGATGAAATCATTGTCTTTCATGCTTTAGATGATGCAGCCTTTATTCAAATTGCGCATAAATTTATCAATGAGCTTAAAAAGCGTTTGGCCCAACGTGACATTCAATTGAATGTGAGTGATGCCGTTTATTCACAAATTGCGAAAATGGGTGTTGATCCAGTCTTTGGAGCTCGTCCAATGAAACGATATATTCAAAGAAATATTGAAACCC
Source organism: Bacteroidaceae bacterium (assembly GCA_963596085.1). Taxonomy (GTDB): domain Bacteria; phylum Bacillota_I; class Bacilli_A; order Erysipelotrichales; family Erysipelotrichaceae; genus Absicoccus. Next base: position 37,701 of record CAVBLW010000031.1, on the reverse strand, counting down.
AAGTTGCTCGAAAAATGTTAGAAGAAGGCTTAGTTAAAGAAGGTAAAATTACCATTGATTATGTAGATGATCAATATACATATGATGTGGAATAGAAATGAGAACAGAGTATGAGAAAAGTACTCTGTTTTTCTTTAACTTAGGCGTATAATAAAAAAGTAGGAGTCTTAAAAATGAATGAAAAAGAAATATTAAAAAAATGGATTGAAGAATCGAACTCCATTGTCTTTTTTGGTGGTGCTGGGGTATCAACTGAAAGTCATATTCCAGATTTTCGAAGTGATCAAGGCTTATATAAAAAGAAATATCGCTATCCGGCTGAAAGAATGATCAGTCATAGCTTCTTTGAAAGCAATCCTGAAGAGTTTTATGAATTTTATTTTAATCAAATGGTTTATTTGGATGCAAAGCCAAATGATGCCCATCTAGCTCTTTCAAAACTTGAAAAAGAAGGAAAGCTAAAAGCCGTTGTTACACAAAATATTGATGGCTTGCATCAAAAAGCTGGTTCTAAAAAGGTTTATGAACTACATGGCTCAATTTTACGAAATACTTGTTGTGATTGTAATGCGCATTATTCCTTAGAACAAACCATGCATTTACGAAATGAAAAAGGCATACCAATTTGTGAAAAATGTCATGGAATCATTAAGCCGGATGTCGTTTTATATGAAGAAGGCTTGGATGAACATACACTTTACTCTGCAATTTCTGCAATTGAGAAAGCCGATTTATTAATTGTAGGAGGAACAAGCTTAGTTGTTTATCCAGCCGCTGGTCTTCTACAATATTTTCATGGGAAGCACCTTGTTTTAATTAATCGAGATAAAACGACGATGGATTCGAAAGCGGATCTTGTTTTACATGAATCGATTGGCAAATTATTAAAGGAACTTGTCTTAGATTGATAATCACGTTTGACATTGATTTATCGATTTAGTATGATAAATGCGCTTGGAGCCGTATCGAAGTGGTCATAACGGGCCCGATTGGAATTCGGGTAGGCTTAACGGCCCCGTGGGTTCGAATCCCACCGGCTCCGCCATTTATAGAAGACAACACCCTTTTGGGTGTTTTTTTTAAAGGAGAAAGAAATGAAAATTGCTTTTTTTGATATTGATGGAACCATTTATTCTTCAAGTATTGGCAAAGTCAGTCGTGCTGTTAAACAAGCAATTGCCAAGGCGCAAGCAAAAGGTTGGATTTGTTGTGTCGCAAGTGGAAGATCTTATGGCTTTTTACCAAAAGAGATTCGTGATATGTCCTTTGATGCTTATATCTGTTGTAATGGCTCCGTTTTATGGTATAAGAATCAATTATTGATTCATCAAACAATGCCAAAAGAAGTGGTTGAAGATCTTGTTCAACATTTAAAAAAAGGGCATATAGAATATGATTTACAAAAATGGGATCATAGCAATTTGAATTCATCTTATACAAATTTAAGAAGCTATTTTATGGATTCAGGCATTGAGTCTTCCGTCCTTTTAGAGGATGACAATGATTATTCAAATGTTGTGAAAATAGAAATGTGGATGAATCAAGCAGAAGATTATTCCTATGCCTTAGAAAAATCAAAACATTTTTCGTATGAAGTTCATGAGTCAACCAATCATCTTGAATATTTTTGTCTTGGTACTAGTAAAGCAAAAGCAGCTCAATATTTAATGAAAGTTTTAAATTGTTCACAAAGTTATAGCTTTGGGGATTCAATGAATGATTATCCATTGGCACAAGTTGTTGATTATCCGATTGCCATGGATAATGCGAATGATTCCTTAAAAGAAATAGCCAAAGAAATCGCACCTTCTTGTAATGAAGATGGCGTAGCGATTGTATTAAATCGTCTTTTAAAAGAAGAAGGCTAGAAAGGATTCTTATGGAAATTCAAATTTTAGAATGCATTGAAGGTGCTAAAAAAGCACGTGGATTAACTGTTGTGATCGATGTTTTTCGAGCTTTTACACTGGAAGCCGTTCTTTTTTCAAAAGGGGTTGAACGCATTATTCCCATTGGTCAATTAGAGAAAGCCTTTCAATTAAAAAAAGAACATCCGGATTGGATCTTATTTGGGGAAAGAGAAGGGAAACAGGTGGAAGGTTGCGATTATGGTAATTCACCGAGTCAAATCCAAGGAGTCGATTTAAAAGGGAAAACTTGTATCCATACGACTTCGGCAGGAACGCAAGGGATTGTTAACGCAAAGAATGCCGATGAAATCATTACCGGGGCTTTTGTGAATGCCCAAGCGATTGCGCATTATATTCTAAAGAAAAAGCCAGCGTTTGTTTCATTGGTTGCGATGGGCAATCAAGGAAAAAGTCATTGTGACGAGGATTTTTATTGTGCCCAATATATTCAAAGCTTATTGGAAGGAAAAGAATATGATTTAGCACAAAAAATCGAAGCTTTAAAAGAAAGTGATGGAAAGAAATTTTTAGATCCAAAAAATACCATTTTTCCTACAGAAGATTTTTATTTTGCGACACAGGCTAATTGTTTTGATTTTGTGATTGAAGTACAAAGTGATGGAAACCGAAAAGTCTTTTAAATAAAAGACTTTTTTTGTACAATTTATGTATGAGCTATATAGAACTTAAAAAGGTAAAAAAACAATATCAAGTCGGAGAAGTAAAAATTGATGCCTTAAAAGATGTCTCTTTTTCTATTGAACAAGGACAACTTGTCATTATTGCTGGGGCTTCTGGTGCAGGAAAGAGTACCATCTTAAATATTCTTGGTGGTATGGATACACCAAGCCAAGGTGAAATTATGGTGGATGGTTGTCGAATTGATACGATGAACGAAAAAGAATTAACGGATTATCGGCGTTTTGACATCGGCTTTGTCTTTCAATTTTATAATTTAGTTCAAAACTTAACCGCTTTAGAAAATGTTGAATTGGCTTGTGAAATTAGTAAAAATCCTTTGGATGCAAAACAGATTCTTGAACGAGTTGGTCTAAAAGATCGTATGTTGAATTTTCCAAGTCAATTAAGTGGAGGCGAACAACAACGTGTTGCGATTGCACGTGCTTTAGCGAAAAACCCAAAACTTTTACTTTGTGATGAACCTACGGGTGCTTTGGATTACAAAACGGGAAAACAAATTTTAAAGTTACTTCAAGAAATGTCAAAGAAAGAAGCAATGACCATTTTGATTATCACACATAATTTAGCTTTATGTCCGATGGGTGATCAAGTCATTCAAGTGAAAAGTGGGCAAATTGAATCGATTGTAAAGAATGAAAATCCGCAAGATATTGATATGATTGAGTGGTAATATGACAAAAACTTACTTAAAAAGCATTCTTCGTTTAATTAATCAAACGAAAGGTCGATTTATTTCACTTTTGGCAATTGTTGCGATTGGAGTTGCTTTCTTTGTTGGTGTAGCAGGAACAAGTCCAATTATGGGATATAGCGTAGATGCTTATAATGATGCACAAAATTTAAAGGATTTTACAATCTATTCAAGTGTTGGCTTTGATGACGATGATTTAAAGGCAATTCAGAAGATCAAAGGCGTTTCTTTGGTTGAAGGAACCTATTTTACAGACGTTCTTGCACAATGCGGAAAAAAGAGCTATGTCACAAGAATTCATGCCTATGATCAAGACCAAAGTTTAAATCGTGTTGTTTTAAAGGAAGGGCGTCTTCCGCAAAATAAAGGAGAAGCACTTGCTGAAAGTGGTACCGAGTTAGGGACTGGCTTTCGTTTGGGGGATTGTGTTCAAATACAGAATGATGGATTAAATGTTAACTCAGTAAAAATTGTTGGTTTGATTGATACCCCGCTTTATTTAAATCAGACAAAGGAAAATAGTACCTTATCCAATCAAACCATTCATACCTATTTATATCTTCCCAAGGATGCCTTTAATAGTCCAGTTTATACCGAAGTTAATATCCTGACCACAAAAGGAAAGTCCTTCTATTGTTATTCCGATGCATATAAAGACTATATCAAGAAAATAAAGAAAAGAATTAACTCGCTTGCGAAAATTCAAACACAAAAAAAAGCGAAACAAATTAAAGACGGAATAGAACAGGCAAATTCAATAGAGGATCGTTTGAATTCGAGTTTAGACCAAGTAAAAAATGCAGAAATTGAATGGAATGAAAGTGAAAAACAAGTCAATGAACAATTCTTAAAACAAAAAGATGTTTTAAATGAAGGTTGGAATGAAATTGAAAAGAATGAACAAGCTTATAATCAATCATTTGAAGAATTTTCTAAACAAAAAGAAACATTCAATCAAGCTTATAGGCAATATGACCAACTTTCTGCTTCTATTGAAACCATTCAACAATCGCTTTTGGATTTAAAGAATTTACAAGAACAAATTGAAGAACTAAATTCGAATAAAGAATTATCACAAGAAAAGATGGAAGAAAATCAAAAACTTTTGTCTTCGATTGTAGAATCCGATGATCTTCTTTTAAGGGACGATCCAGAATTATTGAGGATTGGAAGTGCCTTTGGTCTGAGCGAAGAGAATACAGTTCTTGATTTAAAAAATGCAATCAATCAAAGCATTGAACAATATACCCAAGCAATTTTAATTTATGAGAATCAAATTGAACAAATCAACCAAAAATTGAATGAACAAGGAATCCAAAATTTAAATGAAACAATTCAATCACTCGAAGCACAATTGGAACAATTGAATGCTAATAAACTGAATTTAGAACAAAATAAAGAGAAAATGGATCAAGTACAAGCCTTAATGAATGAATCACAAAATCAATTAATTGTGGCAAAAGAACAGTGGCTTGCAGGAAATGATGCTTATGAATTGGCTTTAAGAACAAGTCAGAAAGCCTTATCCGATTCGAAAAATTTATTGGAAGCGAAGAAAGCAGAAATAAATCAAGGCTTAGAAGAAATTCAAACAACACAAAAAAATTTAGAGGCTTATTCTAAGGTGAAATGGACGATTCTAGATCGCCAATCGCATTATGCATCCGTAACCTATGAAGCAACCGTTCATCAAATGCAAGCAATTGGACGGATCTTTCCTTTGTTTTTTATTCTTGTTGCAGCCTTAGTTTGTATGACGACAATGAAGCGTATGGTTGATGAACAAAGAAATGAAATTGGAACTTTACGTGCTTTGGGTTATACGCAAAGACAATGCTGTGCAAAATACCTGATTTATGCAGGAATAGCCACGCTTCTTGGAGAAATCATTGGTACGGTTGTTGGTTTATCTACTTTTCCAGCCATTATTTATAACACGTGGAAAATGATGTATATCTTACCGAAAATGGTTATGCGTATTCCGTTTTCTTTGATATTCTATTCATCGATTGCCTTTTTATTTGGGATGCTTTTAACGAGTTATTTATCTTGTCGAAGCGATTTGAGGGAGTTGCCTTCACAACTTATGCGACCAAAAGCACCAAAACTTGGAAAAAATACGATGCTTGAAAGAATTCCATGGCTATGGAATCGATTGAAGTTTAATACGAAGGTAACGATTCGTAATATTCTTCGTTATAAAAATCGCTTCATTCTGACGGTTATTGGGGTTGCAGGTTGTTCTGCTTTACTTTTGACTGGTTTTGGAATTCGTGATTCCATCAAGGATATTGTGCAAATGCATTTTTATGAGATTTTAAAATATGATGGGTATGCACAAATCGATGACGATTCTTCCTTATGTGATTCACAAAGTTTATTAAATCAGATTCGTAATCAAAAAGTAGTGAAAAAAGCGAATTTTATTTATATGTATAATGGAGAAGTAAAAGCATCCAATCAAAAAGAAACGGTTAATATACAAATTTTTGAAAATAAAAAAGCTGTTTCATCATGGATTGATTTACGAAATCGTAAAGATCACTCAAAAATCACTTTATCCGATGAAGGGATTGTTCTTTCAGAAAAGTTAGCGGAGAATCTAAATCTTGAAGTTGGTGATCATTTAAAGATGAAAGCAGAAGATGGAACTTATAAAAATATTCCAATTATCGCAATTAATGAATATTATATTCATCATTCAATTGTCATGACCAAGTCTTGTTATAAAAAATATTTTGCTTCGAATCCAAAAGAAAGAAGTATTTTGATTGATTTAAAGGGAACGAAAAAGGAAAAAGAGGCTTTTCAAAAGCAATTGGTGCATTATGAAAATGTAAATGGAATTACTTTTTATGATTCAACCTTAGAAAATTTCAATCATATGGTGCAAGGCTTAGATGTGATTGTATGGACATTGATTATCTCTAGTATGCTCCTTGCCTTTGTGGTACTTAGCAATTTAATCCAAGTTAATATTTCTGAAAGACAAAGAGAAATCGCAACCTTAAAGGTTTTAGGTTTTCGAAAAAAAGAAGTGCGAGCTTATATATTTAAAGAAAATAATGTTCTTGTTTTTCTAGGCGCTTTATGTGGTTTGCCAATCGGTTCTTGTTTGCATCATTTTATCATGGGGATGGTTGAAATGGATTATGTTATGTTTGGGCGAAATATATCCTTTTTCAGTTATTTCTATGCGCTTTGTTTAACCCTTGTTTTTGGATTCTGTGTAGAATTTTTTATGCGAAAAAAACTTCAAAGAATTCAAATGGTTGATAGCTTGAAAAGCGTTGAATAAACGCTTTTCTTGCATTTTAGTCTAAAATAACATAAACTTGCTTTATGGAAAAAATGTCTTATTTTCAAAATATAAAATATGATATTCAAAGAACAATGGCTTGTGATCCAGCTGCAAAATCAAAAATTGAAGTTTATTTTTTATATCCTCATATGATTGCTTTGCGATCTTATCGAAAAGCGCATTGGTTGTGGATTCATAATCATCGTTTTTTAGCCCGTTGGCTTTCTCAAAGAGCACGACATAAAACAGGAATTGAAATTCATCCAGGGGCTCAAATTGGGCGTGGCTTGTTTATTGATCATGGTATGGGCGTTGTGATTGGTGAAACAGCAATTATAGGAAATGATTGTCAACTTTATCATGGTGTAACACTGGGTGGTGTAGGCTCTCAAGAAGTGAAAAGACATCCTACTCTAGAAGATGGTGTTTATGTTGGTTCAGGAGCTAAATGTTTAGGGAATATAACCCTTGGAAAAAATTGTCGAGTTGGTGCGAATGCGGTTGTTTTAAAAGATGTTGATTGTTATGCAACGGCTGTTGGAGTGCCTGCACGTATTATAAAAAAAGATAAAGAAGGTCGGAGATTATAATGTGGAAATATCGGTGTAAATCACATTTATTAAGTTTGCTAATATCATTTGTAGTGGGTTTTATTTTAGGTGTTGTTTCTTTGTGGCAAGGCAGTGAAATTTATGCAACGATGTATCCGAGTGAGTTTATTCAATTTATTGAAAATAATCCCTATCTTGTCTATATCATGTCCGGTATTTCTATTGCAGGAATTGTCAATGTTGTTCGTTTGACACAACTCGCTGGTTCAAAATGGAATATGAGTCCTTTGATTGTTGTGATTCTAATCTTTTTTTTACCGGATCTCTTTTTGCTTTTAGGTATTGTTTTATTAATACCAGCAATTGTTGTTAGTTTTGTTGGTATGTTTCAATTGTATAAAGAAAAGAAACAATATGGGATTTCACACCCAAGTAGTGCAGATGAAATTATTCGTCTATATACATTAAATCATCCACTTCATAAGGAATATGAATCGATTGGACAAGCTTGCAAGAAAAATGCTTTAAAGATTAAAGCAATCTATTTATTAGGTATTGTTTCAGCAACTTTTGTCCTTTTCCTTGTCAGTAATATGACATTTTTGATTTTAATTTTTATGGTCTTTGTATTTTCTTTTAATATTATTCTTAAATACAAAGCAACCAACGAACTACCAATTCTTTCTTTGTTGGTGCAAAATTGTGACCCAGAAGCTTGTGCTTCTGCCATAATTGCTTATTCGCAATCCAAACATAAAACACATTTAAAAATGCATGCAACTCTTGCTCAATGTTTAATTTATATGGATGATCCTGAACTTGCGCAAGATGTTTTAGCACAAATGCCAAGAAAAGATCGCAATACCAATATACAATATTGGACCTTGATGTCTTATATTTATTATTTATTAAAAGATGAAAAATCCTTAGAACGCTGTAAGGATGAATTAACAAAACTTCATAGTTCTTTGGGCTTGTCGAATGTTTTCATTCCAAGTGAAGAAATGGGAACTGTACAGAATAAGCTTAATTTAATGAATGGTGATTTAAATACTTGTAAAAAGTATTATCTATCTTCTTTACAAAGAGCACGTTTTCCTTTTCAACAGGTTGATTCAGCTTATTATATTGCCTTGATTTCCTATGTACAAGAGGATTATCCGGTGGCTGAAATGTATTTTAAAAAGGTCGTCGATTTAGGAAATCGTATGTGCTTTGTTAAGAAGGCACAAGTTTATTTGGATAAACTTGATAAGATTCAAATGAATGAAGAAATTTAAAGTTTCTTTCTTGAAAGATAGTAGAAATAACTATTCATAAAAAGCGAGCAGAGTGACTCAGTAAAACAGGTCATTGATCCAATGATTAAGAAAGTACTCAAACAAAAAAGTAAACCAATGAATAAAAGACGGCCATCTTTAAGGGAAAGCATGGCCTTCCATTCATTGAGATAGAAAAGAAAACAAAGAATAAAAAGCCAAACATGTAAGTCATTGAAAAAGCTAGCAGAACTTTGATATGGAATAAAAATAACCAGAAACATACCAAGACAGAGAATGGTATGTTTTTTTTTGTGATAAGGAATGGCATACTTCTTCCAAATATCGAGGGCATAAGTATATAAGCCATAAAGAGTACTTAAAGACCAGAGTAAAACAAAGAAAAAATGACCATGATTAGCTAAGTAAGTGTAGTTATCGTAAAAGATGTCGATCCAAAAGAATGGCATACAATTTAAGATGGGTTGGATGAGAAAAATATGTATTTTTTTAAAATTCATAAAAAAAGTTTAAAAGATTTTGTCAATTTTGTCACTGAAAATCGTATTAGATAATAGACAACACAATGAGGTGATCCAAATGGAAGAAATTTATGAATTGATTTACGAAGATAGGCAACAAGTGAAATTAAAAATTAAAGATTTAAAAGAATTAGATGCTTCGGTTTTTCAATTAATGAAGATTGATGAATCCTGTATGCCATGTGTTCTGATGGACGAAAAGAAAGGGGTGGTTTCTTATTCGATTGAAGGATTTATTCGTTTAAGTGATGTGCTAAAACAAGTTGTATTTGAAAAGGAAGAAGGGTATTTATTCTTTCATCAATTGTTTGATGATATGGTTGCGGCTAATCGCGATAAAGCCATTTTGATGGATCCCGATTTTGTGTTTGTCAGTGAATATGGAGATGCTTTCCATTTTATTGCTTTACCGATTCAAAGACAAAGTAAAGTGATGCAAGATAAAATCTTAAGAAAATGGATTGAGATTTTATCAAAAAGTTTTCAAACCACAAGTGCCTATGAACTTCCAGGTTATTTAATTGTTTTTGCACAAAGTAAAGAATTTACGTTAAGCAATTTAATTTTAGGCTTAGAAGCGATTCAACGAAAGTATTATCCTAAAAAGTTTTCTTTCTTCTTTAAGCATAAAAATCGCGGTTTTCGAGTAGCTGAGCCATTGCATCCAATTTATTCGAATGAAGTTTACCAAGTTCCAAAACAAGAATTGACTCATGAAGAAACGATGCTATTAGGACAGTTGAATCGTGATTGTGCTTATTTAATGATTGAAGGGCAAAGATATGATCTCGTAAATGAAGTGAATTTAATTGGTCGTTCAATGGCCTGTGATTTACGTATTAAGAATTCTGAAATTTCTCAAAAACACGCCAAAATCACTTGTCAAAATCAAAGATACTACATTCAAGATTTAAAATCGAAAAATGGAACTTATCTTGAGGAAAAGAAAGTTATTCGAAAAATGCGTTTAAAAAATCATATGCAAATCCGCTTCGCAAATACGAAAGCAATCTTCTATCAAGAATGAAAGAAAGATATCAAAAAGAAGAAAACTTAAAAGTTAATTGTAATACAAGGGTTGATTTGGTTCGTGATGAATTAACGGGAAAACGCTATGTCTCAAAAATGGTTTTGAAACAAGCTAATCCTTTGGCGATTCATCAATTTCATGTAGAAGTTGACTTGTTGTCCATGTTGCACTGTCCTTTTGTACCAGAGTTGATTGATGTTTATGAAAATGAGACTTATTTTGTTTTGATTGAAACTTGGATTGATGGAATTCCTTTGAATGTCTATAAAGAAAAGAAGCGATTTCAATTGCTGAAGCGAAGAAAACAGTTGATTTTAAAGGCTTATTTCTTATTAGAAGAAGTTCATGCTTTGAATTATGTCTATGTTGATTTGAAGCCACAAAATCTATTGGTGAAGGAAGCACAACTGTATTTGATTGATTTCAATTCCTGTATTGAAAAAGATGCGAAATCACTCGTTAGTGCGTCTTCCTTTAATTTTAAAAAGATGGAAAATCAAAAGGACTTTGCTCTCGATGCACAGGCTTTGTATTCTTTAATTCGTTATTTATATCCTTTAAATCTTTTTTATCGTACTTTAAAACATAGAAGTTTTAAAAAGCTGAAAGGATCTTTTCTTGCAATTTATTATCTACAACGTTGTTTTATATTTTTAATCTTAATCTGTCTGTCTCTATCATTTATAAAACATGTTGCTTATTTCGAAAATGATTCTTTGGAAAAATATTTAAAAAGTCGAAATAAAGAAGATTTTTTAATGGCTTATCAAATGACAAATAATGAAGCCTATGATTTATATTTGTGGATTGAAAATGATTGGCTTGATGATGATTTATTTCAAGATTTTAAAATCGCAAAGAAATTGATTATGGATGCCAATAAAACGAAGAATCCAAAAATTTGTGCTTATATTTTAAAACGTATTCCGAAAAATATTTTAAAGGATTTAAAAGAATATGAATTTAAAACTTATCAAATTTTAGATCATAGACCATCAAAGAAATGGTTGGAGAATTATGCTTCTTATCTTTATGAAAAAAATCTCTTTGATCAACAGGAAGGATTGATCCGTTATCTTTTAAATGAACAAATTGCATTATCTCAAGAAGCATTTCATAAAATGGGAGAACTTTATACAAAAAATATGAATCGGATGAATTCTACGATTGCTTGTCATTATTTAGAATATGCTTTGTTTTTAAAGACAAAAAACGTTTCGGGCCTAACTATACCGAGTGCTTTTATTGAAGCTTATCAAAACCAAGATGAATGGAAGTCCTTATTTATGATTTGGGAGGAAGTAAAATGAAAAATTTATTGCTGATTGCTTTATTAGTCAATCCTTTACATGCAAATTTAATTGAACCCGTCAATCAAGCCCCATCAATTTGTGTTTATTATAAAACACAGGAAATTAAAGATGATTTATGGATGGCTGAAGATGGCTTTATTGATGTAAAAATTGAAGATACGAATTTTAAAAGTGCTTCGATCGAAGTAGATGGAAAAATGCAAACAATTGATGAAGAGAGTCATATTTTAATCGAAAAGTCGAAACAATTCATCACGATCGTTGCCTTTGATTCAGAGGGCTTAGAAACGGTGCGTACAATTCGTATACATTCCGTAAATGCACCGGTTTTATCTTCATCAATCAAAGGGGATATAACACGAGAATCAAAGGTAGAACTCATGGTTTCGGAATGTAAGCAATCGGATTGGAATTTGGTTATTTCTTATGACGGAATTGAAGATCGTATGGAAGCAATCTCTCATTTAGAACTTGCTCGTAATGGCTTGTATGAAATATTTCTAGAGAACAAAGAAAATCCTTCATTACAAAGTAATCATCTTATATTTACTTATTCAAATCAAAGACCAAGCATTCATCTAGAACCCTCTTCAACTTACAGTAATCAGAATGTAGAAGTAAATGTTTTACTGGATGGAGATTTTATTCAATCGAGTGTATTGAAAATTCGTAATGGAAATACAGAACAAATCATTGAAAATACAGATTCGATTACTTTAGAAAGAGTGGAAGGTTGTGATCTTGTATATGAGATTGAAGGAATTGTAGAAGATGCATTTCAAGAAACATCATCCGATCGTATTCAGGTTCGTATTGATGCTTTGGCACCTTCTTTAGATTTATTGAATGGTACGCAAAGAATGGATGAAAGTTTTATTTATAGGGCGGGTATGAATCTTGCAATTCAATCCGATGGTCAAGTCTCAATTTCTTATAAACAAAATGGTTTGCCTGTTTATTATGCATCGATAAAAGAAGCGCTTGACCATCTTTCAAGCAATGATTCTTTAGAACTTTTTGTACAATCGAGTGATGAATTGGGAAACATCGTACAAAAAACTTGGACGATTAAAAAAGAAAATCTTTTAAAACCGTTTGTTACAAACAATTTAAATCAAGTGGAGTTAAAAGATACGATAGCTGATCATGAGCAATACATCATTAATCATCGAACTTGGTCAGTTGATGAAAATCAACAGCTTCATCTAGAACAAAAAAACCAGAAAATCATCAAACCGTCTAAGCCTAAAATCTCAGTTTTTACGAAAGAAAAAAATCAAAATCTTATTTGTCGTATTGTTTTATATCAAAGTGAAAAGGGAAGTAATCAGTTCAATTGGATTCGTATTGATGGGAAAAACATTAATTTAAAAAAATGTGAAAAAGATCAATTTGGAAATGTTTATTATGAATTTTTTACTAAGAAAAGTTGCAAGATTGAATGCAAAGCAGAAAATAAAGAAGGAAAAACACGAACAATCAAGAAAACCATCAACTATTCGAAAAATAAGAAAATGAGTTTTTTTCAATGGTTTAAACAATGGCTGAAGAGGATGCATGGATAGTTTATTCATCTATGAAGATCTGGAATGTTGCTGTTTAAATCTTTTACAGCCGATTTCTTATGATGGTTATTTGATTTATGTGAAAAATAAACAATGTTATTTAGAAAAAGAAAATTTAAAAACAAAGCTTAAAAAGGGACAATCCATTCAAATTGAAAAGAGGAATTATTTGTTTTTAGAAGAAAAATGGTCTGTATTGCCAATGAAGGCTTATGAAATTGGAAGAGATCCTCAATTGAATTTATCGTTTCATTCGCAGCTTTTATCAAAAAAACATGCTAGTTTTTATAAAGAAAAGGATAATTGGTATATTCAAGATTATGCAAGTAAAAATGGAACTTATCAAAATACAAGAAGAATCAATCACGCAAAATTGAAAATATTTGATGAAATATGTATGGCTGATCTCCGTTTCTTTTTCTTTGACACCTTTCTTTTAATCAATCAAAGTGTAAATACAACTTTTAAGCCAATATGCATTCAATACAAAGATCCACGGATCTGGAATGTACAAAAAAATAACATTTCGTTTGAAAATACGAAGGTTCAAGTAGAAATTGAAATGCCAATTTCTTCTTATTCACAAAAAAAACCACATTTTATTACATCGATTGCTTCAAGTCTATCTATTTTAATCACTTCATTGCTCTTTGGAATTTTACGTTTTTGTTTTGATTCGGAAGGTATTGAGCAAGTAAAAACGATGTTGATGACAAGTGGATCTATGTTTCTTGCTTTTTTTACTTATGGAATTTGGAATTATCGTACACGAATCAAAGAGATTTCAAATGAGAAACAACAACGTAAGGATTTATATTTGGCTTATTTAGAAACGAAAAAACAGGAGATTTGGACTTTGCGACAAGCCTTTTTAGAGTGTGAAGAAAAAAATCAGGCGATTTGTTTACAATGGGATGAAAGTTCTTATGGTTTAAAACATCCATTATGGATAGGAAAAAGAAAAGAAGCATGGATTGAAATTTCATATCCTAAGTTATCTTATACGCAAAAGGAAGATGCGCTTGTAAAAAATGTAAATAAAGAAATCCAAGAATGGGAAAAAGCTATCTTCAAAAATACTTTTTTAACATTGGGTGAAAAAAATGAGTTAGAAGATGATAAGGAAGATTTGCCCTTGATTTTGTTTATGCAATGGTTATGGCAGAATCCTTCAAAGGAAGAAAAGTGGATTTGGATTGATCCAGAATTAGAAAAGATAGACCGCTTTTTTTCCTTACCTTGTTGTCAATTGAATTCTTGTCGTTTACTTGCTTCATCTTTGGAAGAGTGGAATCAATTAAAAGAATGCTTAGATCATTCCTATCAATATATTATTTGTTCTAGAATAAAAAATTGTACTTGGAATAAGAAAGCAACATGGATTTATTATGATCATTCTATGCGAAATAAAGCATTTTATTTTTCATACATTCGATCTTATATCGAACATACAAGATTTATTCATACAAATCAACAATCGAATTCTTTTCAATTGGATTGGGAAAAGAAAGAAATTCGATTAAAGGTTGATATTGGAACACGCTCTAATGGAACAAAAATCTTCCTTGATTTTCAAGATGGAAAGGAGGGTCCACATGGCATTATTGCAGGTATGACAGGCTCTGGAAAATCAGAATGGCTTTCAAGTGTTTTGATGCAATTGATTTTAAAAAATTCGCCTGAACAACTTCAATATATTTTAATTGATTTTAAAGGAGGAGCCTTTGGACAAGCTTTCTATAATTATCCACATTGTGCAGGAATGGTTACCAATTTAGAGGGGCAAGCGATTCGTCGATGGATGCAAAGCATGGAGTTTGAAATAAAGAAAAGACAAAGGATGCTGCGTAATTTTCTTCAAAGGAGGCAAGATGCTATTGCGCACATTGATTTTTATAACAATCATAATGAAAAAAAGATTTCGCATTTATTTGTGATATTTGATGAATATGCAGAATTTAAAAGTCAATATCCGGATTGTGCCCTTCGTATTAAAGAAATAGCTCGAATTGGTCGTTCTTTAGGAATTCATTTATTGATTTGTACTCAAAAACCGATGGGTGTAATTGATGAACAGATCTGGGCGAATTCTACCTTTCAAGTTTGTTTAAAGGTGAATAGTGAAGCGGATAGTCGTGAAGTGATTCACGATGGCCAAGCTGCCTATTTAAAACAAGCTGGCGCGTTTATTTTATTTGTGAATCAAAAGTATGAACAAGGACAAGGGTATTATCTTCATGAAAAAATCTTTGATCCAAGTCAAACCATTTGGTCTGAAATCAATGCGAAAGATGAAATCATTTATCAAAAAAAGGATGAAAGAGAAAGTATTCTAGAAGCATGCACAAAAGATATTTTAGCCAAGAAGAAAAAAAGAAATTGGATTCTTTATCCAGATTTAAAGGATTCATCTTTTATGCCGACTTTATTTAAAATTGATGAACCTGCAAAACAAAAACAAGTAAATTATGAAATGAAAAAAGGCGAGAAAATTTATTTATATTGGTCAAATGAAACTGAGTTAAAATGTTTTCTTTTTGCCTTTATTGCGCAATATCAAGAGGAACCCATTCTTTGTAAAGGATATTATGCTTTAAATGACTATGTGGATGGAATGATTGATTCCTATGATCAAATAAGCGATGAGTCAGGGACATTGATTGTTTTATGTACGAGTAAGGAGGAGTTTAAAACGTATTCGAATTCAAATTTACGTCTTTTATTTTTGATTTCTAATCCATGGTTATCCTTCCATCAAGATTGCCAAGATGGCCAATTGATGAGTTTATCCTGGCTCGATTTGGATGCAATCCGATTATTCTTTAATGTCTTAAAGGTTCCAAAACTTAAACGGGATTCAAATCTTGCTTTGTTACAAGAAGAGAATGAAATCTTATATTGTCGCTATGCAGATCAAGTTCCTAAGCGAAGGACAAACAAAAGAATACAGATTAAACAATATGTTTATGTCATTGGAAAAGATGATTCCAATGGTCAAAAAGTTTTATGGAAAAGAGAAAATCCATTGTTGATTTTATATGCACAAAAAGCTTGTGAAAAATGGATTTTTCATAAAATCCAAAGCTTTCAAGAAATCAGTCCTTTATTAAATTATCGTTTTGACTTTCATCAAGCATCCGATATTTATGTGATTCATGCCAATGACTTCGCTCAATCGATGCATGAACCGTTATATATAGAGAATCAATACGATTTTGACATTTTATGGATTGGTCTTGGACTTTCGGATTTTGCCCATCTGATTAAAAGAAAATGTCCCTATCAATTAAAAACAAAAATGATTTATTGGAGCAATCAAAGCATGATTGAGTGTAACGATGAATGAAATTATTCTTTATTTTCGTCTTTTTAATCAAAAAGAGATCCATCAAGTTCGGATGGATGAAAACTATCTTATTGCACCTTTTTTAGAAGATATTAAGAAATGTTGGAAATATACGCCCATTCAAGAAGCAATCCTTTTTTCAATTCATCAAAATGGTATTTTGAACTGTAAAAAAACATGGAAAGAAAATGGTATTGTGAGTGGAGATCTAATTATTCTTATATAGAATTTATGGAAATTTTTAAGGAGGAATAAAATGAAAATTAACGTTTCGATGGAAGACGTACATCAAAGTGCGAGTTATTTAAAATTAAAAGCGAATGAATATGAAATGACGGTGCAAAAAATTTATTCGACAATGCATCAATTAGAGACCATCTGGAAAGGTAAAGATAATCAAGCCTTTATTCAACAATTGGATAGCTTTCGACCACAATTAAATCGAATGAGGGAAATTGTGGAGCAATATGGAAACTATTTACAATCTTGTGCGCAACAATATGAAGCTTTACAAAATGAAAGAACCATGGCTGCAAGCCGTTTGGCGTAGGTGATTTATGCAAGGATTAATGATATCAAGTGATGAAGTATTAACTTATAGTCAAGAAATGAAGGCTTTAGAAAATGAAGTGCAATCGATTTTTTTAGAAGTAAATCAAAAAATGGATCAAATTCAATCCATTTGGGATTCTCCGGCATCTCAATCTTTACAATCTCAATTCCAAAGTTTAAAACCAGTATTTGAATCTTATGTACAAGCTTTAGATGATTATGCCATTTTTTTAAATCAAACGGCTCAATCCTATCAAGAAAATGAACAAATGCTTACGAGTGGACTTCGATGAATGCGATTGCTTATTATGAAGATTTAATACGCTATCTCAATCAATTGCTTCAAAATTTATCCGAGTTAACAATGAGTAAAGGTGAAGAAATGAATTTGGTTGAAAGTATTCAAGGAATTATTGATTTGGCTGAAAATCAAATTGAGGAATTAGAAAAAGATGAAGGTGGATAGTGAACACTACCAAATTATTTCGAATCAATTGTCACGTTATGTTCAAGGATACCCGAATTTAAAAAACAATAACTTGTATTTTAGACATGGTAAAATTCAAACTCGTTTGCAAAACTTATCTCAATATTTTAAAAATACTTCGTTAGAAATTGAAAATAACGAAAATAAGATTTTAAAAGAATATTTAGAACCTGGGTATTTTTATAAAAGCTCAAAGGTGAATCCCAATTTTAAAAATGTTTTTCAACAAAATGGAAGTATTGGAGAAGCTACTTTTTCAATGAATTATTCCTATCGTCAGTGTCGTTTATCCAATGCAAATAAGTATTCGAGTGCTTATATTGATGCAGACGTAGGAAAGTTTAAATTGAAAGCTAGTACGGAATGTACCCTTTATAAAGAAAAGAAGTTTGATCCTTCTCTTGCTTTAAAAGCGGATGCTGCCTTTAGTTTATTGAGTGGAACAATGGGAGCTCGTATAGGCACAAGTAATATTTATGCAAAGGCCTATGCATCTGGACAAGTTGGAACCGTTTATGCAAAATGTGAAGCGCTTGTTTCAAAAGCGGAACAAAGCATTGATTTAGGGGTTGGAGCTAGTGCGCTAAAAGGAGAAGTAGAAGCATCGTTTCATGTATTTGGAGCAAAAGTATCATTAACTGGTTCGGGATCCATCGGAAGTGCTGAAGCAAATATTTCTTATCATCATAGTTCAAAAGAATGGGAATTTGGTAGTAAGCTAGGTTTCATTGCAGGATTAGGATTTAAGATTAAGGTATCTTATTAGCATTTGGATTGAAAAAGTAAAGAAAGGTCTACTTAAAAAATGAAAGAATTATTACCGTTAGGATCTGTAATCACTTTGAAAGAGGGGACAAAACGCTTAATGATTACAGGAAGAGTACAAAATCAAATTGGTTCAAAGGATGTTTATGATTATGCAGCTGTTTTATGGCCAGAAGGAGTGATTGATTCAAAACATTTTTATCTTTTTAATCAAGAGGATATCGATCAATTATTTTATATTGGATTACAAGATGTTGAGGAGTTTCAATATCGATTTGTATTAGAAGAGAAAATAAAAGAGAATGCCAATCGAAAAAAATGGGAAGACTAGAAGTCTTCCCATATCTTTTATTCACTATCGTCATCACTGGATTCAGCTAATTCTGGATGATTGACTAAGAATTCTGGATTGTTGGTTTTCATGTAATCAAAAATAGTTTGATCATGAATTTCAAAGTTGTATTTCTTTAAGTAAAATTTCATACATTCCGTTGCTAAATCAGTATCACTGGATAAACTATCTTTTAATTTACTTTTAACATCCTTATAGTCATTTGTTTTTAAGATGGCAACATAAGCACTGCTTGAATCATCATCGTCACTTTCAAAAACTTCATTAACTAAACCAGTTTTCTTTTGTTTATATAAAGTATTGACCAAACGGGTTGGTACACTGGATGTTTTTGATGTGATTAAAGTTTCGCTGTCGGAAAAATTAGAGTCCGTGCTTTGGTATTGACTAAATACCTCGGATTCGCTCGTTCCTTTTTTTAAAGCTTTTAAAGCCTTCTTAGCTGTTTTTGTATTATCACATTGAAGGATAATAGCTAAGCTTGGTTTATATTCTTTTTTAATTGCTTTTTTGTTTGCATTGAAATATTTACCAAGCAATTTTTCAGCTTGTAAAGATGGCATAATATATTCGTCAATATAACTTTGTTTGGTATAGCCTTCTTCTTTTAAGGTGTTTTCAAAATCATCACTACTATTTTTATAGGTCTCATATTGTTCTTCGGCTTTTTGTTTAAGGGCTTTACTTTGGCCAACTTCTTTATCATAGATGATGGATTGAATTTTAGAAATGGATTCACTTGCACCATTGGATGCCTTTAATAAATCATAGACTTCTTGTTTTGTGACGGTTTCATCACCAATCGTCATTAAACTTTGATCACCTTTTGAAATGGAAGTTGTATGACCGGAGCAGCCAGTTAATACCATAGTTAAACCAAGAAGAAGAACACTGATTTTTTTATTCATCGCTGCTATCTCCTTCCTTTAATGAATCGATATATTCATTTACTTTTTCTTTTGTTTCTTTATCGTTAAATTTAATCTTTAATTTTTTGGCATTTGTTTGAAGGATTTTTGTTTCTAATCCATCGTTGTTATTTAAAATGGCATTTAATAAAGATTCAGTTACACTACTATTTTTTGATTCATGAAGTTTGTTAATATCTGTTTCATTGACATAAACCTTATAAAGGTAAGTAGAACCGCTACTTGAATCCGTAACTTTAATCCAATCGGATGTTTGTCCTTTTTCTAAATTTAAAGCGGCATTAATGACATCACTACTTAAAGAACTGTTTGAACTTTCGGCATCATCTGCATCGATATAGCCATAAAAACCTTTATCGCTTGCTGTTGAATCTTCAGAAAAAGCCGTTGCGGTTTTCTTGAAGCTTTGTTTTGCAAGAGCAGCATCAATGTTGTCTTTTTTGCTTTGTTCATCTTCTGTCAATGAATTGGCATCAGCAACAGACATCGAAATAATAGAAATTGTTCTTGGATTTTTTGCTGTCAAATTTGAAATCAATTCATCAAAATGTTTATCAACATAACGTTCATTCATTTTTGCTTCTTTTACACTAATTAAACAATATTTATTCAATTCATCATAAGATGAGAAACCATAAGTGGTTAATTCTTGTTCAAGAATTGTTTCATAATTATCGGAATCTTGTTGTTTCGCATAATCTTCTAAGTTTGATTGAAAAGTGTCTGCCTTTTTCTGTAATGCATCGGTTGTTTTGACGGATTGATCCACAACTGCATTTCGATATAAATAGTAGAGTAAGGAACTATCATCCTTAGATAGCTTTTTATATAATTCATCAGCCGTTACATTTCCACCATCAACACTCATAACAACATCTTTGTTGTCATCTTTTGCCGATGAAACATTATATTTATTGTTGTCATAAATAAAGTATGAAATAAAGCCGATTATAAGAATCGCAATCAATACGACAAACCAATTATCTCTGAGTAATTGTCCCATAAGTACCTCCTAAAAAGTCTATTCAATTATACGAAATACCTCTTTAAAATGCAATGAGCGTATTGTTTGAGATTTAAAAGAAACTTTGGTATGATATCCGAGTGAAAAGAGGAATATAAATATGGCAGAGTTAGTTATTAAAGACCTACATGTGTCAGTAGAAGATAAAGAAATCCTTAAAGGGCTCGATTTAGTGATTAAAGAAGGAGAACGTCACGCTTTGATGGGGCCAAATGGAAATGGAAAGAGTACACTATTGGCAGCAATTATGGGAAATCCAAAATATACAGTTACACAAGGTTCTATTTTGTTTGATGGAGAAGATGTATTATCAATGTCTGTTGACCAACGAAGTAAAGCGGGCCTTTTTTTAGGTATGCAATATCCAGCAGAAATTTCTGGTGTTACCAATTCAGATTTTTTACGAAGTTCAATTAATGCACGACAAGAAAAACCAATTAGTTTATTTAAATTTATTAAACAAATGGAAAGTGCGATTGATACACTTCAAATGAAATCGGATTTAGCACATCGTTTTGTAAATGATGGTTTTTCTGGTGGTGAAAAGAAACGAAATGAAATCGTTCAAATGTTAATGTTGAAGCCAAAATTTTCTATGTTAGATGAAATTGATTCGGGTTTAGATGTTGATGCTTTGCGTATTGTAAGTGATGCAGTACTTAAAGCACAAGAAGAAACAAATATGGGTTTATTAATCGTTTCCCATTATGCACGTTTCTATGAATATTTAAAACCAACGCATGCGCATATTCTTGTGGATGGAAAAATTGTAGTAAGTGATGGTGCCGATTTAATTCAAAAAGTTGATCAAGAAGGTTATGAATGGATTGAAGAAGAATTTGGTATTCAAACGAAAAAAGAAGAAAAGAAGCAACCTGTTTCAATTGGTAGTTGTGCTGTGAAAAAGGTGATTTAATCATGACGATGATTTATCAAGGTGATTTTAACGAATCCATAACTTTTGATTTAAAACAAAATAATCATTTACAAATAAAAAGTCACGCCCATGGAAATTTATATATCAATTTAGCCAATATGGAACAATGTGATTTAAAACTTGAAGTTGAAGAAAATGCGCAGGTTAAGATTTTTATTCATAATCAATCTTTAATTGAGACACATTTTAATGTATATGTTGATGTCTATCGAGATGCTTCTTGTCAAATGTGCATCTTAGATATGGAACAAAGTTCTTTCTATTGGAAGCATTTCGTGGATTTAAAGGAAGAAGGAGCCAACTTTGAAATCTTATCGGGTCAATTGTGTATGGCCAATTTAGATAAAATCTGTGATATGGAAGTTCGTCATAGTGCACCACATACCTATGGGGAAATTAAAAATTTTGCGGTTTTGATGGATAATGGACATTATGAAATGGTTGCTAATGGAAACATTACAAAAGGATGTTTTGATGCGCATTCTCATCAAGCAACTCGTGTTTTAACACTAGGGAAAGATCATGTGACCAAATGTATTCCCCTTTTATTAATTGATGAAAATGATGTACGTGCAAGCCATGCGTTATCTGTAGGACAACCAGATGAAGATCAAATGTATTATTTACAATCTCGTGGACTTACAAAAAAACAAGCGATTGGTTTATTAAGTGTGGGCTATCTATTGCCTGTTATTAAAATGGTAGAAGAACCATCTTTGCAAGAAAAGCTTCAATTAGAAATGGAAGGGAAGGTAGGCCTCTATGGATCAAAATAAAATTCGTGCCGATTTTCCAATATTAAAACGCTCTATGTCGGGGCATCCTTTAATTTATATGGACAATGGAGCTACAACATTAAAGCCCCAAGCAGTTATTGATGCTGTGACAAATTATTATACCTATTTAGGGGCAAATGCACATCGTGGAGATTATGAAATGAGTGCTCAAGTGGATGCAGCTTTTGAAGGTGCACGTTCCATTGCAGCAAAATTCATTCATGCGCCAAGTGAAAAATGTATTGCTTTTACTTCAGGATCAACTCAAGGTTTAAATGAGATTGCTTTGATGTTGATTGCTCAAGTTTTAAAGGATGGGGATGGCATTCTTACAGATGAAGCAGAGCATGCATCAAGTATTCTTCCTTGGATGAAAGCGGACAAAGCATTGGATTTGAATTATATTCCTTTGGACCAAGAAGGAAAGATTACGATTGAAAACTTTAAAAAGGCATTGACACCCAATATTAAAGTAGTTTGCGTTGCTCAAGTATCAAATGTTTTAGGATATGAAGCACCAATTAAAGAAATGGCAAAACTTTGTCACCAACAAGATACGATTTTGATTGTTGATGGAGCTCAAAGTGCCCCTCATTTGGATATTGATGTGCAAGATTTGGATGTTGATTTCTTTGTTTTATCGGCTCATAAGCTATGTGGTCCAAGTGGTATTGGTTTGTTTTATGGGAAGAAAAAATGGATGGATCAATTAGAACCGATTTTCTTTGGTGGAGAGAGCAATGCTCGTTTTTATAAAAATGGAGAAGTCTCACTCAAACAGACGCCATTAAAATTTGAAAGTGGAACGCAAGCAATTGAAGGTGCAATTGGAATGGGCGCAGCGATGGAATATTTAATGGCCATTGGAAAAGAAGAAATTCATGCTTATGAATTAGAGTTAAAGAAATACTTTATTCAACGTACAAAGGAACTTGATCATATCGTTCTTTACAATGAAACAAGCAAAAGTGGTATTTGTACTTTTAATATGCTTGATGATGGGAAATTGATTCCTGCTCAAGATGTTGCGAGCTATTTAAGCACAAAGGGAATTGCGGTTCGTTCTGGACAACATTGTGCAAAACTTTTACCAGATGTTATTGATGCTTTTTCGACGGTTCGAGCAAGCTTTTATATTTATAATACGAAAGAAGAAATTGATACATTAATTGATTGTTTAAAAACAGTTACGCTAGAAAATTGTGTCAATATCTTCTTTTAAGGAGGACATATATGGCAAATATTGATCAACAGCTTATGCGTGACATTATTATGGATCATTATGAATATCCAAGAAATCATAGCTTAGTTGATAATTCAAACTATATTTCAAAGCATATGGATAGTGATTCATGTATTGATGATATTACTGTACAAGTAGATGTAAAAAATGGTGTTATTGAAGATATTCGTTTTGATGGTATTGCTTGTACTATTTCAACTGCTTCGACTTCCATTATGACTGAATTGGTATTAGGAAAAACGCTCGAAGATGCCAGAGAAATTCTTAAAAACTATTTTGCGATGATTGATGAAGAGGACTTCGATGAAGATCTTTTAGAAGAAGCCGTTGCTTTTAAAAATGTTGGAAAACAAGCAAATCGAATCAATTGTGCAACAATTGGTTGGAAAGCGCTTCGAGAAATATTAGATGAAAGTGAGGAAGCCTAGATGAGCGATGAAAAAGAATTAAATCTTTCGAATGATTATGAATATGGCTTTCATGATGAAGACGTTAGTATTTTTAATACGGGACGTGGTATTAACGAAGAGGTTGTTCGTACCATTTCTAAAGCGAAAAATGAACCAGAGTGGATGCTTGATCTTCGCCTAAAAGCTTACCATTATTTTGAAAAAACACCGAATCCGGATTGGGGACCTGATTTAAGTGAAATCAATTTTGATGATTACATTTATTATATAAAACCCGCTGAAAAGGAACAAAATGATTGGGCTGAAGTTCCCGAAACCATTCGTAATACATTTAATAAATTAGGGATTCCAGAAGCAGAACAAAAGTATTTGGCTGGAGTTTCAACTCAATATGAGAGTGAAGTTGTTTATCACAATATGTTAGAAGAAGTACAAGAAAATGGGGTTATTTTCTTGGATACCGATACAGCAGTAAGAACTTGTCCTGAATTAGTCAAAGAATATTTTGGTAAAATCGTTCCCTATACGGATAATAAGTATGCAGCTTTAAATACAGCGGTTTGGTCTGGTGGCGTCTTTATCTATGTTCCACCAGGAACCCATCTAGATAAGCCTTTACAATCTTATTTCCGTATTAATACGATGCAAATGGGTCAATTTGAAAGAACTTTAATTATTGTTGATGAGGGTGCGGATATTAATTATGTTGAAGGTTGTACAGCGCCAACTTATTCTAAGGACTCTTTACATGCTGCAGTTGTTGAAATTTTAGTAAAAAAGAATGCACATTGTCGTTATTCAACCATTCAAAACTGGTCAGGTAATATTTTGAATTTAGTTACACAACGTGCTATGGTTTTAGAAAATGGACATATGGAATGGGTTGATGGAAACATAGGTAGTCATATCAATATGAAATACCCTTGTAGTGTTCTTGCTGAACCTTATGCGAAAGGTACAACCATTTCTATTGCGGTCGGTTCTAAAAATCAAATCCAAGATGCTGGAAGCAAAATGATTCATTTAGCACCACATACAAAGGGTACGATGATTTCAAAATCCGTTGCACGTAATGGTGGTGAAGTGAATTTCCGTGGTTGGGTTCGTATGAATAAAAATGCGGATTATTCAAAATGTAAAGTTGAATGCGATACTTTGATTTTAGATAAACAATCTAGAAGTGATACGATTCCTTTAAATATTTTAAATAATGAAACTTCACAAATCGAACATGAAGCTACTGTATCAAATATCAATGAAGAACAACTCTTTTATTTGATGAGTCGTGGTTTATCCGAAAAACAAGCAACTGAAATGATTGTAATGGGCTTTTTAGAACCATTTACACGTGAATTACCAATGGAATATGCCGTTGAGTTGAATCAATTATTAAAATTAGATATGACCGATTCAATCGGATAAAGACTATGCTTTGCATAGCCTTTTTAAAAGGAGAATAAAATGAGTGCTTATACAAATATTTGTGATTTTTGGGAAAAATTCCTTCAAATTGATGCAAAATTACGAACTTCATTATTAGAACAAAGTGAAGAATCATATACTTTAATTGAACAATTAGATCAAGAAGTTATGCGTATCTGTGGAAGCCATTTCTTTTGTGAATATGCCTATGATACATTTGAAATGACTTTTGATACAGGACCTAATAAAACAAGTCAATACTTAGCTTTATTCTGTGCTAATTTGGCACCAGAAGCCATTAAAAAGAATTGGATTATTCATTCTTGTCTTGAAGCAATGTCTGCAAAAGCAGTGCAAGCGGATTTAAGAATTAAAGAGGAGGATTATTATCTCAACGATTTTATGGTTTTCTATCAAGTGAATGAAAAGAATAAAACGCTTGATTGTAAATTGTATTGTCCGGGTTATTCACAAATTGGTAATACAGAACGTAAAAAAGAAATGAGTATGTATTTGATTGAATTGGCAATTGGACAATGTGCTTATGAAGCTTATTTATCCAGCGTGGATTATTTAGATCAGGCAGATGATAAGTTATCTTTTTGTAATTTGATTGATTTTTATGAAACAATTATGGATCTTGTTGAAAAAAAGGATTGGCCAGTTTATAAGCATCCAACTGAAATTCACTCTGTATATAAACCATATAAAGAAATTGCGGATGATTCTTTACGAAAGGATATGAAATTAATCTTTACGACGCATCCACTTTTAATTGAAGAAAGTATAGAAGGACAAAAAGACGTCCTTTCGGATTTACAAGTGAAGGATGGAAACTTTGCTTATATTTATTTTATGAATATTTATAACAATAAAGAGGATGCCCTTTTACGACAAGAATTGTCAAAAAAATTAAATAAAGAAATGTCTAAGATTCATGCTGGACAAGTAATCGGAGGGGCTATTGGAAAAAGCTACTCTTATATTGATTGGATCATTTATGATGAAGAAAATTTTTTGAAGGCTTTTGAATCGATTAAAAAACAATTGGATGTTCCTTTATTCTATCAAAAATTTTAAAGTGTAAGGGCAAGTCCAAGTTCAGCGCATACATTTTGTAGGCGCTGTTTTTTTATACCTTCAATTTTTAAATCAGGATAGGCAAAATAGCGTGCCATAAGATCCGCATCCTTAATGCATTCACAAAGTGCATTGTCCTTTTGGTTTTTTAAAGAATGTTGATGAATAGCATAACAAATACCATCAATTTCTTCTTGCGAAAAGGATTTTGTTTCACTTAAAAGCGCATAAGCGAGTTTTGCTCCCATTTTCGCATGGATGGCATGCGAACAATTTTGACTAAATTGGGCATAATCGTGAAGAAGGGCGATAATTTTACAGGTTTCTAAGTCAAGTTTCCTTTTTGTAGCAAGTAAGCTTGAAAAGGAATCAACTTGGCAAGTATGTGCAATGGCTTCAATTCGTATGGATTCATTAAAGATTTTTGCGTAGTTTGAATAAACAATATCTTTGATCATTTCGTATCTTTGCATAATTAAAGTATAAACAATTTTAAATTGATGTAAAATTTTCTTTAAAAAGAAGGGTTCTTATGGTCATTGAATTTCGTTTTGATTATAATATAATTAAATGAGTAAGGAGGTCTTATCATGATTATTAAAGATGAGGCTTTGCGTATTGCAGTAGCACAAGCTTTGCGCATAAAAGAAGATGAAATAAATCCAGAAAATATGAAAGAACTTGTGAATTTACAAGTACCTGGAAAAGAAATTGAATGTTTAGATGGCTTGGAATATGCGGAAAATTTGGAGCGTTTGAATGTTTCAAATAATAAATTAACAAGCTTAGATCCAATTCGTGATCTAAGAAATCTTGAAAATTTAGATGTTTCGATTAACCAATTGCGTGATATTCAAGCTTTACATGGTTATCGTCAATTAAAACGTTTAGATATTTCAAGAAATAATTTATATACAATGGATGTCTCAAGTATAGCTGCGATGATTGATTTAGAGTATCTAAATATGGAAAATGCGAAAATTGATAGCATCGAGTATTTAGAGCATTGTAAAAAATTGAAGGAAGTTAGTATCAATACAGAAAATACGCAATATAGCTTTGCGATTTTAGGGACATTAAAACAATTGAAGAAATTAAAGATGTCTCGTATGCGTTTATTCAATGTTGAAGATTTAACTTATTTATCAAATATTGAAGAATTGGATCTTTCAACGAATTTAATGGATGATTTATCGCCTTTATTATCGATGAGCAATCTTGAAAAATTAAATATTTCAAATTGTCCTTATGTTAAAAATTATAGTATTTTATCGGAATTTCCTAAACTTCGTATTTTGGATTTATCGCAAAATCATCCAGATTCTTTTGAATTTTTAAAAGAATTACCACATATTGAAGAAATTTATTTGGAACAAACTGGTTTTGAAGATATGCGATTATTAAACAATTTAAAAAACCTTCATCGTTTAGATGTTTCGAAAAATGAAATTACGCATTTAGATGCTTTCACAAATGTGACTTCATTAGAAATGTTTAAAGCTCGTTTCTGTCAAATTGAGGATCTTCATTTCTTAGAAAAAGCAAACAATCTTGTTCATTTAGATTTATATACGAATCATATTACGGATATTACGGTTTTAAGCCAACATAAAAAAATGGTGGATTTGAATTTGGCACGTAATCAAGTTAAAGATATTTCTTGTTTAAAACAAATGAAACAATTAGCGATTTTATCTTTAGAAGATAATGATGTTATTGATATTTCGGTACTTTCAAATTTACCTAATCTATGTAATGTGGATCTTTATAACAATGTGATTGAAGATTTAAAACCATTAAGCAAACTCGAATATATTTCTTATTTGCGTTTAGATCATAATGCGATTTCTGATTTAACGCCTTTAGCTAACTTAAAATTTTTACGTTCATTGACTTTAAAGGCAAACTATATAACCGATGTTTCTCCTTTGAAAGATTTAAAACTTTTAGAAGCATTAAGATTGGATGATAATCCAATTGAAGATACGTCGGTATTAGAAAGTATGGAGTTTTACGAGAAGTTTACAGATTAGTGCTTATGGATATTTATCATTGAGATGAATATCCTTTTTTTAATGGGTTGTGTTAGAATAGGTCTAGGTGAATTGAATGGCAAAATCAAAAGCGTCAGGAGCTCGTTTTATCGAGATCCTATCTATTTTAAAAAAACATAAAGTTCAAAAAGGATTGGATCCGGTAAAATTTCGTGAAATTTTAGAAGATTTAGGACCAACTTTTGTAAAAATTGGGCAAATTATGTCGACTCGACAAGATATGTTTAGTCAACGTTATACCAAAGAGCTAGAAAAGCTTCGAAGTAGTGTTAAACCAATGCCTTATGAAGAAGTTGAAACAATTCTTGTGCAAACCTTTGGTGAGAATTGGTCTTCTATTTTTGTGGAATTTAATCAAAAACCGCTTGGCTCTGCATCCATTGCACAAGTACATGAAGCAATTTTAAAAACAGGTGAAAAGGTCGTCGTAAAAATTCAAAGACCAAATATTTACGAAACGATGAAAAGAGATATTCGTCTGGTGCGAAAGGCGACACGCTTTCTAAATCTTTCTGAACTCGTGAGCTCTGTGATCGATTTAGATATGGTTTTAGATGAATTTTGGGCAACCAGTCAAGAAGAAATGGATTTTACCATTGAAGCAGGATTCGCAAAAAAATTTAAACAAACCTATCAAAAGGATGCTACGGTCGATGCGCCAATGATCTATGATGAGTATACATCGAAATATGTTTTGGTGATGGAATATGTCGATGGCATCGATGTGAGTCAATTAGAATCATTAAAAAAGAATGGTTATGATACGCAAAAACTAGCGAAAGATTTAGCTTGTAACTATATTTCACAAATTATTGAAAATGGTTTTTTTCATGCGGATCCACATTCGGGAAATATTCGTGTTCGAAATAATCAAATTGTATGGATTGATTTTGGTATGATGGGCACCTTAAATCTTTTTGAAAGAGAAGTAATGAAAAAGGCGGTTCGAGCAATTGCGATGCATGATACAATGACTGTTGTAGATAGCATTTTGTCATTAGGTAAACCGAAACAAGAAATCGATTATGCGAAATTTACCAATGAAATGGAACAATTTATGAATGTTTATTTGGATATGCCTTTTTCGGAAATTGATGTTGCACATATGGCTCAAGAAATCTTTTCCATTTGTCATAGCTATCGAATTCAATTACCGAAAGGCGTATCTATGTTAGCACGTTCGATGACAGTTATGGAAGCGACGTTATTACATTTGGATCCATCAACCAATATGTTACAAATAGCAGCGAATCATAAAGCAACACTTAAACAATTCAATTTAAATACAGAACTTAAAAAGGTTGTTCATCGTTCCTTTGAATCTTATAATCGGATTTTAGATGTTCCGATTCAAACGAGTGATATTTTAAAACTTGTTCAAAGAGGTCAATTAAAAGTGAATTTAAATGTCATGGGTAGTGATCAACCTATTGCGAAAATCGATCGAATGGTGAATCGAATGATTATTTGTATTTTGATTTCAGCGATTCTTATGGGGTCAAGTTTTTTGTGTTTAACCGATATGAAACCAAAGATTTTTGGCATACCAGCGTTAGGTTTTTTTGGCTTTTTACTTGCATTGTTTATGGGATTATGGTTATTTATAAAAATGTTATTATTGCATCGACATAATAAAATGTTTTAAGGGGTTTTAAATACTATGAAAGTTAATAAAAGTATTTGTTTTTTATCTTTATTTAATATTCTTTTTTCATTGGGATTGGATCAATGGACAAAGTGGGCCATTGTACAAGCAATTCCACTTTATGAAAAATTAATTGTGATTCCTCATTTCTTTTCATTAACCTATGTACGAAATTATGGTGCAGGTTTTTCGATTATGGAAGGGTATGGCGTTTTCTTTTTTTCGATTGTTACGGTGCTTGCTTTAATTGCGATCCTTTATTATTTTTTAACTTGTAATGATCGAAGAATCCAAATTTGCCTGAGCTTTGTATCGGCCGGAGCCCTTGGAAATTGGGCTGATCGTATTCGTTTTGGATATGTTCGCGATTTCTTTAGCTTTCGTTTGTTTGGACAAGGTTTTCCTGTATTTAATATTGCAGATATTTGTATAACGATGGGTTTTTTCTGCATTATTTTGATTCTTATTGGGGATGATTGGAAGGAGAAATTAAAATGGAAACAAAAAAATGGATAATTGATGAACAGAGCGTATCCAATCGATTGGATAAAGCAATCTCTAAAGAATTTGATTTATCACGAAAAAGAGTAAAGGATTTATTAGAAGATCAAAAAATTACCGTTAATCATAAATTGGAAAAAGCAAGCTATGTTTTAAAAATGGATGATTTGGTTGAAATTGAAATACCGGAAGCACAAGCTTTAGAGGTTTGTGCAGAAGAAATGGATTTAGATATTCTTTATGAAGATCAAGATGTTTTGGTTGTGAATAAACCGAAAGGTATGGTAGTCCATCCAGCACCTGGTCATCTTTCTGGAACTTTAGTAAATGGACTTTTGGCCCATTGCAAAGATTTAAGTGGTATTAATGGTGTTATGCGACCTGGCATCGTCCATCGTATTGATAAAGACACTTCTGGTTTATTGGTTGTTGCCAAAAATGACCAAGCCCATGAATCCTTATCCAAACAATTAGCAGATAAAACTTGTCATCGTGAATATCTTGCGATTGTTCATCATCCATTTCAACATGCGTATGGAACCATTCATGCGCCAATTGGAAGAGATGAGAAAGATCGTCAAAAAATGGCTGTAACGGCGAAGAATTCAAAGGATGCGATTACGCATTTTGAAGTGATTGAAAATTTTGAAGATTATGCCTATATTCGATGTAAACTCGAGACTGGAAGAACGCATCAAATTCGTGTTCATATGGCTTATATTGATCATCCAATCGCCTCTGATCCAAAATATGGACCAAGAAAAACAATTGAAGCCAATGGACAATTGTTGCATGCTTGTACTTTAGAATTTGTTCATCCTTCAACGCATGAAAAGATGCATTTTGATGCAGACTTAGATCCGACTTTTAAAAAGGTATTAAGTGAATTAGAAAGTAGGGAAGAGCAGTGAAACGAAGTGATGTTTTAACATGGGATGCTTATTTTATGTCCATGGCTCATTTGAGTGCTTTACGAAGCAAGGACCCAAATACACAAGTAGGTGCCTGTATTGTAAATAAAGATAAAAGAGTTGTTGGGCTCGGATATAATGGATTTCCCAAAGGCTGTAATGATGATGATTTTCCATGGGAGAGAAATGGTGAATTTTTGGATACAAAATATCCTTATGTGGTTCATGCTGAATTAAATGCCATTTTAAATAGTATTCAAAATTTAAAAGGGTGCACAATCTATGTCTCTTTATTTCCTTGTAATGAATGTGCAAAAGCTATTATTCAATCAGGTATTAGCTGTGTTGTTTATGAAAGCGATAAATATGCAGGGACCGAAGGAAATGTTGCGAGTAAGCGTATGTTTCGTGATGCAGGCGTTGAATTGGTTCAATTAACTTATACGACAAATATTGAAGTATCAATAAAAAAGACGATTTAAATCGTCTTTTTTTTAAGAATTTAAAACAGATTTTTCACATTCTTCATAGCTTTGATTTAATTTATCTTTCAAGATCGCTTTAATGATTGGATATGCAAATAGTGCAATGACAATGCCTGCAATGCCTTGAAGTGCATTTGGAAAGACTTCTGCAAATGCCATAGCCCAACTTTGTTTTAAAATGTATTTTGCGATAAAGTAACCAAATACCATGACAATACTTCCTAGTGAATAAGCACCAATTTGGCTCAATTTTGATTGGCTCTTTTTCATTAGGTAGGCTACAACAATACCTTCAAGTCCTTTGGTAATTAAAGTGAAGAAAAAATAGTAGCCATAACCACTTGCTAAATCCGCAAAAGCGGAACCTAAACCACCAATTAAAAAGGCTTCAAATGGATTTAAAAAACTCGCGAATAATAAGATAAATCCATCTCCTAAGTTAAAATAACCGTCTAAGGCATTTGGAATTTGAATAAACATAGTCGCAATAAATACTAAAGCCATCCCTAATGCTGTAATAACCATACGATAAATTTGATTGTTTTTCATAAAATCATCCTTCCTTTTGAGAGTATTATAGTGTATTCTGTACATAATAAAATATACAAAAATAAAAAAATAGAAAGGGACAGTTTATGAAAAAGTATGAAATTGTTTACGAACAGATCAAAGATAAGATCTTAAAGGGCTATTTAAAACAGGGAGAACGGATTGATAGTATTCGTCAATCTTGTAAAAAATATAATTTATCAAAAACGACCATCGAGTCAGCATATAATAAATTGGTTGAAGATGGTTATATTCAAAGCAAAGAAAAAATAGGATATATCGTATGTATTGAAGATTATCAAATAGCTTTACATCAATCTATACAAAAACAGAAAAAAATTCAAAAACCAATCCAATATACTTATGATTTTCGAGTATCTTCGGTTTCTTTTGATTCTTTTGAAACGAATATTTGGAAACGATATTTAAAAGATGTTCTCAATGATAAAAGTACGATGTCAAGCTATGGTTTAAGTCAAGGGGAAATTGAACTAAGGGAAGCTTTAAGTAAATATATTCAAAAAAATCGTAACATTTTAAGTTCATCTGAAAATATTGTAATTGGATCCAATTATCAATCCTTGTTGTATATTTTTTGTGGAATGTTAAAGAAGGATTGTATTATTGCGGTTAGTGAATATGTCAATCATCAAGCACTACAAGTGTTTCAATCCTATGGGTATCAAGTGAAATTTTTACGGATTGATTCTTTTATGGATGATTTAAAAACATCAAAGGCCGATGTTTTATATATTAATACGACTTGTTTTACTCGAGATAAGAAAAGTATGCCCAATGACATTCGTAATCAATTAATTGCAATGGACTCTCTATTGATTTTAGAAGATGATTACAATGGGGAGTTAATTTATGCTTCACGTGTAAAACCAAGTTTATTTTCCAAATGTACACATATTATTTATATGAATTCTTTTTCAAGATTGTTACTTCCTTCTTTAAGAATTAGCTATATGATTTTAAATGAAGATTATCTACAAAAGTATTTAAATCTTGATTTAGGACCGACAACTTCAAAAATTGAACAAATTGCTTTTTCACGATATATTCGAGATGGATATTTACAAAAACATTTACGTAAATTAATTCGTGAATATAGTCTAAGACAAAAGAAAATGAAAGAATTATTAAATTATTATTTTCATGAAGAGTTCTATTTAAATGAAGCTTACATGTCTTATTGTTTTGAATATCAAGGGGATATCGAAAAATTAAAAGATGCTTGCACAAGTCAAGTAGCTTTTAGTATCGAAGATCAAGTAGTCCGTTTATCTTTTGCATCCATTTCAGAAGAAAATATGGAGAAGGGATTAGAAAAATTCGCATCCATTCTTTATAATATTTAATTTTTGATTACAGATTCGTAATTTTTTTGGTGTTCGCAAAATGGAGCTTTGCGACTTGTTCTAATTCCTTTGTTCCAAATTGATTGACGAATTTTTTAGCACAGAGATCAACTTTATTACTGGCGCCTTTCACAAAGCTAAAGTTGTATTTTTCTTCCATTTGATCCCAATACTCTAAAAAAGCATTTCGAGCAAGAATACTTGCACATGCAACGGATAAGTATTTATTTTCGGCTTTTGTTTCAAAATGAATGTTATGAATGACCTCTTCTTTATTTTTTAAATAACGAT
This sequence comes from Bacteroidaceae bacterium, assembly GCA_963596085.1. Classification (GTDB taxonomy): domain Bacteria; phylum Bacillota_I; class Bacilli_A; order Erysipelotrichales; family Erysipelotrichaceae; genus Absicoccus. Next base: position 3,714 of record CAVBLW010000031.1, on the reverse strand, counting down.
AATAACTTTTTTCTTGGACAAATTGGTCGATAATCTTAAATTCTGGAAGGGGATAACCTTTATTTTTTAAATTTAAGTAAGCTTGATTGTGTAAAAGACATTTGATATCAACCATATTGTGGCTTTGATGAATTTGATTGTATTTTTTTGGTGGTACAATCAAGATGGTATGCGGACAAATTTTCTTGATTTCGATGGCTAATTTCCTAATCTTTTCATCATTGATTTGTTTTGAGTCTTGGATACCAAGCTTTTTTAACGTTTCGACATCTTTTTCATGAATGATACTTGCACTAACGACGACCGGTCCAAAATAATCACCGGTACCTACTTCATCACTACCGGCTTGGGGAAATTGATTGTCTATTTTTTGTGATGGATGATCTTCCATCCAAGATAAGTCTTTTCCTTGAAAGACAACCTTACCTGAAGTATATGCGGTGATGGTACATTCCTTTGTTTTAATTTGATAATACGTATAGTTGGGTTGACTTTCTTTTAGTATTGAATTTTGGAGTCTTTTTTTTAAGGCATAAATTTCTTTTTCGCTATATTTTTTTGTGATTGTTGTCATGAAAGTAGTTTAACATATTTTTTTTTGGAAAAGAAATATGTTAAACTAAGGCATGATACTTCAAACGAGTTATTTTATATTTTATGATCTATTTATTGGTCTTCTATTAATTCTGATTTTGTTTAGGGCATATAAGAATGGTTTATTTGCGCAAGTATTTGGTGTGCTTTCTTTTTTATTTTCATTTCTATGCGCTTATTTTTTCTATTCGCACTTTGCATCAAAATTTACAATTATACATAGTGCTCTTTTTAGCGAAGGTTTAAATCAACTTGCTTGGTTTTTCCTTTTATTGATTGGATTTAAAGTATTCTTTACATTACTTTATTTCTTCTATAAGAAAACGAAAAAAAAGAAAAAGACGCCTTTGTCCTTATTAAATCATATGGGTGGTTTAGTTCTTGGATTGATTGAAGCCTATTTATTTATTCAATGTTTTGTATTTTTTTGTGACTTACCCTTTGTTGAGAATGGAACACAATATAAAGAAGAAAGTTTGATTGTACGAGGGGAAGAGAAAATGATTGAGGAAGTGAAACGATTATGGGACGTAAACGACAGTTCTTTCATAACGAATTAAATCAAGCGCTTGATTTTGATAAAGTTTTGGAGCAAATCGCAAGTTTTGCTTCTTTTTCAAGTTCAAAAGAGAAAATCCTTGAATCCCTACCTTTAAAAGATTTAAAGGAAATTCAACATCGTCTTTCTTTAGCTAGTGAGGCAATGAAGCTTGAACAAAAGGGTACATTGATCAATATGGCTGGTTGTTCGGATATTTCGATCTTGGTCAAAAGAGTGGAAAAGAATGCCATTTTAATGGGAGACGAATTATTAGCAGTTTCCTTGTTTTTACATGCTTGTTCTAATATTCAACAAGTCTTATCAAAAACAGATACCGTTTATTTAAGGGATTATGCCCAAACGATTGATTCTTGTTCTTCTTTGTTAGCCTTTATTGAAAAACGTATTGATGGCTCTGGTCAAGTTAAAGACAATGCAAGTCATGAATTGGTTTCTAAAACTCAAGCTTTATTTACTTGCAAACATCGTCTACAAGAAAAAGCACAATCTTTTTTAAAGAAAAATGCCAACAAGCTTATGGAAACGATGACAACGTCCATTCAAGGACGTCTGTCTGTTTTAGTAAAGGCGCAAGATAAAAATGCTTTTGGGGGAATGGTGCATGGACAAAGTCAAAGTGGTTTAGCTTTTTATATTGAACCTTCTGCTTTTGTGGAATTAAACAACCAGATTCAAACTTTAGAAGCTGAAATTGCTTCTGAGAAAAAAAGGATTTGTAAAGAATGTTCTTTACAAGTAGCAAAAAAAGCCAATGCTTTATATGCAAATTTAGAAACAATGACTCTTATTGATGTCGCTTTTGCGAAAGGAAAATGGGCTTATCAAAAGGATGGTTGCATTCCTTTCATTCATCAAAGAAATCATAAATTTCATTTCGTATTTAGCCGACATCCTTTGATTGATTCGCAAAAGGTTGTTGCCAATACGTATACTTGTTCAAAGAATTGTTTAATGATATCAGGACCAAATATGGGTGGAAAAACGGTTACTTTAAAAACTATTGGTTTATTTATGGTTTTAGCGCATGCTGGTTTTCCTCTTTTGTGTCATGAAGCGATTCTACCTTTTTATACTTCTTTTTGGTTTGATATTGGGGACCAACAATCCATTGAGAATAATTTGTCGACTTTTTCTTCACATATTTCAAAAATTTCTTCTATTTGCCAAAAAGCAAATGAACGTTCTTTTATTTTGATTGATGAATTAGGGAATGGAACGGATCCAAGTGAAGGTGCGAGCTTAGCAATTGCGATTTTAGATTATTTAATTCAATTGAATTGTACAATTATTACCAGTACTCATTTCAATCAAGTCAAAAATTATGGAAAAACGCATGATCAAGTGCTTGTTTCAAGTGTTGAATTTGATGAAGAAACGTTAAAACCAACATATAAATATATTGAAGGGGTATCAGCAGCATCCTATGCTTTTTCTATTGCGGCACAATATCATTTAGAAGACTCGATTCTAAAACATGCCCAAGCAATTAAAGATGAAAATAAACAGGATGTCGACGTACAACTAGAGAAGCTTGAAATCATGCAAAACGAAGTTCGTCAACAAAAGGAACGATTCAATCAATTGATTGAAAATGCCCATCAGCTTCAAAAAGATGCCTTAGCAGAAAAAAACAAGATTACGAAACAAAAGGAAATTCTTCTTGAAGATTATGAAGAAAAGTTAAATGCGCTTTTAGAAAAGAAACAAGAGGAAGCTCAAGAAATTGTTCAAACTTTACGCCAAAATAAAAATGCGAAAATGCATGAGAATACCAACCTATTACATCAATTAAATGCAATGAATCAAGCACCAAGAGAAGAAAAGGAAGCAGAGGAATTGAAGGTGGGTGATTATGTTCAAATTAAGGATGTAAATACCCATGGTGAAATTGTAGAGTTACGAAAAAAAGAAGCAATCGTTTTGAGTAATGGAATGAAGATGAAGATCAAAACGAATCGTTTGACTAAAATAAATAAACCAAATGTTCAAAAAGTAAAACCATCTAAAAAGCATGTGGATAAAATCTTTGCACGTTGCCCAACGGAGTTAAACATTATCGGTTACCATGTGGAAGATGGAATTGCTGCTTTAGATAAGTATATTGATCAATGTGTTGCACATCGAATGAAACAAGTACGTATTGTTCATGGCATGGGAACAGGTAAACTACGTTCGGCTGTTTGGAAATACCTTGATCGACATCCACATGTGCAATCAAAAATGAGTGGGGGACCAAGTGATGGCGGACTTGGTGCAACCGTTGTGATATTGAAGTAGGTGAAGTTCGAATGAAACAAAATCTTCAAAATAAACTTGCTTTACTTCCTGATAGTCCGGGTTGTTACATTATGAAGGATGAAAAGGATGAAATCCTATATGTTGGAAAAGCTAAGGTACTAAAAAATCGTGTGAAAAGTTACTTTCATGGTACACACAATGAAAAAACTACACGTTTAGTTCGTCATATTCATGATTTCGAATTTATCGTTACGAATTCGGAGAAAGAATCTTTGTTATTAGAAATCAATTTAATCAAGAAATATCGCCCACCTTATAAT